>CAZQIC010000084.1:4837-20456 GCA_964593555.1 uncultured Bacteroidia bacterium | reverse complement strand
TTCTCCGATTTTTAGTCAAATCTCTAAAAGTGAATTTTTAGAACCCACCTATATTGCCTGCCTTTGGTAAGTGTTGTACTTATACCTGTGAAATTTTCATAACCCATTTTAGCGGCAGAGTTATTGTTAATTGTATTTAGGTTAACATTGATAATTCCTATGGAGTCGCCAATTGGAACGGTGCCGTTAGAAGAAACAATAGGTATACAATATTGCCCTTTTACATATTCTGGTAAGAGGAGAATCAAAAAAAGAGATAAAATGGTTAACGGTTTAAACATCTTTATGTATTAAATTAGCCCAGGATTCAAATACGAGGAAATCTCTTTTTCACCTATTTTAAGGTGTCAAAGGATATAAAGCTAAGAAATTTAATCGTTTTTCGGAGTAATGACCTATATAATTGGATTATGGTATAATTTGGTTTTTTGGATAAAAATGCCGTTATTTGCATCCCATTTTAAGAATTTAATATAATCTATCATGTCAAGAATTTGTGAGATAACAGGAAAAAAGGCAATAGTTGGACACAAAGTGTCGCACTCAAACGTTAAAACTAAAAGACGTTTTAAGCCGAATTTAAAAGTTAAAAAATTCTTTATCCAGGAAGAGAACAAATGGATCACCTTGCGTGTGTCTACTTCCGGGATTCGTAACATAAATAAAAACGGAATTAGTGCTTGTTTGAAAGAAGCCAGGGAAAAAGGTTATTTAGCAAAAGCTAAATAAATTTTTCTTAAGAGATATACAGAACGTTGCTGCATTTGTGGCAACGTTTTTTTTTGATGTAATTTGCCCGAAGAATTAGCGTTTTACTTTTATGATGAGGTTTGTCTTTTTCTTTCTTCTTTTTTCGTTTGCAGGGGACTCCCAGTCCGACAGATTTTTATTTGATAAAGATTTGCTCACAAAAGATTTTCATAAGGGCAGGAGAGAGGCACTTCGTGCATTGATGGCTGATAATAGTGTTGCAGTTTTTTTTGCCGGCCCTGTCCGTAATAAATCCAATGATGTTTATTATCCCTACCATCAGGATCCGAATTTTTATTATCTCACCGGACTTACCGAGCCGGATGCAGTATTAATAGTCCTAAAAAAAATGCAGGACTTTTCGGGTAATGTTACTGATGAATTTATTTTTGTACCCGAGCGTAATCCGGGTGCGGAAGCATGGACTGGAAGAAGGTTGGGTATTGAAGGTGCTAAATCTCAACTTGGTTTTGATTATCCTGCTGAAAATAAAAATTTTTCAGATTTTCAATTGCCATTCTCTTCTTTCGATAAGGTTTATTTTTTTTCGTTCCGGGAAGATATAAAAGATGTGAAAGACAATACAGGAGATCTGTACAGTCTCATTTCGCATTTTAAAGCGAAAATAAATTATGAAAAAAACAATAAGGACAACACTTCATTAAAAGATATGATGGCATCTTTGAGAGAGATAAAAACTCCTGAAGAAATGGTATTGCTTCGTAAAGCAATTGATATTACCTGTGCAGCCCAAGTAGAACTCATGCGGGTACTTGAGCCTAATATGACGGAATATCAATCGGAAGCAGTATTGGAATATTTTTTTAAAACGAAAGGTTCAGAAAAAGTCGGGTTCCCATCCATTGTTGGCGGTGGAGAGAATTCCTGTATTTTACATTATGAGACGAATAGAAAAAAATTAAATGATAAGGATTTGCTGGTGTGCGATGTAGGTGCCGAATACCATGGGTATGCTGCAGACGTAACAAGGACAATGCCGGTAAATGGAAAGTTCAGCAAGCAGCAGAAAATAATTTATGAAATTGTTCTGGAGGCTCAGCAGGCAGGAATAAATGCATGTCTGGAAGGCAGTGAGTTTCGTGCTCCGCACAAAGCAGCTATGGCAGTTGTTCAAAAAAGATTAATGGAGTTGGGTATTATTAAAAAACCAGAAGAAGCACAAAAATATTTTTTTCATGGCACATCTCATTACCTGGGCCTCGATGTCCATGATGCAGGTATGTATGGAAAACTTGCTGTGGGTAATGTAATAACTGTTGAGCCGGGTATTTATATTCCAGCAGGTTCTGAATGTGATCTGGCATGGTGGAATATTGGTGTTAGGATAGAGGATGATGTACTGATAACTTCCGGTGCTCCTGATGTGCTTTCTGCTGCAGTGCCAAAAACTGTTTTGGAAATTGAAAGTATAATGAAACTTCCGGGATCAATTAAGGTGAAGTAGTTTTTACTTTTTTATTTTTTTTCTTCGGATCAACCACCTCGTCTGTAGCGGCATCATCCTCATCAAAAAAAGAATCAACCTCTTCTGTGGTCGGCTTTGCAGATGCTTTTTGCTTTTGAGGTGTGCTTGTTGTAACCGGGGTTGATGTTTGCCCGCCAGCAGTAGTTAATGTTGCCGCAGCTTTTTTAGGTGCTGATGCATTGGCTTGAGTTTCTAAGTTGAATTCACCGTGAATGTATTCTTCCATCCTTGCGAGTTTTCCTGTTTCATCGTATATTTTCCATGTCCCTTCGCGCTTAAAGTCCACCACTTCATCACTAAATGTCATTCCTCCTTCTTCTTTTATAGCTCCGTTCTCATAATATTCTTTATGTGAGTAAACGTTTTTTCTTTTGTTCACCAGTTCAAATGCTGTTTGTGTTTTTCCATCTTCGCCAAATGATTTTCTATATAGTAATAAAAAACGCGAATTGTATTTCTCGCTGAATTCTACCTGTCCGTTCGGATAATATTCATTCCACGAAATGGCGTCTTTTCTGAAGTAAACTATTTTTGATCGTAATAGTCCGTTTGGGTAATAAGTTTCAAGCATGTATCTCCCTCCCGCAAGTCCTTTAAATTTTCTTTCCAATTTACCATCCGGATAAAAATTTTTGTAAGTAATCAGCGTTCCGTTCACATACGAGCCGCGGTGTAAAACGTTTCCATCATCGTAATAATCAATTATAGTATTTTCACACGGAGTCGCATAATCGTTCATTCGAATATCCTCACCACCAACTTGTGGATTGTATTTTTCGTAGAAAATTATTCCATATGTACTGTCAACAATATCTTTTACAGAATAAAGGTTTGATGAATATCCAGAGGATAGGGAGGCGAAAAAGAATAAAAAAAGCCCTATGTGGTGTAACCTTGTCATCTTCATGGGAGTATTAGTATGAATATAGTATAAAAAAATTATAATAAAAATTGCCCGCTCTCTTTTTTTATGAACATACAATGCCTACATTCGGATACTATGGAATATAAGATACAGACTCCCGCCATAAGTTCGGCAGGTGTGTATTTTTTCACCACTGACAGTGGTATAAAATATGAGGTGCGTTTTGGCCGTAGAAAGGACAATATTTTGCATGCTACTATTGTGTTTGGGGTAATAAACGATGAATTTGAGGGAGAAGAATATACGCTTACTAATCGGGGAGAAATCTTTCGGGTAATGAATACGATCGTTAAAATTGTATTGATATTCATGCACGAGCACCCTAAAATGCTATGTTATGAATTTACCGGCATGGAAAAAGAGGGAGAGTCACAAAGCCGCATAACACAAAGGGCAAATCTTTATTTACGTTATCTGAGAAAAACGCTTGACAGCGGCTGGGACATTAGTGTAAAGAATGGAAATACAGTGCTCGTTTCAAGAAAAAAAGTTTAGTAAATATCTTCTAGTTCTATCAAGTCCTGTATATCCTTGTACTGAATTTTCTTTAGATCATTCTCCAAACCTTTCGCCGGTATTTCGTTGTTAATTACGCTTGTATTGTTGTCACCAGTATCAATAGTATTATTCAGATCAAACACATCATACATATTCATATTATTGTAAACTTTTTTAACGCGGCCGAATTTTACATTTAATCCGGCTTCAATGAATGTTGCAGATTTGAGCTCTTCCGAATAAAAATGACTAACTACACCTCTTTTGTTTTTATTATATGAAGTAGATGCAAATGCAATTCTGTTGCGTTTTGTAACACCACTGCTGATATAGAAGTCAAAATTTTTGCTCGCGTAATCTAACCGTATTCCGTTTAGTAATTCGTAACGTCCGAATTGAATTATTTTATCATTGCCCGGATAAAGAGTGTCATTGTTAATTACATTATAAAGTCCGCCCATAGGTTTTATAAAAACACTTCCATACAAATGTTTGTTCAGTGGAAAGTGTACGGATATGTTTCGAAGCAATTGCATGGATACATAGGTGCCGTCGAGGGGACCTAGCCGGAAGCCAATTAGCGGAAGACTATATCGGTTGCCGAATACAAATGTTTTGATAAAGCCAACGCGATAGCTGAATTTATCATTTACAGTACGGTTATAAAGTAGTACCGATGCATAGCGTAGTGACTTTGAGGTTTTATCAAAATTGTCGTACACCACAAATGGTGAACCATTAAAAAACCATATGCCTTTTTTACCGGTGTTGTAAATGATTCGTAAGCCAAGACTTGTTTTGTTAAACTGATGATTATTCTCAAGCGCGGTAAAGCGGGGGCTGGAAACGGTTGTGTTACCAACGAGAAGCATATGAATGTTTGCAATGGAAGTGCTGTCTTTACTGAATTTGTCCTGAGTGAAAAACGGCAGATAAAATCCTAAACTGCTTTGTGAAAAAGAATAATTTCCAAGAGAAGAATTTTTTGTACTTCTCTCCGGGGTCATGTATGTGTTAAGGTAAATGCAATTCGGTAAATAATGCTTTGGCGGTTTTTGAGAAGATTCGGTCGAGTCTTTCAGATTAAGAGTGCGTGACAACAAAACTGTTGGTAATGCAATAATGCTTATCACAGAAAGTGTTAAAAATTTCATTTGCATAATCTTCGGTGATAGTTTATGATTTTTCTTTTAAAAGCTTGATCAGTTCCCGTTTAAAATCTTCTTCAGCTTTATACAGCTTCGCTACTTTTTTTGCAGGCAATACGGCTTTTGCTTTTTTATGAAAGTCTTTTAACAGATCAACTTCTTTTTGTTCGTTTATCACCTGGTTGTCAATGAGTTTTTCTATTTCAGTATCAGAAAGATTAGAAAAATCGGCGTTGGCTTTTTTGTTTTCTTTTAATTGCAGCTGTCTGAGATCTTCTTTTTTCTGTTGGTAATCATTATACAAGGGCCAAAATGTTTGAGCTTCCGCAGGGGTAAGCTCAACTTGTTTGGTGATGAAGGCAACCTTGTAGGCTTCAATGTCTTGTTTTGTTTTTCCTGTTTGGGCTATGCCAGTATAAGCTGGAATGCAAAACAGCAGGATAAATAAATATTTTAATTTTTTCATGTGTATATAATTTATAAAGTTCTGATTGTCACATGCCCGCCTGCCATCGGGCAGGGAATACGCCATATAATCATGTCGGTTGGTATGCCGAAGGTATATGGCTATTTCATCTGAATATGTTCTTTACATTTCATTGAGTAATACATTTACATCCACCTTGTTGTCAATAAGGTAATCCGCAATATCATCCGTGTCTTCACTTGATGCCGCGTCTGTAACAATACCGCCTTCTGTTATTTCATCTATCAGGTAACTTTCGTCAAATTCATTTGCTGTTTCCGAAAGATCCTTGTTGCTTAATTCACTTAGTTGTTTATCGGAGTTCATGTTATCAATAGGATTTCTGAGTAAAAAAAATCCGGCTGCAACAACAATAAGTGCGATAGGTAAAGCAAAGGCTAAGCGTGGTGAAATTAATTTTCCTATTAAGCCGGTCAGCCAGTTTTCGTTTTTGCTTGTTTGTTGAATACGCTCCTGTATCCTTGCGGGCAGGTAATCAAAATAATTTGCAGGCACTGCAAAAGGATTTTCCTTTTTAATATCAGACAATACTGCCTGTGACTGAATGAATGAAGGCAGCTTGTCAAAATATCCCTCGGGTATATCATTTGTTTTTTTGTAATTACTGGCTTTGGCAATAACAGCAACAGTACTTAGTATTTCCGAAAGACTTTCGAAATAACCGCTGGGAACAGAAAACGGATTTACCCTTGCTATCTTATGCAGGGTGGGAGCATACCTTTCCAGGTTCTCAAAGTCATCTGGTATGTTATCTGTTCTTTCCATTGTTATTTTGACTGTTTTAAAGCCAAAAGGTTTAATCTTTAGAGGTAATATATTCTTCAATTTTTTTTACGGCATGATGATACGATGCTTTTAACGCCCCTACAGATGTTCCCAGTACCTCCGACATTTCATCGTATTTCATTTCTTCGTAATACTTCATATTGAAAACGAGTCGTTGTTTCTCTGGTAATGTTAAAATAGCATTCTGTAATTTTTTTTGTATTTCATCTCCGCTAAAATAATTATCATCTGTTAAGCCATTGGCTAAGCCATATTCAACGCTGTCAAGAGAAACACCTGCTCTTAATTTTTTTTGTTTCAAAAAAGTAAGCGATTCATTAGTGGCTATCCTGTAAAGCCAGGTATACAATTGTGATTCTCCGTTGAATTTATCCAGCCCATTCCATACTTTAATAAAAGTATTTTGTATTACATCATCGGCATCGTCATGGTCAATAACGATGCGACGTATATGCCAGTAAAGTTTTTGCTGGTATTTACGAATAAGTAAGTTGAAAGAATAGTTACGTGTTTCCTGTTTACTGAATTGATCTAACAGTTCCTGATCGCTGTATTCCTGCATGAATTAATTAATGTTTATCCCCTGCGGGCAATCACTTTTTTGGCAGCTTCAACAATATCAGGTGTATCCAGTCCGTATTTTTTCATTAACTCTTCCGGTGTACCGCTTTCACCAAAAGTGTCTTTTACGGCTACCATTTCCAAAGGAGCTGGGAGTTCCCTGGCTAACAACTGTGCTATGCTGTCTCCAAGACCTCCGTTCATTTGGTGTTCTTCGGCTGTTACAACGCATTTTGTTTTGCGTACCGAAGTTAAGACTGCGGAATTATCTAAAGGTTTAATGGTGTGAATATTTATTATTTCGGCTTTGATGCCTTTTTCTGCCAATATTTCGGCTGCTTCCAGGGCTTTCCATACCAAATGGCCTGTAGCGAATATGGTAACATCACTTCCTTCCTGCAATAGCACGGCTTTCCCTATCTCAAATTTCTGATCAGCAGGGGTAAAATTTGGTACCGTAGGCCTGCCAAAACGCAGATAGGCTGGTCCAACATGTTTTTCAAGAGCAATTGTAGCAGCTTTGGTTTGGTTATAATCGCAAGGATTAATAACGGTCATGCCAGGTAACATTTTCATTAAACCAATGTCTTCCAGTATCTGGTGTGTTGCTCCATCTTCACCTAATGTGAGGCCCGCGTGTGATGCACATATTTTTACATTTTTATCGGAGTAAGCAATGGATTGTCTTATCTGGTCATATACTCTCCCTGTAGAAAAATTGGCGAAGGTACCCGTGAATGGTATTTTACCGCCAATGGTAAGTCCGGCAGCAATACTCATCATGTTTGCTTCTGCAATTCCTACCTGAATAAAACGTTCAGGAAATTCTTTCTGGAATGCATCCATTTTCAAAGAGCCCGTAAGATCGGCACAAAGCGCGACCACTTCCTTATTCTTTTTTCCTAATTCTAATAATCCCGCTCCAAATCCGGAGCGTGTGTCTTTTTTTTCTGTGTAAGTGTATTTCATATTTTTAAATATTCAATTTTATGATGTGGAAATTATATAAAAACAGATCAATAGAATAAAGACAGTTATTGTTAAGATACAACCCCACTTCATTTTTCTCTTCATATCCTCCTCTGACATTTTTTGTTCGGCCTGATATGCGATCTCTTCGGCGTCGTCTTTAAACATCTCTTTGTATTCATCCTCAATTTCAGGTTCACTCTCTTGTTCTAATATTTCAAGCGCTCTTTTTGCATCTGCTTCATGAACCTGGAGCTTTGCACCTCCAACGGCATTGGAGAGTAAGGGGTCTACTTGAATTGTTATTTCATTCAGGACAAAGCATTGAATTCCTTCCGACTCAAGTTTTGCCTTAGCAATTATGCAATCGTTTGGATGGACGAAAACTTTTATTGTTACAAAACTTACTTCGTCTGCCAATTTAATACAATTTAATTACGTTAGTTGATCCCGACTCTATCTTAAATTTTTTCTCTATAGTATAAATAGATTCTTTTGCACTTGTGGGCCGGAACTCGATCCTGTAATTACCGGGCTGCAATACTATATTTTCCTGTGTCAATTTATCCTTTAAGTTACAAACCCAAACCAATTTATTTTTATCTTCTACAAAAACACTTCCTTTTCCTTCCGATCCTTTATTTAAGGAAAGCATCCCTGCTTGAGGTATTTCAATGGCTGTTGTTTTGCTTTGCGAGACTGTTACATCCGAAAGATTTATACGTGGCAGTGTTAATATTTCCAGGTCATATTTTCCTGTAATGTATTTTTCTGTTTGTCCAAATTCCTGAACGTTTAGCGTGTTCATTTTTCCACCTTGTCTTACAATGCACTGAAGTGATTTATAATTGTTTGTCCCGCTTGTTTTAAGATCGAGAAATCCCTGTGGTGCATCAACCGCAATGATGTTGTGTTTTCCAGCGGTGATCGTAATGTTTTGTTTTTCTACAGGAGGAATTGTATGCACCACCATTTTGTAAGTCCCGATCGGATCAATAACAATAGTATCCGGGTTACCACGATTATTCATTGTATGTATGTAATTGTATTTTATTCCGCCCGAGAATTGGTCATAAAAAGTCATGTTAACATCAGTTTCTGTGGGATAACCCGACTTGTCCAATAAATTCACTTGTGTAGTTGTGTTATTCAACGCTTGTGAAATAACAACATTCATTACGGTGGTAAAATCCACTTCGTTGGAAACATTATAAAATTTTCCAATACATCCAAATGCGCTTATGTAACTCAAGTCAAGTCCAATGCCAATTACAAATGGCCTTAGGATAATTCCTTTTCTTTGCAATGCAAGTGAAACAGCGCAGGGATCTCCATCACATTCTTCTATACCATCAGTTATTAAGATCACTATGTTTCTGCAATTGGAACAAGGTGTGAAGTCTTCGGCACACTGCTCCAGGGAATAAGCAATCGGAGTGGTGCCTCTGGGAACTATACTTTTTAATCGTTGTTTTATTTTGGGTACAGATGCATTTGCCGGAGCAAAAGGTACTTCGAGTTTTGTATCCTGGCAATCCCTGGGTTCTTTGTTTGGGCCATATCCACCAATGGGATTAAGAGGCGATTGATGTCCGTATGCTCTGAAAGCCAGTTCGAGATTTTGTATGTTCTTAAGGCTATCCAAAAAATTAGTGAGCAGCTCTTTTGCTTTATCCATTTTCTGCGCAGTCTGCCATTGACCGAACATGCTGTAGGATGCATCAAATACAAAGAGGATACGGGTTGTAGGGGTGGGGCCGGTGTTGCGGGGTTTATTTTGGGAAAGCAGTAAGTTAGAAGTCAGAAGTAGGAAGCACGAAGTAAGCAGCACGAAGCGTGAAGTGAGAAGCGCGAAGAAAGAAGTTAGAAGTTTGACGTGCGAAGTAAAAAGAGTGCCGCAAGTGAGAAAGAAAGACTTCGAGCTTCTGTCTTCCAACTTCTGTCTTCCAACTTCCAACTCCCAAACTTCTAACTTCTGACTTCTGACTTCAAGCTTTTTCATTAATAGTCTCCAAGCGTTTCAGGCAATTGTGAAAGGGCTTTTTCAAGCTGCTCATTGTTAGGTGCAACGCCATGCCATTTATGGGAACCCATCATAAAGTCTACCCCTTGTCCCATCTCGGTCTTCATCAGTATAACAACGGGTTTTCCTTTACCGGTATTGCGTTTCGCCTCGTTCAGCATCTTCATTACCTCTTCAATATCATTGCCATTGCTTGTTTCCAGTACATGCCAACCAAAAGCGTGCCATTTAGCAGGGAGGTCTCCCAATGGAAGTACTTTATCCGTGTCTCCATCAATTTGCCTTCCATTCCAGTCAACTGTCGCAATCAAATTATCTACTTTATTGCCGGCGGCGAACATTGCTGCTTCCCATATCTGGCCTTCCTGCAATTCACCGTCACCATGTAAAGAATACACTAATGTGTTTTCCTTATTTAATTTTTTTGTAAGTGCAGCACCAATTGCAACCGACAGTCCTTGCCCCAGTGATCCAGATGCAATGCGTACACCAGGAAGGTGCGCGTGTGTAGAAGGATGCCCTTGTAATCTTGAATTTATTTTACGAAATGTCCCTAATTCTTTTTTATCAAAATATCCACTGTGTGCCAGGGTGCTGTATAATACTGGTGAAATATGTCCGTTCGACAGGAAAAAAAGATCATCGTTAAAACCGTCCATTGTAAAATTTTTAGGATCGTGTTTCATTATTTCAAAATACAACGCAACAAAATATTCGACACATCCCAAAGAACCACCCGGATGCCCCGATTGGCAGCCATGCGTCATTCTTAAAATATCACGTCTTACCTGGGTACAGATTTTTTTTAAATTTTCGGTGTTGCTCATACGGGTCTCCTTGTTCTCTGCGGTTAATACTTGTTCCATTGAGGGTTTTGGGGTGTGGTTTGAAGTTAAATTCAAAAGTAATTTAAATAGACCTAAGAATTTCTATTGTTAATAAACTTCCAAATAATGTTGAAAACATTAGTGAAGCAAAAAGCCCCCGAATATTCGAGGGCTTTTGAGAGGCACGAACAATATTGATTATTCTTTCTCAACTCGAATAACTTTCATATCATTTCTGCTTGTATAGACTGCAATAAAATAAGTTCCTTCTATGAGTTTTGAAATATCAATAATGTTGTTGGTTACTACTCCGTTTTGGCATACTTTTCCAATTATATCATAAGCCTTAAAGGAGACAAAATTTTCTTCACTCTCAATTTTTATTTGACCGCTGCTTGGGTTTGGATAAACATTGATAACGGGGCTTGCATTTTTGACCTGGTTAATACCCACTGTGTTAAAAGTGCCGCAGGTAGTATTCCCCTTTTGATAGTATGTTAATTCATATTGTGTATTTACAACACCCATTGGTGAATTTCCTAATGTAAGATTAAAATAGGGCCCTCCGGCTCCTGTAACAAATTGTTTAGTTTCTGTTGTGGGTTCAAAACAGGCAGTGTCAAAAACCGGGAATGACTGCCATACTTTTGCGTTACAGGCATTGTAAAACATGGTATCAGATCTACTAAAACAAGTGGTTAAATTGTAATGAAAAACAGCTGAATCGAGATCTGTTACTATTTGAGTAGTAGTATATACATTTATTGTAGGAGAACAAGTCGCACAGGCAGGCGGTTGATAATCATTATTGTTAATCAGATAAGTTATAGAATCACCGTTTATCACCTTATTAATTATGGTCTTGGTGGTATAAATTGGAGGCGGATCCGGATGAACCATATAATCAGTTGTATATTTAGTTTGAAGAATATCTCCAATGTCAAAATCATAAACCTGCCTGTTAGTTAAATAATTTTGTGATGTGGCATTCAGACTAAGTGCAACAAGTATGTAGAGTAAAATTGCTTTCATTTTTTATTCTAATGTATTTCCAATTTCAAAAAAAATACAATCAAAATGCCTTTTATTATTGGAAATCAGATTTGAATATATTTTCAATGACAAATAAAATTATTAGGATTTCTAAAAGCGCTCTATGTTAATAACCCTATAAAATGTTGAAAACTCTGCCCTTTTAGGGAGTTATCTGTATTTTATAATGATGAATTGTAAATATATTTGCCGTCTCAAATCCTGAAAATACATTGGGGATTTGAGTGGATTTCTTTTGGATTTTTTGAATAAAAATATTGAGATAGTCGAAATATGGGATTAAAATGCGGTATTGTTGGTTTGCCTAACGTTGGTAAATCAACCTTGTTTAATTGTTTAACAAATGCGAAAGCGCAGGCTGCGAATTTTCCTTTTTGTACCATTGAGCCTAATATAGGGGTGATCACAGTGCCTGATGACAGGCTTGCAAAGCTGGAGGAATTAGTGAAGCCGGAGAAGGTTGTTCCTACCACAGTGGAGATTGTTGATATTGCAGGGCTTGTAAAGGGCGCCAGCAAAGGGGAAGGGCTTGGTAACCAGTTTTTGGGGAATATCCGTGAGACGGACGCTATTGTGCATGTGTTAAGATGTTTTGATGATCCTAACATTATTCACGTTGATGGTTCTGTGAATCCTGTTCGTGATAAGGAAGTTATTGATATTGAACTTCAGCTGAAAGATCTGGAGTCTGTTCTCAAAAAAATTCCCAAAGTTGAAAAATTAGCAAAAACTGATAAGGATGCGAAAAAAGCATTCGATACGCTGATGATTTATAAAACGCATTTAGAATCCGGAAAATCTGCTCGTTCGGTTCAGGTGAAAGAAGAAGATAAAATTCATGTTGCCGATATTCATTTGCTTACATCTAAACCCGTAATGTATGTTTGTAATGTGGATGAAGGCTCTGTGAAAACGGGTAACAAATATGTTGATGCAGTGAAAGAAGCGGTGAAAGATGAAAACGCTGAAGTGGTAGTTATCGCGGCTGCTATTGAAGCTGATATAGCGCAATTAGAAAGTTACGAGGACCGCAAAAGTTTTTTAAATGATATGGGGCTGGCGGAACCAGGGGTAAATAAATTGATTCATGCCGCATACCGCTTGCTTAGTTTGTATACCTATTTTACAGCAGGTGTAAAAGAAGTTCGTGCATGGACTATTCACAAAGGAATGACAGCGCCTCAGGCAGCGGGTGTGATACACACCGATTTTGAGAGAGGATTTATTAAAGCGGAAGTAATTAAGTATAATGACTTTCTCCAATATAAATCCGAAGGAGCTTGTCGCGAAGTAGGTAAGTTAGCAATAGAAGGAAAAGAATATGTTGTTGGAGATGGAGATGTGATGCATTTTAAGTTTAATGTATAAGTTTACGAATTACGAATGAGTACGAATCGTATCTAATTTAGGATGGGTGATTTATGGTTCATTGGATTTCATTTAGTTTTAATTGTAATTGCTTTTTTAATAAGTAGAAAATTAGTTTCAAATTGGATTTTCATTATAATATTTACTGTAATTCTTTGGGTGGTAATGTATTTGGTTATTTTATTTATTCTTGTGGTTGGATTTAGATGGCTGCTTGAATGAATATTAATTATAGCCTGGAACTAATAACTCAGTACTAACGACTCAATACTAATACTCAATACTAAAAAAGATGGCAAAGTATAACGAAGACAGTATTAAATCCCTCGATTGGAAAGATCATATTCGTTTACGTCCGGGGATGTACATTGGTAAACTGGGTGATGGTGCATCGCAGGATGATGGTATTTATATTCTTTTGAAAGAGGTGGTCGATAACAGTATCGATGAATTTGTAATGGGGCATGGTAAAAAAATTGAAATAGCCATTACAGATAAAACAGTTTCGGTGCGCGATTTTGGCCGTGGTATTCCATTGGGTAAAGTGATTGATTGTGTTTCTAAAATTAACACAGGTGCTAAATACGATTCTGAAGCATTTAAGAAATCAGTGGGCTTGAATGGTGTGGGTACAAAAGCAGTGAATGCACTTTCTTCTTATTTCAAAGTTCAGTCGGTACGAGAAGGAAAAACGAAGATCGCTGAATTCAAAAGTGGTAATTTAAAAAAGGATGACAAGCCTGTTAAATCTGACGAAGAAGAAGGAACAGCGATCTCCTTTATTCCGGATGAAGTTATGTTCCCTAAGTTCCATTACAGAACGGAATATGTGGAGCGTATGCTTTGGAATTATGCTTACCTCAATACAGGTTTAACAATAGTTTTTAACGGGAAAGAATTTTATTCCGAAAACGGATTACTTGACCTGTTAAATCAAAACCTGAGCGGCGAAGTAGTTTATGCTCCCATCCATATAAAAGGCGAGGATATTGAAGTTGCCATGACGCATGCCGATAACCAATACGGCGAAGAATATTATTCTTTCGTAAATGGTGCGCATACAACTCAGGGTGGAACACATCAGCTCGCATTTCGTGAGGCATTGGTAAAAGTGGTGCGCGATTTTTATAAAAAAGATTTTGATGTTATTGATATTCGTGCTTCTATTATTGCGGCAATAAGTATAAAAGTTATTGAACCCGTTTTTGAGTCACAGACAAAAACCAAATTAGGCTCCAATGATATGGGTCCTAAAGGACCTTCTGTAAAAACTTTTGTACTCGACTTTTTAAAGCAGGAGTTGGATAATTATCTGCATAAAAATCCACAGGTTTCAGAAGTTTTATTAAGTAAGATATTACAAAGTGAGCGCGAACGTAAGGAGTTGTCGGGCATTCAAAAGTTAGCGCGTGAAAGAGCGAAGAAAGCATCATTACATAATAAAAAATTACGCGACTGCAGGGTGCATTACAATTCAAACGATGATCGTCGCTTAGGTACAACACTTTTTATTTGTGAGGGAGATTCTGCAAGTGGTTCTATTACAAAAGTAAGAGATGTGAATGTGCAGGCAGTATTTAGTTTAAAAGGAAAACCATTGAATGTTTTCGGCCTCACAAAAAAAATAGTTTATGAGAACGAAGAATTTAATTTATTACAATCTGCATTGGACATTGAAGAGGGGATAGATAACCTACGCTATAATCAAGTAGTATTAGCTACCGATGCTGATGTGGATGGAATGCATATTCGTTTATTGTTAATGACATTCTTCCTGCAATTCTTTCCTGATATAGTAAAGAACGGACATCTTTATATTCTGCAAACACCATTGTTCAGGGTAAGAAATAAAAAAGAAACTATTTATTGTTACTCCGAAGACGAAAGAAAAGCTGCGATGAAAAAACTGGGAGTTAAACCAGAGATCACACGATTTAAGGGTCTTGGTGAAATATCACCTGATGAGTTCAAAAATTTTATTGGAAAGGATATGCGCCTGGAGCCTGTTATCATTGGCAGGGAAAGTACCATCAATGATGTGTTGAGTTATTACATGGGTAAAAACACACCGGAAAGACAAGAGTTTATAATTGAGAATTTACGGGTGGAAAAAGATCTCATCGAAGAAGGAGCCGTTGCATGAGATTGATGCTGATACTTTTATTTGGGTTTTTAAATCCGATATATTCTCAAAAAGCTTTATTGGGAAAATGGAGGTTTGTTTCAATAGTATATACTAATGCAGGAGAACAAAAAGTTAATGAGGAAAAAGTTCCTTCTGAATTTAATGCCGATAAAAGCAGCGTTTGTTTTAACGAAGATGGATCGTTGGCGGTTTTAACACCTTGTAACACATATGGTTTTAATTGGTCTACAAAAAACATAAATCAATTAAAGTTGAAAGACAGTGGAGGTACATTGATGGCTTGCGCTCCTGAAAGTCAAAATGCTATTTGGGAGAATATCATGCATGGTAGTTTGCTTAATGCACAAAAATGGGAGCTGGTAACAGAAGGATTAAAGATATATTACAAAAATGAATTGAAGGAAGGCGCAATGTTGTTCGTAAGATGATACATTAAGTCAAATTCTTGTATAAAAAATTTTAATAAAGAGTTTTATTACAATTAACAATATGGAAGATAATAAAGACACTTCAGGAGATAATAAAGATTTTAAAGACGATGCTTTTAATGGAGATGATAAGATACAGCACATAACCCAGGTTTCCGGGTTAT
>CAZQIC010000084.1:0-4737 GCA_964593555.1 uncultured Bacteroidia bacterium | reverse complement strand
GATGCTTTTAATGGAGATGATAAGATACAGCACATAACCCAGGTTTCCGGGTTATATAAAAATTGGTTTTTAGATTACGCTTCATATGTTATTCTTGAGCGTGCTGTTCCTTATATTGAAGATGGATTAAAACCTGTACAGCGACGTATACTTCATTCCATGTGGGAGCTAGAGGATGGACGTTATAATAAAGTGGCGAACCTAATTGGTAATACCATGAAGTATCACCCGCATGGTGATGCATCTATTGGTGATGCATTGGTACAATTGGGACAAAAGGATCTGTTGATTGATATGCAGGGAAACTGGGGTAATACACTTACAGGTGATAATGCTGCAGCTCCAAGGTATATTGAAGCACGTCTTTCTAAATTTGCATTGGAGGTTGCATTTAACCCTAAAACTACCGAATGGCAGTCGAGTTATGATGGCCGTAATAAGGAACCAATTAAATTACCGATTAAGTTTCCTTTATTGCTCGCGCAGGGAGTGGAAGGAATTGCAGTTGGTTTAGCTTGTAAAATACTTCCACATAATTTTAATGAACTCATTGATGGATCTATTGCAGTATTAAAAGGTAAAAAGCCACATATCGTTCCTGATTTTCCGACAGGGGGCTTAGCTGATTTTACCGATTATAATGACGGCTTAAGAGGAGGGAAAATACGTGTAAGAGCGAAAGTATCATTGATAGATAAAAAAACAATTCTGATCTCTGAAATTCCTTTCTCAACTACTACCACATCAGTTATCGATAGCATAATATCCGCGAATGACAAAGGAAAAATAAAGGTGAGAAAAGTGGAAGACAATACTTCTGAGAATGTAGAAATATTGGTTCATTTACCAGCAGGTGTTTCACCTGATAAAACAATTGACGCGTTATACGCATTTACACAATGCGAAATTCCAATTTCGCCTAACGCAGGTATTATTGAAAATGACAGGCCAAGGTTTGTTGGAGTAAACGAAATGCTGCGCATAAGTACCAATCGTACCCTTGAGCTGTTAAAGCTTGAATTGGAAATTGAATTGAGAGAGTTGCAGGAACACTGGCATTTTTCTTCATTGGAAAAAATATTCATCAAAGAAGAAATGTACATCGATTTTAAGAAATACAGTAACAAAGAAACCTTATTTGAATATTTATACGAGCGCTTTAAGCTATTCAGAAAAAAATTGTTGCGCGAAATAAATGATGATGATCTGGATAAGCTTACCCGTATTCCAATGATACGTATCACAAGGTTTGATTCCATTAAGGCGGATGATGTGATGAAGGGGCTGGAGGATAAAATTGAGCAGGTAAAGCATAGTCTTGCAAACCTCGTGGAGTTTGCGATAAATTATTTTAAAGAGCTTAAAGTAAAATACGGAAAAGGCAGGGAGAGAAAAACGGAGATTAAAACTTTCGATAACATTGTCGCTACGCAGGTGGTGGCGGTAAATGCGAAGTTGTATGTGAACCGTGAAGAAGGATTTGCCGGATCGGGAATGAAGAAGGATGAATTTGTTTGCGATTGTTCGGATATAGATGATATCATTGTTTTCAGGAGTGATGGTGTAATGGTGGTAACAAAGATCAGCGATAAGGCATTTGTTGGGAAAGGTATTATCCATATTGCGGTATTCAGGAAAAACGATGAGCGTAGTGTGTACAACATGATTTATCGTGATGGGCCAAAAGGAGATACTTTCATCAAGCGTTTCTCTGTTACGGGTGTAACGCGTGATAAAGAATATGAGCTCACAAGAGGTAACAAAGAATCTGAAGTGCTTTATTTCACCGCTAATCCAAACGGAGAATCGGAAGTGGTTACGGTTTACTTGCGTGCAAACAAAGGCTTAAGAAAATTAGAATACGATGTTGATTTTGGTGAACTGGCAATTAAAGGCCGCAGTTCAATAGGGAATATTGTAGCCAAACATACAGTACGTAAAATAGAACAAAAAGAAAAAGGCGTTTCTACTTTGGGTGCGCGAAAAATATGGTTTGATGATACAGTGAATAAACTGAACGATTCTGAGAGAGGAACTTATCTTGGAGATTTTGCGCCGGAAGATACCATTCTTACTATTTATCAAAGCGGACATTTCCGCGTAACAGGTTTTGACCTGAACACGCACTTTGATGAAGACATGGTATTGATAGAAAAATTCTATCCTAAGCGTACGATAACTGCTATCTATCATGATGGTGATTCAAAATCACATTTCATTAAACGTTTTAATATCGAAACCACTTCAGATAAAAAAACACTTTTTATCAGTGAAGCGGAAGGCTCTTATCTTGAATTGGCAACATTACAGTCTGAACCGGTTGCGGAAATAATTTTCACAAAAGTAAAAGGCCAGGAAATTAAACCTCAAAAGGTGAAATTGGCTGAGCTCATCGAAGTGAAAAACATGAAAGCGAAAGGCAATAAACTTTCTCCGAATAAAGTAAAGGAAGTAAGTTTGTTAACTCCCGAAGAAAAACCTGTTAAGGGCGCTGAAGAGTTTGAGGAATCTGGAGAATCTCCTATGGAAAAATTAAAAAAAAAGTTAGGAAAAGAAGATAAACCTAAAAAGGGCGGTAAAGCGGAGCAGACTTCCTTTGAGTTTTAATACACGTCATTGCGAGGATTCGCCTAATGCGAAAACGAAGCAATCTTTGTTGATCGGGGCATTTGCCCCGATCTTTTTTTGTTAATGAACTATTAGTAGCTATTCTCATATTTGGCGAAAATTTTTGTAGCTACTAAACCAACTTTTTCTTATGTCATGCGTTGTGTCTGCCTCGTTTAATTTCGATAAATTATTTTCAACTAGCTCACAAACTGTTGTCCAATTATCCCTTGATGAGGACCAAAATTTTTTGTCGCTCGTTAGGACACTTTTGAGAAGATCTCCTTCATAGAGGTCTCCTTCGGCTAAAATATTTTTTTCGAGCGTTCGTATAGCGAGCGGGACCAAATACTTAAGTCCAATGTCTTGGCCTATCATCTCGCGTAAGTCTTCAGTGGTGAAGTCCTTTAATTGTTTTTTTCGAAGCGCATGACAAGTCTGAATTAAATGCGAACCTTCGTCGGAAGGCAATGCCGGCCAAACGGACTTCTCCAAGTTTTCCAGTGATTTGCTCAACCAATTATTTTCAAACTCAATTGTGTTGTCCTTGCTCATGTAAGTAAAATGACTATAATGGTTTCTTGGCTTGCGACGGTGGGATAAAAAACGCACATCACTGCCCGCCGTTACATAGTTTGTACAAATGTTTCTGAGGCTTGCCAACACAACTTGCTCTGAGCCCAACCAAATTAATGTCACCCTGAGGCTCTCGAAGGGCTGCATTAAAATTGTTGGGCGAATATCCTTCAGCCCGCTGTAATCAACGCGCTCCTATGTTAGTGGCTGGCCTACTTTATTTTTTTTGCTGAATTATGAATTCTAAGAATAATTACTTTGTCTTTTCGAAGACGATAAAAGATTCTGTAATTCCCTTCTATTAACTCCCGAATTTCAGGAGATTCTTTTTCGGGAACAATTCTTCCAGATTCTGGATTCAATTAATTGATCAACACGCTCAAGAAGTTTGGAAATAAATCGGCTTGCATAAAATAAGGAGTCTAGGGAGATATAGTCGTTAATAGCACGTAAATCTTTTAATGATTTTTTAGTCCAGCTTACTTGTGCCATTTTGCAACCATTTTCTTTACCTTATCATGACTAATGGTTTTTCCGGCTTTTGCTTCTTCCATTCCCTCGTCAATTTTTTCAATTACGATTAAACGTTCGAGAAATTCATCTAAGTCAAACTCTTTAGGAAAATCATTTAAGGTCTGTATGATGGTTGATTTTTTCATAACATAAATATACGAAAAAAAGAAGATTTAAGAAAGAGTCTCTCGGTAGGCTTGCACCTAACGGCAGTCTGTGCAAAAACTAATTTACAACATTAAATTATTCGGGTGCCTATCCGAGACATTTTCCATTTAAGCGATTCTCAGCAGGTTCATTTTAGTTTTTGCACAGTGTGACGGTTCGCGCATTGGGAACGTCGGGCATTAATTGTGATTTTGTATCTGCCGTTGCAATGCAAATTAAAAGTAGTAAAGTACCTGAGCCCAACCAAATTAATGTCACCCTGAGTTTTTATCGAAGGGCTGCTTTTGAAATTGCAAGCCGAACCTACGTCTTCTGCCCGCTTGATTTTGGCCGCTGTTATGCGTTCGTGCTATTCAAATTACTTAACATAATTTGGAGATTCACACTTTTGCCAATACTCAACAATTATCTTCATTATACTTTTTAAGTCCTGAAAATTCGAGGGCTTAACAAAAAATCCCTGAATAGATTTTGAGTAAGCGTCAATAACAGGCTTGCGACGCGAGATAAAAAGCGCATCACTGTCTGCCGTGAAAAAGTTAATTAAATGTACAAATGTTCCTGAGGCTTGCCAACTATTCTTGCCCACCGAAGCTTTAGCGTAGGTGGATCTGCCGTTAAAAAAAGCAAGCCGAAACTACGTCAGCCCGAAAATTAATATCGAAAAAATTGTCTTTATAGAGGTTGGAAATTTTTTAAACATAATTTTGTTGTTCAGTCCTACTTGTAAAAGAAGTAAAATAATATCCCAATCGCGCAAAAAAAAATAAAAAAATTGTCAACCCAGCAAAGAGAGAGAACCAACCTGAATTCTCGTTTGGGTCAGTGCTTTTTAATTCGGTTTGGCTCACTTGTTTCGGGTCAGCCATTTAT
>CAZQIC010000083.1:0-20553 GCA_964593555.1 uncultured Bacteroidia bacterium | reverse complement strand
TTGCTAATCGAGTTAGAAAACAATAAGATTATAGAGCTAAATCCCAACCAGGGCGTAACCATTTCCAAAGGAGTTATGCACCGCCCTGTAGCTCCTCAAAAGACCGTTATGCTCATGTTCGAAACGAGTGCCATCCAACCTACGGGCGATTAAAGCTGGGGACAAAATAGAATAATTCATTCTTAATTTAAGTCCGTAATTTATTAGCTTCTGTCTAATTAAATGCCATATTTAGCTAAAATGTTCATTATTTGATTAGGAATTACACATTTTTTTTCCTATATTGATAACGATTAATGTTTTAACATCCCTCAAAACATTTTGTCTTAAACCTAATATTGTATATGAGAAACTTCTCCTCACAACTCATTTTATCAGTATCCACATTTTGCCTGCTAAATTCTAATATCGCCGCTCAGCAAAAGGCTTGTGGCACCATGCATGCAGATAGTATGATAAGAGCAAAAAATCCGGCCATGGGTACACTGGATGATTTTGAAAATTGGATGCAGCAAAAAATTGCAGAAGGTGCTCAGGGAAGTGCAAAAGCACAAACCATATATACATTTCCGGTTATCGTACATGTTATTCATTCAGGGCAAGCAGTTGGTGTTACCAGAAACATTAGTGATGCACAAATAAATTCACAGATAACTGTACTTAATAACGATTTTAGAAAACTAAACGCTGATATATCAAACGTCCCGGCCACGTGGACATCAGTTGCCGCTGATTGCGAAATTAATTTTTGCATGGCTCAGAAAAGCCCAACCGGAGCGCTGCTTAGCTCTCCGGGGATTGAAAGAATTGATATTACACAAATGGGGTACCCTGCTCCTCCTTATACGATTGCTGCTTTTGAGAATATAAAGTCTTCGACGATTTGGGACCCAAATAAATATTTGAACATTTGGGTAACAGACTTCAACGATCCAAGTGTAAGCGGAACTTTATTAGGTTATGCAACCTTTCCTCCGGGTTCAACATTAAGCGGAATAACTACCAGTATAGGCACATCAACCACTGATGGAGTTGCCATAAAATATACAGCTTTCGGAACCACTGGAGTTGTAGTATCTCCCAATAATAAGGGACGCACCACAGTTCATGAGGTGGGACACTGGCTTGGATTAAGACATACTTGGGGCGATGATAATAATACTTGTTCGGCAGATGATTTCTGCACCGATACTCCTGTTGAAAGAGGCCCAATCTATGGTACACCTACTTTTCCAAAACTTGACAATTGTTCTTCCACAAGTCCGGGAGTAATGTTTATGAATTTTATGGATTATACTAATGATGCATCAAGCATAATGTTTACCGGAGATCAAAAAACAAGAATTAAAACGGTGATGGCAAATAGTAGCATGAGAATTAGTGCAGCTGGTCAAATCAATTGCCTTGGTGTAGGCATTGAAACTGAGAAAATAATGGAAGATATTTCTGTCTATCCAAATCCCGCAAAAGACAAATTGCACATTAATTTACCTGGTGATTCAAAAGTTAATTCATCTGTAGATATCAAGATCTACGGCATGCTTGGAAACCTTGTTGCGAAAAACGAGCTTAAAAATATAGGGTCGGATCTCAACATTGATATTTCCACTTACAGCGAAGGCGTATACTTTGTTGAAGTAAGATTCGATGAAAATACTTATCTGAAAAAGATAGTGGTATCCAGATAAGTTTATTTCAATTCAATATTTTCTCTAGTTTAATTTTGAATGTTTCGGCAAAGCTGCAGATACTGCTTCTATTTTATTTTTAGGCTTTGATTTTGTTCATGCCACCACTTTTCCTCTTATAAATACCCGGCATCCCGTTAAGAACATCACACCCATTATAAAAAGTAATGTAACAGGCTTTAACATATTGAACCGGAATTTATCATTAAGTATTCTTTGATAAAACGAAATAATTTTGTCCTTTCCGTTTCCAAATGGCTTATCCAATTGATATGCTTTAAAATTACCGCACAACTTCTTTTCAGTATTACATGACAATGCCTTATTTAATTCATTAACAGGAATAGCCGAAAAATCACGCACCACCTTATTACATGAATCACACTGACGACCGCCGTTCGCAGGACTCATAGAATCCCATTTTTTAGGACAAACGAATTTAAGAGACGGGGTAGTACTATTTTTTTGAGTATTCATTTTATGCTTTTAGAATTACTAAAATACTTTATCTAGCTTTTAGTTAAAATACCCGCTTATAGGTATTCCTCTATACTAAAAAGAGTAACTTTATAATTCAATCCATCGCAATGGCAAGAGGAGATAAAAGAAAAGATGAGCTTCCTAAAGCAAAGCTGAATAAAGAAAATTTTGTACGCTCACTCCGTTTATTCAAATACATTGGGGAGAATAAATGGAAGTTTTTATTAGGAATGTTTTTTTTGTTGGGCACAGCAGCAGTAGGATTAATATTTCCACTTGTTTCCGGAAAAATGTTCGGCTTTTTTGGTGAAACAGGAAAATCCCCAGAAATAATCAAAGCAGAACTTTTAGAAACAGGAAAGCTATTACTCATTATCCTCGTTATCCAAGGTTCATTCTCGTTTGGGAGAGTTTTAACGTTTGCCCAGGTAACAGAGAATATGTTAAAAAATTTACGCTTAGATACATTTAAAAGATTGGTACAAATGCCTATGGAATTTTTCTCCAAAAGCCATGTAAGTGAATTAAGCAGCCGTATTGCAACGGATATCAATGTGATCTCTGAAGCTTTCTCTATGAACATTGCAGAACTAATACGTCAATCGGTTGTAGGCATAGGAGGACTTTGTTTAATTATTTATTACGTTCCATGGGCTGTTGCAAAATGGTTTCTCATTATTATTCCGCCCTTAGTAATTGTGGCTGTATTATTTGGTAGGCGCATTCGTAAATTTTCCCGCTCTATGCAGGATAAAATTGCAGAGTCAAACACAATTGTGGGTGAAGCCTTAACCGGAATTACCAATGTAAAATCTTTCACCAACGAATCATTCGAAATTAACCGTTATGAAAAAGCCACTGCAGGAATAAGAGATTTTGGAATACGTTACGGAATTTTCAGAGGAACATTTTTTGCATTTATTATTACCTGCATGTTTGGTGCAATATTTTTCATTTTATATCAAATGCTTTTGCTAAAGAATAGCCAACAATTGACGGCGGAAGAATTTGGAAAATTCATGATGCTTTCTTTATTTGTTGCAGGATCACTTGGAGGATTGCCCGAGCAAATTGCGTCCATTCAACGTGCGCTTGGTGCAACAGAAAGAGTATTTGAATTAATAGATGGGAAAATTGAGGTCATTAATACGCAAGTAAATAAAACAAACAGATCCATTAATGGAGAAATTGAATTTAACAATGTAGAATTTTCTTACCCTACACGGAAAGAACACGAGGTACTTAAATCTGTCTCATTCAAGGCAAGGCAGGGAGAAACCATAGCCGTTGTAGGCCCCAGCGGCTCAGGCAAATCAACTATAGCATCACTTATACTGCGCTTCTATGAAGTGCAAAATGGTGAAATAAAAGTTGATGGGAAAAACATTAATGATTATGGATTAACAGAGTTAAGGAGCAATATGGCCATTGTACCACAGGATGTATTGCTATTTGGAGGAAGTATAAAAGAAAATATAGCGTATGGAAAACCCAATGCTACACCGGGTGAAATTATTGAAGCGGCAAAAAAAGCAAATGCTTTCGAATTCATTGACAGTTTCCCCGAAAAGTTTGAAACTTTAGTTGGTGAGCGCGGCATACAGCTTTCTGGCGGACAAAGACAACGCATTGCCATTGCAAGAGCTGTACTTAAAAACCCTTCGATATTAATTTTAGATGAAGCTACCAGCTCGTTGGATTCCGAATCGGAACGCCTGGTGCAAAATGCGCTGGATAAATTAATGATAGGACGTACATCAATCGTAATTGCACACAGACTTTCAACCATTCGTAAAGCCGATAAAATAATTGTTATTGATAAAGGCGAAGTCGTAGAAACAGGAACCCACGAACAACTTATTGAAAACGATAACGGACTTTATAAAAGTCTTAGTAAACTTCAGTACGAAGGGAATTTATCTTTAAAATAAACTTCTCAAATCTAACCTCTCTCCCTCTACTAAATCTCTCCGCTCTCGATAAGGTAGATCACATCTTCGATCATTTTATCTTTATCCTTAGCATCGTACTCCGCTTTAAGGTTGGTTCCAAACAAAGAAGCAAGCGATTGCCACATAAAAGCTGAGAATGAACCCCGCAATGTTTTTACAAGTTCGTAAGAAGTAGCGCCAGTCTGGCGATCGATCAATTTAATTAAAATTTTTCCCTGATTAACCGTCAATTTTTTTAATTCATCTTCAAACTCATCTTTTAATTCTTTCTCCGCCTTTTTCATATACTTCTTTTTCTGCTCCTCATTAGTCATTGTTGAAAGCTTCACGTTATATTCTTTTAATTTTGCTTCTGCAAGAATGGCGTAAGGATATACCTTCTTAACATCACGTTTTATTTTCCAATAAATCTCTGCTTGCTTTTTATCTTTAAATTTGCGGTTCGCTGAAATAACAACCGGATTAAGATTAACCGTCAACACAGTATCATTCCCCTTAACAACAGCCCGTACTGCCGTACCAATGCCGGTATTATAGCCGCCTTTCATTGCGTTACCTCCAGACAATTGAGCAACGGCGCTAAGTCCGGTCAAAGAAAAAAGTAATATGTAAATAGCCGTTTTCATTTGTTATACCAACAGTCAACCAATAAATATGCCAATATGCTTATATATTAAACGAAAAATAAAGGTATAAGTTATGAAAAGGAGGGTATTTATCCTAACCTGTTTTCCCGCCATTTAGATCTAAAAACGGTGTTTTGAACCATTTTTCCTTCGGAATTGTTAATAGTGGTCAACAAGGCACCCGAAAGCGCAGCAACAATTTCTTCTTCTTTGTCGTAAGAGTGCAGCTTTTCAGGAGTAAAATATTTCTTTACAAAATGAGTGTCAAAATTACCGCTCGTGAAAGCTTCATGCTTTAAAACGTATTTACAAAAAGAGAGTGTGGTCTCTACTCCTGTTATTTTATACTCATCAATAGCCCTGAGCATTCTTTCAATAGCTTCCTTACGTGTGCTTGCATGAACGGTAAGCTTCGCAATCATCGGGTCATAATAAATAGGGATATCCATGCCTTCTTCAAAACCATCATCAACACGTATTCCGGGCCCCTGAGGTTTAACATAAGTGGTTAATTTACCTATATCAGGTAAAAAATTATTTGCAGGGTCTTCGGCGTAAACACGTACCTCTATCGAATGGCCATTTATATTAAGATCATTTTGTGTAAAGTCAAGCTTCTCCCCTCTTGCCACTTTTATCTGCTCTTTCACCAGGTCCTTACCGGTTATCATTTCCGTTACGGGATGTTCAACCTGCAAACGTGTGTTCATTTCCAGAAAATAGAAATTTTTATTTTCATCCAATAAAAACTCTACGGTTCCTGCGCCAATATAATCGCAGGCCCTTGCAACATCCACGGCACACTCACCCATTTGTTTACGTATCTCAGGAGTAAGAACTGAAGATGGTGCTTCTTCAATAACCTTCTGATGCCTGCGTTGTATCGAACATTCCCTTTCAAAAAGATAAACAATGTTACCATGTGTATCGCCCAACACTTGTATTTCTATATGTCTTGGACCTGCAACATATTTCTCAATAAATACTGATCCATCTCCAAAGGCAGATGTAGCTTCGCTTACAGCCAGTTTCATTTGCTCTTCAAAACTTTTTACATCATCAACGATACGCATTCCCTTTCCACCGCCACCTGCGCTGGCTTTTATAAGTATTGGGAATCCTATTGATGCTGATATATTTTTTGCGTCTTCAACATTGGTAATGGCGCCATCAGTACCCGGCACCATAGGGATCTTATATTTTTTTACAGCGGCTTTTGCAGAAAGTTTATCTCCCATTATTTCCATGGATTCAGGAGATGGGCCAATAAAGATTATCCCTGCTTTTTTTACTTTGCGGGCAAAGGCTGCATTCTCAGAAAGAAATCCGTAACCTGGATGTATACCATCAACATTTAAATCTTTACAAACTTTTATGATCTTGTCGCCATCAAGATACGATTGCGAAGACGGTGGCGGACCAATACATACGGCCTCATCGGCATATCTTACAAAAGGAGCCCTTCTATCTGCTTCAGAAAAAACAGCGACCGTTTTAATTCCCATCTCTTTGCATGAACGCATTACACGTAAGGCGATTTCTCCCCTATTTGCGACAAGTATTTTTTTCATTTGCAGATTTTACATAAAAATAATATTAAACGGTTAACAAACAACTTAACCTATTACGAATTCACCTTTAGCTTTTTCTAATAATATCTAAGAACGGCCTATTTTCGATCTTACTATTCAGCCAACCGATAAAGTCAAAAAATTTTAAAATATTAGCCTCATAGGGGTCTTTAAGTATTAACACAAGATTCTTTTTAAGTTTTTTAAATGCCTTTATTTCCTGGTCTCTAGAAATCATTTTAGGAATTTCTTTTCTGATAAAATTCAGAAAAGTATTTTCAAATTTATAAAGGCGATTTCTCTTGTATAGATACCTGTAGGTAGACTTTACGGAATATTCGATTAAATCCTTCTTTCCCATTTCATAATGTATTATCAAGCGCAACAATTGAAGAATACAAGTTACATCACTTCGGATATTTTTGAGTTCAGTAAAAATTTTATTCAAATAGTACCCCGCTTTGTCATATCTAGCGACGCCAAGATATAATTTTGCTAAAGAGCCATACAGAACACCACTGTTTTTTTCATTTAACTTACTAAAATAAGGCTGTTCAAATGTATTCTGTATTTTCTCAGCCAGCAAAATCCCCTGGTCATATTTTCCCGTACTTAAATAAACCTGTATTTCAAGATTGTTGGCCGTATAAAAAATTTCGTGATTAATTTCTTGCGAAGAGGTATTTATACTTCTCAACTTTTGTATTGTAATTAATGCTTTGTTATAATTTTTAAAGTGTATCTGGTAATAGATCTGGCTATGTAACGCATTAACAAACAAAAGAGGAGTTTCAGCAAGTTGATGGCGGTTCTTCTCCAGGTATTCAATTAATTCGACAGCAAATAAAGTCGCATTTGCATATTTATTGCACATGTAATTGCAAATGGAATTTACTCCATAAAAAATGTAATTACTTCTGAATGATTTTGCATTGGGGCTTTTTTTAAAAAAAGGTAAATTCAATATAGCATTGTATTTTTCTATATCGGCCTTAGTCCGGGCAAACCCCGTACGATTAAGAACATTTGATGCCTCTATTTCTTTTTCTTTATACTCCAAAAAATTTTTATGTATATCCATAAGCCTTACCGATTCGTTAAAAATTCTATGAGAATGTTTTGACACCTCCTCCTTGAAAGAATACACTGACATTAATTCCATCTCCCAAGCTAATAACTCTAGAGCAGACTGAGTTTTATCATATTTGTTAGCTTTTTTTAACGATTCCTTTATTATTTTTTCGCATTGTTCATACAAGCCCTTTTTAAATAATACCTCCAGGTACCTTAGGTTATCTTTTAACTCTGCATCTATTGTACTTTCTGCATGATAATTTATCAGACTTTTTTTAATCAATCTGTGTAAATATCTTTTTGCCAAATGAAAATGATTTACAAAATTTTCCTCCTTAAAAATATTTTTTATTTTTTTCTCATCATAAGCATCTTGTTCTTCTATAGCATTAAACAAGCGTACATAATTATTTGACTTACCCAAAACATGCCGCGAAGCATGTATTTTAAAGTATCTCTTTTCGGTTTGTGTAAGAGACTTTATAAGCTGGAACAAATCACTTGATGGCATCATGATACTTACATCTAATAGTGCTAAATTACTTAAAAAAAGCATATATAAATCATATTAAAATATCTTGACTATTACATTAAAAACTATTTTAATCAATTGTTTTTATAATATTCGACTATATTTAATAGAGATCTAATAATGACCACAATGAAAGTTCTTAAAACTTTACTCGGGTTTCCAATTTGTTTTTTCCTTTTATTAATTCCATCAACTGTGGCAGGTGTAAATAATCATATAGAAAAGGATAATAGTGTAGAAATAGGAAATAAGCTGAGCGACCTGCCTCTTACTTTCAGAAAAAATATGGGCCAATGGGATGAACAAATTCTTTATATGGCGAGTTCCCCTTCATGGCATGCGGGTGTCTGCTTCATGAAAAATGAACTTAGTTTTTGTTTCGGGCGTCCTGTAGAAAAATCAATTCTTTATAATAACAACAACATTTCAAAAGAATATGATGATTATGAATATCTCGCATGGAAACTGGCATTCAAAGGCTCAAATCCTGATGCTAATATTACTGCGGAGGGTTTTACCGAAAGTAAAACAAATTATCTCCTCGGAAATGATCCTTCTAAATATGCGATAAATGTACCCGATTATCGCATGATACAATACAATAATTTATACAAGAACATTAATGCCTGCTATTATAGCAACGGGAAACAATTGAAATATGATTTTATGATCCAACCGGGAGGCAACACTCATGATATAAAAATGGAATGTACCGGAATTAAAAAACTTTGGGTAAGTGAAACAGGGGAACTTGAAATACATACTCCATGGGGAATACTAACAGAAAATATTCCGGAATCGTACCAGATAATAAACGGTATAAAACGGCAGGTAAGAGTGGTATATAAACTATATGATAACACTACGTTTGGATTTGAAGTGAAAAGCAAGTATGATGTAAATGAAGAGCTCGTCATCGATCCTGTTACCATGTTATGGGCAACATACACCGGCGCGACAACTGTTTCGGATGGATACCTTCACGATATTGCTGCTGATGCAGCAGGAAATGTTTTCGCAACTGGTATGCACCAGTCTTTTTTTCCAACATCGTCGGGCGTATTTCAACCCAATTTTAGCGGGGGAGTAAAAAGAGATGTATTTGTTTTTAAATTAAATCCTAACGGAACCTCATTAATATATGCCACTTATTTAGGCGGACCAAATCCTGATGCAGGTTACGGTATAGCGATAAACGCAGCAGGTGAAGCTTTCGTTACAGGGTGGACAAGCTCATCCGCTTTTCCTATTACCACCGGTGCATTCGATACTTTTTTTGATGGTGGAGACGCATTTGTTACAAAACTAAATGCAACCGGTACCGGACTTTTATATTCTACTTTTTTAAGTGGTGTGGGTTCCAGCAGTACCGGAAATTCTATTGTGCTAAACCTGTTAGGGGAAGCATTTGTTACAGGATCAGCAGCCGCTAATTTTCCTGTAACGGCAGGTGCTTATGATCAAACTTTTAATGGAGCAGCCGACGCGTTTGTAACAAAAATCAACGCGACGGGATCTGCGCTTATTTTTTCAACATTTATTGGAGGTTCAATATTCGATTGCGGAAATGCTGTAGCTGTAACCGCGGCAGGAGAAATAATTATTGCGGGATACACCGACTCCAACGACTTGCCTGCAACACTCGGAGCATTCGATGGAACTTTTAACGGTGGGCAATACGATGTATTCGTTGCAAAATTTAATAGTGCCGGAAGTTTATTAAGCCATCTCACTTATATCGGTGGAATCGCCGGTTATGAGATCCCAATGGATATTGTAATTAATGCCGCTAACGAAACATACATTGTAGGAGAAACATCATCCAATGATTATCCTGTTACACCAGGGTCCTATGACCAGACACATAATGGTTTCGGCACCATGGATGTATTCGTTACTAAATTAAATGCTACAGGGACAGCACTTGGTTTTTCTACCTACATAGGGGGAAATGGCTCAGAGACCGGATGGGGTATTGGGCTAAACGCGTTAGATGAAATATTTATTTCCGGGCATACTACATCAAACAACTTCCCTGTTACCTCATGTGCATATAATACCTTACCAAATGGTAGCACTGACATATTCGTTGGTAAATTAAACTCCACCGGTAACAATTTACATTACGCGACCTATGTTGGAGGCCTTGCCGATGACTACAAACATTCTCGTATGGTGCTATTGCCAAGCGAATGCGGACTCGAAGAACCTATTATCGCGGGTACCACACACTCTCAAAATTTTCCGGTAACTCCCGGGGCCTTTCAAAATACTAACTTTACTTTAGGAGATGATGCTCCTGTTGTATTCCGTTTTAAAAAGCCTGATGTAATACCCGGGTTCACACGATCAACTTCTACAACATGCAACACCTCCATTAATTTTACTGATACTACAAACCAATGTGGGCTGTGGAGCCCGCTCACTTCATGGCAATGGGATTTTGGTGATGGCGCCACATCTGCAGTACAAAATCCTGCTCACACCTATACCCTGGCAGGAACATATAACGTGAAACTTATTGTCGGTTGCCCTCTTGATTCAATAATTATTCCAGTAACAATAACTAACATAATCACTTCTGCAGCTGGCGTAGATACCTCGATGTGTGAAGGTGGGGCAATTCAATTAAATGGCATTGCCGGTGGTGGCGGAACAACTTATTCATGGACACCTTCTGCTGGGTTGAGCAATTCAACTATCGCTAATCCAATTGCCAACCCAACCGGGATTACCAATTATATTTTAACTGTAAGCAATAACGGTTTGTGTCCTGCAAAAGATACTGTAACAGTTACAGTGAACCAGATCCCTTCTTCGGTTATTTCCGGAACAACTGTTATTTGCAGCGGGTTTAATACAACATTAACTGCATTCGGTTCTTCTACTTATCTCTGGAACAACGGAGTTACCACGAATACAATTGTGGTCTCCCCTACTTCATTTAGCACTTTCACAGTTATAGGATTAAACGGTAACTGCAAGGATACCGCAACATTTAACATCACAGTTAATCAATCACCTATTGCAGTAATTACAGGCACAACTACAATTTGTAACGGGAACAATGTAGGGCTCACTGCTTCTGGAGGAACAAGTTATTCTTGGAATACAAGTTCTACTGCATCAACTATAACAAGCAATCCAACTTCTAATAGCGTTTATTCCGTTACTGTATCATACGGCACTTGCATTGATACAACTTCAATCAACATTACTGTTTACCAAGTCCCTCTTGCCAACGCAGGGCCGGATGATACATTATGCGAAGGTGAAATAATTGTGCTTTCAGCATCGGGTGGAAATAATTATTCCTGGGATAACGGGATTTTTACAAACACAAATTCTGTGAGCCCAGTGATAAATTCCATTTATACAGTAACCGTTGCCAATGGGCCTTGCTATGATGTTGATATTGTCAATATTGTAGTTGTTCCCACTCCTACGGTAAATGTTCAAGGAAATACAACAATAATTTCAGGGCAAAGCACTGTATTGTCAGCGTCGGGAGGAATGTCATACAACTGGTCACCATCATCTGGTTTAAGTTGTACTAATTGCCGATATCCCATTGCGAATCCTGTTCAAACTACCACCTATTGTGTAACAACTATCAATGCAGACGGATGCTCCGACAATGCCTGCATAACGATTGTTGTAAATGAAATCTATTGTGATGAACTGTTTATTCCGAATGCATTTTCTCCTAATGGAGATAATCAAAATGATGTGATTATGGTATTCAGCAAATGCATTAAGAATATCAACTTCACTATTTATGATCGTTGGGGAAATGAAGTTTTTGAGACCAAGGATATCAAGCACGGTTGGGATGGAACTTATAAAGGAAAGACAATGAATACAGCAGTCTTTGCCTATACGGCAAACGTAACATTTACCAATGGAGAAGAAATCATCAAGAAAGGAAATATTTTGCTTGTAAAATAACCCAACTACTTTTTCTCATACCTGAGTGAAACAGAATTGATACAATAACGTTTTCCGGTTGGTTTAGGACCATCATCAAAAACATGTCCTAAATGAGCATCGCATCTTGTACATGTTACCTCAGTACGAGCCATTCCGTATGAGTTGTCACTTATCTCAGAAATACAATTAGCATCCGCAGGTTTTGTGAAACTCGGCCAACCTGTACCCGATTCAAATTTTTTCTCGGAAGTGAACAAAAGTTTGTTACAACAAATGCAGTAATAGTTCCCGGGTTCGTGAATATTCCAGCACGATCCGGTAAATGCTCGTTCAGTACCTTTTTTACGTGTAACGTTGTATTGTTCCTCCGTAAGCAAAGCTTTCCATTCAGCATCTGTTTTTATCACTTTTTCTGATGAAGATTGTTTCAGCTGTTCTTTATTTACAACCGGTTTTTTAGGTTGTTGTCCGAACATGCTTATTGAAATAAATATAATTAGCAGGAGAATCTTTTGAGTCGTTTTCATATAGCTTCCTTTTAATACAGATACGGAAACTAAGCGACATTGGATCTGTTAAAAATTCTTAATTACAAAGCCCTCATCCGCTTAAACGGAGAGGGCTTTGTTCGTCGGGATGACAGGATTTGAACCTGCGACCCCTTGCACCCCATGCAAGTACGCTACCGGGCTGCGCTACATCCCGAAGATTCTTTTAAGTGATCAGAATTTTCAAGTACGTGGGAGAACATTTCCACCGACAGAGTCTAAAGTTAAAAAATACTTAATGAGAATTTTATCTTTTTAGTCTTGGAAACTTTGAAATCAAAAATAGTTTCCATAGTTTTGTGACGTTATTTAAATTATGAGACATTTACAATTTTTACTTTTTTCTTTTCTATTACTTTTCACAGTGCGCATACGGGCTCAGGAAAAAGAAAAATTTACTGTCAGCGGATACGTAAAAGAAGATGCCACAGGAGAGTATTCTATTGGTGCTACGGTTTACATAAAAGAGTTAATAAAAGGAACAAGTACTAATCAATATGGATTTTATTCCATTACTGTTCCAAAGGGAAACTATCATTTAGTAGTATCCTATATAGGCTTTGATGATATAGTACAGGAAATAAAACTGGATAAAGATCTGCGCGTTAACGTTTCTATTAAATTAAATTCAATTGTAACCGATGAAGTAGAGATCGATGCTCAAAAGGCCAATAAAAATGTGAGCAGCACTCAAATGGGCGTAAACAAGCTAGAGATGGAGGAAATAAAAAAACTTCCTGCATTTTTAGGCGAAGTAGATATTTTAAAAACAATACAGTTATTACCGGGAGTTAAATCATCCGGCGAAGGTAACTCCGGATTTTATGTTCGTGGCGGCGGACCCGATCAAAATCTAATTTTATTGGACGAAGCAGTTGTATACAATGCCTCTCACCTTTTTGGTTTTTTCTCCGTGTTCAACGGAGATGCCGTAAAGAATTTAAATTTAATTAAGGGAGGGATGCCTGCTCAATATGGTGGAAGGCTTTCATCAGTGCTTGATATTTCCATGAAAGAAGGGAACAGCAAATCATATCATGCCGAAGGAGGCATTGGGGTTATATCATCCAGGTTAACTTTACAGGGCCCATTTATTAAGAAGGATACGGGTTCATTCATTGTATCTGGACGCAGAACATACATCGATATTCTTACCCGCCCTCTCATAAAATCGACATCTCCTTTCAAAGGATCGGGTTATTATTTCTATGATCTCAACACAAAAATTAATTACAGGTTATCGGATAAAGACAGACTTTTTTTAAGCGGATATTTTGGCAGGGACGTATTCACTTATAACAATAAAGACAATGGTTTTAAGGTCGAAATCCCCTGGGGCAACGCTACCACCTCTCTTCGCTGGAACCACTTATTCAATGACAAATTATTCATGAACACTTCTGCGATCTTCAGTGATTACAATTTTTCTTTTGGCGCTACACAAAGCGGTTTTGAGTTCAAGCTTTTTTCGGGTATTCGCGACTGGAACATGAAATGTGATTTTGGATATTTTCCTTCCATAAGACACGAGGTAAAATTTGGAGCAAATTATACTTACCATACTTTTATTCCAAGCAATGCTTCTGCAAAATCCGGCGATGTAGAATTTGACCTCGGAAAAATTGTTAAACAATATGCACACGAAGCCGCAATTTATATTTCAGATGATTTTGACCTTACAGAAAAAATCCGACTGAATGGAGGATTACGTTACTCCTATTTTATACAGGTTGGTCCATTCGATAGGTATATAAAGGACTTGCAAGGAAATACTATTGATACTATAACATACCGTAAGGGAAAAAAAGTAAAAAATTATGGAGGGCTTGAGCCAAGGTTTGCAATCAGGTATGCCATCAATAAAAAGTCATCATTTAAAGCATCTTATACTCAAAACTACCAGTATGTTCATTTAGCTTCACTTTCCGCAGTATCATTACCAACCGATATCTGGGTGCCATGTTCAGAGTTAGTAAAACCACAATTTGGAACGCAATATGCTGTTGGTTATTTCAGAAACTTTAAGGAAGATACTTATGAGAGTTCTGTTGAGCTGTATTATAAAACCATGAAAAACCAAGTAGAATATAAAGAAGGCGCTCTCCCAGAAGACAATGTGAATGATAATGCGGACAACCAGTTTACCTTTGGCAATGGCAGATCTTACGGAGCAGAATTTTTTCTAAAGAAAAGGAAAGGAAAATTTAACGGATGGGTTGGATATACGCTTTCATGGACCACAAGAGTATTCCCGGAAATAAACCAGGGAAAAGAATTTTATGCGAAGTATGATCGCCGTCATGATGCATCGTTAGTGCTGGCATATGAAATAACTAAAAAACTTTCTCTCTCTACCATATTTGTATATGGAACAGGCAATGCCATTACGCTCCCAGTTGCCAGATATTTATATGAAGGAAGCTTGGTGAACTTATACGGAGAAAGGAATTCATTCCGTTTGGCACCATATCACAGAATGGATATAGCAGCAACATTGCAAGGTAAAAAACATAAAAAATATGAGAGCAGTTGGAGTTTTGCTGTCTTCAATGTTTATAACAGAAAAAATCCATATTTTATTTATTTTCAGAATGAAGGTGATATCAAAAAAGGAAATTTGGTTATAAAAGCCAAGCAAGTTTCCTTATTTCCAATTCTTCCTTCTGTAACATGGAATTTTAAATTTTAGGTGTAATGAAAAGTAAAAGAATATTTTTTGCCTACTGTCTACTGCTTATTGCGTTTTCCTTCCTCTCCTCTTGTGAAAAGGATATTACAGTTGTATTACCAAGGCCTGAGCCAACAGTTGTAGTAGAGGGAAAAATAGAACAAGGTCAGTATCCTTATGTAGTGGTATCGCGCAGCCAGGCATACTTTGATCCGGTGGACTCTTCAGTAATTGCCAATACAATTATTTTTAATGCTGTGGTAATTGTATCAGATGGTACGACATCTGATACAATGAAATTGACTATTGATAATGAATTCTTTCCTCCTATAATTTACAGAGCTGAAAACATGGTTGGTGAAGTTGGTAAAACATATCATCTTACCGTTTATGCGGAAGGAAAAACACTTACAGCATCCACTACTATTCCTACTCCAGTTTCATTAGACAGTATATGGTTTAAAACCCAGCCGCCAAGCACCGAACTAGGCTTCATATGGGCACATTTGTCTGATCCTGTTGGTTTAGGAAATAACTATAGATGGTTCACAAAGCGCTTTGGAAAAGATGTCAGATTTGTGGCGCCAATTGGTTCAACCTTCGAAGATAGATTTGTGGATGGAAAAAGTTTTGATTTTGCATACAACCGTGGCGCGGAGTTTAATTCAAGTGCTGAAGATGATAATAACGAAGAGCGTGGTTATTTTAAAGTTGGCGATACCGTTGTAGTAAAATTTTGTGCGATAGACCGAGCGGGTTTTGAGTTTTACAGAAGTTTAGAAATAGAAGTTTCCAACAATGGAAATCCGTTTGCGGCCCCTACTTCAATTCCATCAAACATTAATGGTGGACTTGGCTTTTGGGGTGGATACGGAGCAGTATATGATACAGTTATTGCTCAGTAAACATCAACCATACTTCAACAACCATTTATGAAGTACAATAAGTAACCAAAGCCTGTTAAACAGAAAATCCTCCCCGGCAAAAAAACGCTTTTTAAGTTCTTCTACTTCTTCAGTTTTTACAATATTATACTGCGTAATTATTTCAGGTTTTAATATATCCTCTATCAAATAGCGGAGCTCGTATTTAAGCCACTTAACAAGAGGAATTGCAAAGCCCTGTTTAGGCCTGTCGAAATAACTTTTAGGAACATATTGGTATAGAATCTCCTTAAGTATGTATTTACTAATTCCATTTTTGTATTTAAGATCCGGAGAAATATTCAAGGCCACTTCCACCAATCTATGGTCAAGGTATGGAACACGTGTCTCTAATGAATAGGCCATACTTGCTCTGTCAACTTTAGTGAGCAGATCTCCGGGCAAATAGTAGATCATATCAAATAACGCCTGTTTTTCCATTGGATCTATTTTTCTAGACAATTCTTTCTCAGGAAAAGGCCATTGAAATTTAGACAATCTACTGCTATCCGTAAGTAATTCTTTAAGATCGCCATGCGAAAATAAGTATTGCTCTTGTGAAAAAATATGAGCAGGCAAATCACTTTTTTCTGAGAACTCAAATAATTTTGATGCTCTTTTATATGAATTATTGCTCATGTTTTTAAGAACAAAGCGTAAAATATCCTTAGAAAAATAGATCAAAGGATTGTTTAGTCTTTTCGCCCATTTGTGAGATCCATAACCAAAAAACAATTCATCACCACCTTCACCTGATAGTGTTACCGTAACATGTTTTTTTGCAAGCTTCGATACCAACATGGTTGGTATTGCAGAAGAATCCGCGAATGGTTCATCATAAACATCTGTAATTTTATCTACCAACTCCATCGCATCATTATGTGAAACAATAAATTCATGATGCGATGTTTTAAGGAACGCAGCTACCTTCCTTGCATAATCAGATTCGTTGTATTGATTTTCCCTGAATCCAATTGAAAAAGTATTGACCGCGGTGGTTGACATCGAAGCAGCCTGCGCTGCTACTAAACTGGAATCAATGCCCCCAGACAAAAATATCCCAAAGGGAACGTCGCTATTTAACTGATACTGGATAGAGCTTGCCAGGAGCTCGCTTATTTTAACAATCGCCTCCTTCTCCTTGGTAATAACCTTATCAGATATTGCGTTATAAATAGACCAATATCTTTTTTTATCGATCCCGTTTCTCGAAACTTTCAGATAACTGCCAGGAGCTAATTTATATACGTGATTGTATATGGTCAATGGCGAAGGAATAAAACCAAGGTTTAAAAACTGATTAATAGCCTGTTCCGCGATCTTTAATTTTTTTCCAACTATAGCCCTTATACTTTTGAGTTCAGAAGCAAATAAGAAATCATTTTCATTATCGTAATAAAACAACGGCTTAACCCCCAGTCTATCCCTGAATAACCAAAGTATCTCATCTCTCTTATCATAAATAGCAATAGAAAACATTCCATTGAGTCTATGAACAAACTCAGTCCCCCATTTAACAAATGCTTCAAGTATTACCTCTGAATCTGACGAAGATTTAAAAACAATTTGGTTTGTGCTGCCTTTTTGAATTTCTGCAGCTATTTCCCTGTAATTATACACCTCTCCGTTATATACCATTACATAACGTCCGTTGTGCGAGGTCATTGGCTGATTACCATTATCGGAGAGATCAAGAATACTTAATCTCTTATGAGCCATTCCAATAATTCCCTCACAAAAATAACCTTCGGCATCTGGTCCTCTATGAGACAATAGCGTATTCATCTCGGTTAGCTGAGATGGTGAAAATTTCCTTTCAGGAGAGTAAAAACCTGTTATACCGCACATGGTTACTTAACTGGTTGATTAAAAAATAAAAATGGAAAATACAAAAAAGACCTGATGACAAATTTTGCACACGTTGAATAGTTTTTTAATTTGAAATATCCTCCTCCTAAAATATAGTTTACCTTGAAAAGAAAATGCCTTTTCAATTTGCTTTCCAGATTGAACTTTTTCAATACCTCTTTTTTAAATAGTTCATTATCTTTTAAAAGTGAAACTGTTAAATTGTGCGACATACTTTGATCGTGAATTCTGTAGTAAAAAGGAGAATTTTCAATAAAGCCAATTTTACCATATTTATCAATTTCAAGTAGGTAAAACCTATCTGCGCTACTGGAAAGCTTTTCGTTAAAGTAAATATTTTTTTCTAGTAAAAAATATTTCCTGAATAAATAATTGGAAGGACAAGTAATTACTCCAATTTGATAGGTGAGAATATCGTATTTCAAATTAATTGCAGCCCCTGAAAATAATTTTCGCTCTCCTTCCTTTTTGTCAAAAAAAGTTTCAGCCAAAGAACAACAACCAACGTAGTCGGAATTTTTTTCCAAAAAATTATATCTATCTACAAGACAGTTTTCAGAAAACAAATCGTCAGAATCTAAAAAAATTACGTATTTACCTTTAGAAATATCAACACCCCTATTCCTTGAAAAAGAAACGCCTTTGTTATTTACGTTATGTAATAATGAAAAATTAATTTCAATATTAACAGCAAAAAACTCTTCAGCTTTTATTATTGAATCATCAGTTGAGCAATCGTTGACAATAATTATCTCATAATTTTCAAATGCCTGCGCTTTAACCGAAGCCAATGTTTCAATAATATATTTCGAAGCATTATAAACAGGAATGACTACAGAAATTTTAATTTCCATTATTTCGCACAATGACAAAAAAGGTTTTACATTTCAATATCTCTTCTATATCCTCAACCATAATAAAATCTTCTGCGACCGCATTTGAGACATTCATATGACATAACACTAAGATAAGTATAGTGTTTCTAATTTTTCTATTGTTTTTTCTATAGCAAAAAGCTGCTTTACATCCTTAAACCCTTTTTCGGTTATAGACTTCCTTAAAACACTATTTGTCAATATTTTTTTGATTGCAATATAAATGGCGTCTTCATTCTTAAATGGCACCACAATAGCATTTTTTTTGTCTTCTATAAACTCCTTAGCTACTCCGGATAGAGTAAATACTGAAGGTATACCAGAGGCAAGAGCTTCAATATAAGTTTGTCCAAATGCTTCTATATCATTCGATATAGGAACATGTACAAAAACATCAAAGACTTTGTAAAAGGAAAACAAATCATTCTCAAAATTAATTTCTATATAGTTTTTAGAAGGCACGGTTGATAACAGCTTTTTAATTTCAGTTTTATAGTTTCCCGAAGTATTGGCCAATATCAATAAAGCGTTTGGTTCTTCCAGCAGTAAACGCTTAAATGCTGGAACTATAAATTGGATTCCTTTTAGTTCTATATATCTGGATATAACTCCTATAACAGGTCTTCTTATCGATTCTATATTATATTTGGCACGGAGACTTTCAATTTTTTCTATTGGTACACTTTCAAAAGCATTAATATCAAACCCATGATGAATTATATGGATTTTTGATGGTGAAACATTCTCCTTATCTCTTAGCACGGCCTTAACGTTTTCACTGATTGCAATAATATCGGTTGATAACCAATTTATGAGCCTATCATATTTAACTGCTTTTGGGAAATATTCATGATGATAAGTAGAATGATGACGAGTATATATTCTTTTTTTTATACATGTTAATTTGGATGCAATTAATCCAGCAATACTCCCCTCGAATAAATGACAATGAACACTATGAGGTCTTATCTTTACAAGTATAGAGCATATCTTTAAAATAGCATATGGTAAATTTTTTTTTGAAAAAAATTTTATCCTGTAAACGGGAACAGCGCTTTTTTTCAGATAGTTTTCCAGGTTGCTATCCGACGGATTTAAAAGAATGAAAGAGATGTCCAATCTTTCCTTATTCAAACGATCTACAATCCATTCAAAACCTAGTGCCTTATCAATATTTGATATAATATAAACAATACTTTTCTTGCTGCTGATCATTAATTAAAATTTCTAATCACCAATAAAACTAAATTTAAGTATAAATGTTGTTTAAAAAAGATTAATTCGCATTTACTTTACACCAGTATTTTTGCACTCCGAATATAAATTGCTCTTCGATAATACTCAACCCGCAATCTTCAAGTAATTGTTTAAAGTCTATTCTATCATATTCCACTAGGTGGTCGTCATCGCTGTAAACCATATCCATCTCCAATCTTTTACGACTTATATTTAAATATGAAGAATTAAAATCAGGAAGTTCAATATAAATACGCTTAAAGTATTTTTTAAACATATTCACAAATTCCTTAGGTTCATCTATATGCTCCAATATATGAGAAAGTACAAGCACATCAAACTCAATATTAGTTTGTTTAAGATATTCACGAGCCTCAATCAACAAAAATTCCAGGTTATTGTTTGAGTATTTCTCACGAGCTAATTTTATTGCAATGTCATTTTTATCAATGGCAATAACTTTTTTTGCCTTTTTTGAAAGTATAAAGCTGTTTTCTCCCATGTCGCACCCTAAATCAAGAACTGTTGTATCTGACTCAACGTACTTTAGCAAAAAATCAGCAGAATATTCCCTAATCGGA
>CAZQIC010000082.1:0-20751 GCA_964593555.1 uncultured Bacteroidia bacterium | reverse complement strand
ATACGATTTTATTAGATTGTTTTTAACATTCTATTTTTAGAACTCCCCATAAGTTAAATAATGAGCGTAACGAAGAAAATAGTATCTTTGCAACCCATCATAAATATGGAATTTTTAAAAAGAATCGTATTTGTATTATTGATTGCAGTAATTGCTTCCTGCAGTGATTTTAGCAAGCTGCAAAAAAGCACCGACCTTGAATTGAAATATACCAAAGCCAAGGAATATTTTGAAAAAGGAGATTACCTGAAGGCTTCTGTTTTACTGGAAGAACTTATGGGGCTTTACAAAGGAACTGTAAAAGGTGAAGAAATCTATTATTATTATGCTCAAACACAATTTGAAAGCGGTGACTATTCTCTTGCCGGTTATTATTATAGAAATTTTGTTAGAACATATCCATCAAGTACTAAAGCCGAAGAGTGTGCTTATATGAACGCGTATTGTTATTATCTTAATTCACCCGTATATAGTCTTGATCAAACCGATACAAAGGCCGCCATCAGGGAATTTCAATCGTTCATAAATCGTTACCCTCAAAGCGCGAGGATAAAAGAGAGCAATGAGATCATTGATAAGTTAAGAGGGAAACTGGAAAAAAAATCATATGAGGTAGCAAAACAATATTACAATGTGGGGGATTATAAAGCTTCGGTTGTTGCATTTAATAATACACTGAAGGATTTTCCGGAAACAAAATACAGAGAAGAATTTATGTTCCTTACTATAAAAGCAAATTACCTGTTAGCTCAAAACAGCATTGATGTAAAAAAAGCAGAGAGGTACAAGTCATCTACGGAGGCTTATTTAAAATTTATTGATACCTATAAAGCGAGTAAGTATTTACGTGAAGCAGAAACAATTTATAACAATACCTTAAAAGCACAGGAAAAAATAAAATCATAATACCATGGACTACAAAAAAACAAATGCAAGTGTGACAACGATTACACGTGACGTAAGAGAGTTAGAAAGCAAAACGAACAACGTTTACGAATCTATTGCTACAATTGCAAAAAGATCTAACCAGATAAGTGCTGAGTTAAAAGAAGAGTTAACTAATAAACTTGCTGAGTTTGCATCTCATACAGATAACCTTGAAGAGATATTCGAGAACAGGGAGCAAATAGAAATTTCTAAATTCTACGAAAGACTTCCTAAGCCATCTCTTATTGCGATACAGGAATTTTTGGATAACAAAATATACTCCAGAAATCCATCGAAAGAAGGATCTAACTAAGAGATTTAATTCATTAAATAATGCTACGCGGTAAAAACATTCTTATTGGTGTTACCGGAAGTATTGCAGCCTATAAATCCGCATTACTGGTGCGCGAATTTATTAAAGGAGGCGCAAATGTGAAGGTGGTTATTACCAACTCCGCAAAAGATTTCATTACTCCACTTACATTATCCACCTTATCTAAACATCCGGTGCTCTCAGATTTTACTGAAGGCAACCAGGGTGTTTGGAACAACCATGTTGAATTAGGCTTATGGGCCGACGCATTTATTATTGCTCCGGCATCTGCAAATACCATCGCAAAAATGGCAAATGGTGTTTGTGATAATTTACTGCTTGCAACTTACCTTTCTGCGAAGTGCCCTGTTTATATTGCACCCGCAATGGACCTTGATATGTATAAACATCTTTCTACAAAAGGTAATCTTGAAAAGATAAAATCGTTTGGGAATACAATTATACCACCGGGTAATGGTGAATTAGCCAGCGGACTTATTGGCGAAGGAAGAATGGCGGAGCCTGAGGAAATTTACGCTTTTGTTGCTGAAATTTTTTTGGGAAAGGATTCTCTTAAAGGGAAAAAAATATTGGTTACCGCAGGCCCAACATATGAAGCAATAGATCCGGTAAGGTTTATCGGCAATCATTCTTCCGGAAAAATGGGTATTGCAATTGCAAACGAATTGGCACAACGCGGGGCTTTGGTAAGTCTTGTATGCGGACCGATTTCTGAAACTATTGATACCAAAGGTGTTTCTGTGACCCATGTTGTTTCGGCAGATGAAATGTATAAGGCTTGTACTAAGCTATTCGGAAAAATGGATGCAGCAATAATGGCAGCAGCAGTAGCCGATTATAAGCCTGCAAGCGTGAGTAACAAAAAAATAAAAAAGGGAACGGCCGACTTTAATTCAATTGCGCTTATCGGTACTAAGGATATATTAAAAGAACTCAGCAGGCAGAAAAATAAAAGGCAATTACTAGTTGGTTTTGCTTTAGAGACTGATAATGAGATAAACAATGCAAAGAAAAAACTGAAGGAAAAGAACCTCGATTTTGTGGTGATGAATTCTTTAAAAGAAAAAGGCGCCGGATTTTCTCACAATTCAAATAAGATAAGTATTATTACAAAAAACAATAAGGTCATTAACTTTGAATTGAAGAGTAAAAGCGAAGTGGCGAAGGATATTATTAAAGAATTAACAAAACTTTTTAGGTAGACAACCTTTTAATTTTTTATCGTCTGTAAATTACATGCGTTTAACACTAATAATCATATTACTTTCATCGGCTTCACTCTTAAGCCAGGAATTGAACTGCACGGTTGAAATTCAAGTCTCTCCAAAACTGGTAATTGTTGACAAGCGTATTTTCGAATCACTAAAAACAGCCATTGTCGAGTTCATGAACAATACTAAATGGACCAAGGATGTTTATCAAAATACCGAACGGATAGAATGCAGTTTACTTATTAATGTGAATGAACAAATATCTTCCAATGAATTTGATGCCAGTATCCAGGTCCAATCACGCCGTCCTGTTTATAAAAGTTCCTATCCAACTATTTTGCTAAATTATAACGATGAAAAATTTAGGTTTAGATACCTGGAATCTCAGCAGCTCGAATTCAATGAAAATACACACCTGTCAAATCTCACTTCTGTACTTGGATATTATGCTTATATTATATTAGGCCTTGACTACGATTCGTTTGCGCAAAATGGCGGCACACCTTATTACCAAAAGGCTCAACGGGTAATGATCAATGCGCAGAATGCACCTGAAGATGGATGGAAGAGTTTTGAAAGCAATAAAAACCGGTATTGGCTGGTAGAAAATTTATTGGATAAACCGTTTGTTCCACTCAGGGAGGCTCTGTACAATTATCACCGCCTTGGATTGGATATAATGGCCGATCGGCCGGACGAAGGCAGGGCTGTTATTCTTAAAACACTTGAGAGTTTAAAAACCTTACAGGCCAGCAGGCCAGCATCGTTTAATATGCAGTTATTTTTTAACGCCAAAGCGGATGAGGTCATAAATATTTTTAAGGGAGCGATCGGTTCAGAAAAAGTTGAGGTGATAAGCATTCTAGGGCTATTAGACCCTGGTAACAATAATAAATACGCCAAGATCAACGAATCTAAGTGATCTTTTATTTTTAAATCTGTTTTCTTTACTATTTTTATATTGCTTATTCATGATAAACAATATAAATATTAAAAACTATGCCCTTATTTCGGGCATCAACATTGATCTTGCCGCCGGAATGACTGTAGTCACAGGTGAAACAGGATCTGGAAAATCTATTTTATTAGGTGCCTTGGGCCTTGTAGCAGGTCAAAGAGCCGATTCACAAGTACTTTATGATAAAAGTAAAAAATGTATTGTAGAGGTAAACTTTGGAATTGCTGAATATAAATTAAAGAATTTTTTCAAAAAGCATGAGCTTGATTATAGTGATAACACCATTATCCGCAGAGAGATAACTCCCGATGGAAAGTCAAGGGCCTTTATCAACGATACTCCTGTAACACTTACTATACTTAAAGAGTTAAGTGAAAGTTTAATTGACATTCACTCACAGCACGAAACATTGTTATTGAATGAAGGCAATTTTCAGCTGTCAGTGGTTGATGCATTTGCAGGGCACGAGAAAAAAATTGCAGAATATAATTCCGGATTCAATCAGTTTAAAAAAATCGAGAAGGAGTTAAATGAGTTGATAGAAAAAGAAAAGCAAGCTAAAAAGGAGACAGATTATTTTCAATTCCAGTTTAACGAGTTAGAGGATGCTAATTTAAGATTGGACGAGCAATTGAAGCTGGAAGAAGAAATACAAACACTTTCCAATGCCGAAGCTATAAAACAAGCGTTAACCAATGCCTACAAAGGATTGAGTGGAGAAGAGGCGGGTTTGCTTTCATCATTGCGCACAATTAAGAGTTCACTTTCGTCCATTGAAAAATTCAGTTCTAACATTAAAGAACTTTCTGAAAGATTAAAAAGTTCTCAGATAGAACTCAATGATATCGCCAATGAATTACAAAACCTGGAACAGGATATTGTTTATGATCCAAAGCGTATAGAAGAAGTGAACGAGCGGCTGGATACCATTTATCGTTTGCAAAATAAACACCAGGTAAAGGATATTGGATCGCTCATTGCCATAAAAGATTCTTTGAGCAATAAACTTATTGAGTTTACTTCGTTGGAAGAGCAGATAGTGAAACTGGAGAGTGAAAAGAAAAATATGCTTGAAACACTAACTAAAAGTGCTAAGCAAATTTCTGATAGCAGAAAAAAAAACATTACCGATATTGAAAAAGATATAGAGACGATATTGCTTAAATTATCAATGCCTAACGCACGAATTAAAATTGATCAGTCCATCAGTACAGATATACATGCGAATGGTTTCGATACCATTTTATTTACTTTCTCTGCAAATAAAGGAAATGACTTTAAAGGGTTGAACAAAGTAGCGTCCGGCGGAGAGCTTTCGAGATTAATGCTTTCTATTAAATCTCTAATTGCCAAACAAACTGCATTACCAACAATAGTGTTCGATGAGATCGATACAGGTGTTTCAGGAGATGTTGCAGCTAAAGTGGCTGATATTATGGTTAGCATGTCTAAATCCATCCAGGTGATTGCCATTACGCATTTACCACAGATCGCCAGCAGGGGAGTAAGTCATTTAAGAGTGTACAAAAAAGATGAAAAAGAAAGGACCATTACTTTTGTTGAGAAATTAGATAAAGATGAAAGGATAACAGAGATCGCGAAGATGCTTAGCTCTGGTAAACCTAGTGAGGCTGCTATTAAAAATGCAAAGGAACTGTTGAAAGTATAATTTTGAACTAAATATTTTGTTATTCGTATATTAGTAACATAAAACCCCAAATATGTCAAACAATTTACTGAAAGGAAAAAGAGGAATAATTTCGGGAGCATTGGATCCTAATTCTATTGCATGGAAAATCGCCGAAAAAGCGTTTGAACAAGGTGCAGCATTTACACTTACTAATGCACCAATAGCAATGAGAATGGGTGAAATAAAGAAGCTGGCTGAAAAAACAAAAGCAGAGATCATTCCTGCTGATGCTACAAGTGTTGATGAGCTCACTAACCTTTTTACAAAGTCACAGGAAATATTGGGAGGTAAATTGGATTTTGTTTTGCACTCTATTGGTATGTCAACCAACATTCGTAAAAATATTCCTTACACGGAGTTGAACTATGATTTTTACACAAAGGCCCTTGATGTATCGGCTATGTCACTTCATAAAATGTTAAGCGTAGCTATGAAAATGGATGCCATTAGCGAAGGAGGCAGCGTGGTTGCGCTTTCTTATATAGCAGCTCAAAGAGCATATCCATTCTACAATGATATGGCGGAATCAAAAGCCATGCTTGAATCGATAGTAAGAAGTTTTGGATACCATTATGGCAAGGCAAAAAAAGTAAGAGTAAACAGTATTTCCCAGTCGCCTACAAAAACTACTGCAGGCTCAGGTATTAAAGGATTTGACGACTTTTTTAATTTCGCCGACAGCTTATCACCATTGGGCAATGCAAGTGCAGAGTCCTGTGCTGATTATTGTATAACATTGTTTTCTGATCATACACGTATGGTAACCATGCAAAATCTTTTTCATGATGGAGGTTATTCAACAACAGGCGTGAGTACGGAAGTGATGGAAAAATTTTCCGATAAATAGGCAACCTTTTTATTTTATCCGTCTTAACATTAAGGGACGCTATATGAGTTGTAAAAGAAAAGACATTATTGTTCTATTTATTGTTGCAACTTTTTGCGTCAATGTAGTTGCTGCGCAGGATGCACCGTCGAGGCCTAAGTTTCTCTTAAACCCACGTTGTTTTATTGGCGTTCCACACCCTTTAATGAATAAAGCATTAAGGAGTACATTTGTAGGTATCTATGATATTAATCCCTCTCTTAACTTCAATGTATTAGGTGGCTTTGAAATGGGTATGGCCTATAAACATACGGCAATGTCGATACCACCAAATAAGATAGCCGGGTTGCAAAAAACAAAAATGCTTTTAAATAATGTAGGGATAAGATTAGGGTATGATCATATTTATTCCAAACAGGTTTTCTTCTCCTACTTTTTAAATTTTGGCCAAAGTTTTACAAGCTTTAGCAATGTGCCTTGCGCAACGCCGAGAGGCGGCGGGTATCGTTTTTCCGCGCTTTACTTCGAACCGGAATTTTCGATTAATTTTCCGATCGAAGACTTTTTTGCAATAGGGTTTTGCGCTTCCTTTAATTATACGGAACATGTTTTTACTCCCTCCTATATCTGCCTCAATGATTACGCAGCTTATCTGGCCAACGACATGAAAAATCCAACTGGCATACTCAATATTGGATTTGGTTTTTTCTACGGATTTCAGAAGAAAAAATAATATAATAATCTCAATTGTATTTATTCTTTTACTAGTTTTGATCATAAATAAAACTAAAAATGAAAGCACTAAAAGTTATTTTGTATTCAATTGGCGGACTTGCTCTGTTGTATGTTATATTAGGTCTGGTTGGGCCTAAAAATTATCATGTAGAAAGATCAATGGTGGTAAATGGTTCTTCCGATCTTGTATGGAACGAAGTTTCGCACTTCAGAAACTGGGAACGTTGGTCACCGTGGCAAGAAATGGAGCCGGATGTTAAGCATATTTATGAAGGAGAAGATGGAGCTGTGGGTAGTGTAATGAAATGGGAAGGCGATAAAAATAAAACGGGAACAGGACAAATGACATTTTCTGCAATGGACCCTAATAAAAAAATAAACTATGATCTTATGTTTATTGTTCCGTTCGAATCCAAATCAAATGGATATTTTACATTTGAAGGGGCAGAGAATAATAAAACCAAAGTTATCTGGGTAAATGAAGGAGATATTTCTTTTGCTATGCGCCCTATGATGATGTTTATGAATATGGATAAAATGTTAGGCGGTGATTTTGAAAGAGGTTTATTCAGAATAGATTCTGTAGTAACTGTGGCTGCTAACCAACAGAAGGAAGAAGAGGCTGCTAAGCTTCAAATGACACAGGAGGAAACTGCTATGGATAGTATTTCTGCACCGGAAAAGGGCGGAAAATAAAATTCCGGATATTTATTAAAGGAGATAAAGCCGGGTGAGTAATTTTTTTTTAGATTTTGTCTCTGGCCTAGGAAGGTCTATTAATACAGGCCTTCCGGGCGAGAGTGCACAGTTGAAAATGGCTCCCCGGTTTAGAAAACCTTCCGGTTTCGATTTAACAAAAAGAGCAACGGCCAAACAAGGTGCCGTACTTATTCTTCTTTATCCTGAAGGGAATAAAATAAATTCAATACTTATTAAACGTACTTCTTATGATGGTCATCACAGCAGCCAGGTAAGCTTTCCCGGTGGAAAAAAAGAAGACAGTGATGAAAATTTATTTATTACCGCATTAAGAGAAAGCGAAGAGGAAATAGGTATTGATAAAACTAAGGTTGAACTAGTTGGCGCCATTAGCAATTTGTATATACCAGTGAGTAATTTTAATGTGCATCCATTCGTTGCTAAAACAATGGTTAAACCCGCATTAAGCCTTAATGAGCGCGAGGTTGACTTTATAATTGAATTTGATCTTCAACAATTGATCTCTGAGGGAACTAGAGAGCAGAGAAATATTAAGCTTGCGAACGGGCTTGAAATAAATACTCCGTGCTATAATATAAATGGAAATATTGTTTGGGGCGCAACAGCAATGATCATGAGCGAACTAAAGGCTCTTATAAAAGAAGTTTAAAAAGTTTCCGGTAAATTATTTCTTTTGGAAATCAGCAAACGAATTGTCGTAGCAGAGGAAGTATTTCCCTCCAAATAGATTAGAAACATCTACCTGCTTTGCATAACCTTTTTTAAGGATGTTACCATAATCATCATAAACTTCGTATAATGATTCGCTAGAGAAGAACAATTTATCAGCATCTTCAGAAGCTGTGAAGGTTACTTTAGGCAAAGTAGATAAAAATGTAACAGGCGCAGAGCATTTCACTTGAGATCCGAATCCAATTTGTTTTACTCTGAATTTATTTTCTCCAGAATGAGCAGTTGTCTGATAGCTGTATTTATGTTCTTCGGAATTACCTTTGCCTTCAACTTCTCCAACTGGTACCCATTTGTTCCATTTGTATTGCTCAATAATGTATGGTAGAGGGCCACTCTCATTTTTCGCTGTCCATTCTATTAAGCCAGTCTTAGAAATGTTAAGAGAAACAATTTCGAAAGTTGCTTTTGATCTAAGCGCTTCTGGGTTAAGGATTTTAGGACGGCATCCGTCTTTGTGTTTAATTTCAACTGTAACTTCGCAGCCCGGTTTCAGCTCAAATTGGCTGAAATCAATTTCGAAAGCACTGGAGTTAATTTCATCTGTACAAACCTGGCCGTTAATACGTACTTCATAAGTACAATATCCAATGCCTGATTCAGAGAGTCCGTTTTGAACAAACAGGTTATTATTTTGATATTTTCCTTCAATAATGATCACTCCCGCTTTTGCAGTAAAAGCAGAAACAATAATCAAAGAAAGAAAAAGTATTTTTTTCATTTTATTTTTGTCTATAAAAACTAAGCAAAGATACCTTAAAATTAGCGGTTGACCAGCTTTTTTCAATAAAAATATTAACAATTATTGTTTTTAAAGCCTTTTCAATCGTTTACGTCTAAAATCCCTTAAAAGTTTCGTTTTTAGAGGATTATTTGAAATTTGGCCTTTTTATCAAAACGGAGTGGAAGCTTTATTTATTGTAAAGGTCCAAATGCCTATCGAAGGTAAACCGATTTGAACTTTACCACTAAATACAAAACAGCAAGTACCGAAAAGAAAAAAATAATAACGAGGTAAGCATTTTTAAAATGAAATCTGTTTATGATTTTATCCTTCCTATAAGCCCATATAATTCCTGCGGCAAAGACAATAAAAAAAAATAAAGCGAAAATTAATCTGCCAGAAGTCATTGGCTTGTGTATAACATTTTGTCAAAGATAGTTTTTCGCAAGCAAATAATATTGAATAATCGCTATTTTCGTTTTGGTTAATATGAGAAAATTTTTTCTGTTTCTTTTTTCTTTTTTCTTACTTACCTCTTTTGCTCCGTTTAAAAGCAAACTCGAAAAGGGATATGATGCACTAAACGTTTACAATTATTTTTATGCTAAACAATGTTTTGAAAAATCCATAAAAAAAAACCCTACCGGTGCTTATTACGGATTGAGCATAATTTTTTCACGTAACGATAATCCCTTTTACCAGATCGATACCGCCTTTGTAAAGATCGAGTCGGCAAAAAAAATATATTTATCTACTACTGAAAAAGAAAAGCTCACATTAAAAAAGTTAAACATTACCTCTTCAACAATTGATTCAATTTATAACCGCATTACCCACAAAGCATTTGTTCAATACAAAAGAAATAGTTCACTGGATACCTGGAATAATTTTATTGCTCATTATAGCTCCTCGCTTCAGTTGGATACCGCGGTTGCCCTGCGTGACAGTATTGCATTTGAGAATGCAGTAGCGGCCAACACATCAGATGTTTTCAAAAAATTTATTGAGAAATATCCTTTTGCATCGCAATCAAATGAAGCTAAGTCAAAATTAGATGCAGCATTGTATAGTGAATATACTCATGATAATACAATAAGCAGTTATGAACGTTTTATAAATGATTTCCCGTCGAGCGCCTATATGGCTGAAGCGGAGAATGCTATTTATGCTTTGTCTGTTCCTGATGGAACGATTAAACAATATCACAGCTTTATAAAGGCATATCCTTCAAATCATAATATTGAAATAGCATGGCATAATATTTACGCGCTTTATACCAGCGATCTCCGGCCTAAATCTTTTGCCGAGTTTCGTTTTGAGTTTCCTGATTATCCGTATTTAGAAACAGTAATGCAGGATCTGGAACTTTCACTGACAAATTTATATCCCGTGAAAAAAAGCGGGCGTTGGGGTTTTATAGATAGTGATGGAAATATAAGAGTTGCCTGTATTTATGAATGGTGTGAAAATTTTGTGGAAGGCTGTGCAGTTATTGGTTTGGAAGGCAAGGCAGGATTCATAAACAAAGGGGGAAAAATGATCGTGCGACCGGAGTACGATGAAGTTGAAAATTTTCATAATGGTTTTGCTATAGTTAAAAAAGGAGAACAATCGGGAATGGTAAACAAACAAGGGAAGGGGATAGTGGACCTGCAATATGACGAGATATATGAAATGAATGATGGCAGGGCAGTAGTTGTAAAAAATAAAATGAGTGGTTATATAGATGAATCAGGTGCAAGTATAATTCCGCTTAAGTACGAAGCTGCCGGCGACTTTAGTGAAGGGTTGGCATATGTAATGATCGATGGAAAATATGGATATATAAACGTGCTTGGCGAATTACATATTGCTAAAGAATACGATTGGGTTGAAAAATTTACAAACGAAAGAGCAAGGGTGAAAAAAGAAGAGAAGTATGGTATGATAAACATCAAAGGAGCATTGATTGTGCCATGTGAGTATGATCTTATTGGAGAATTCAGTGAGGGGTTGGCTATGCTTATGAAAAACAATAAATATGGTTTTTGTGACCGGGAAGGAAAAATAATTATCCCTATTGAGTTTGATTATATACCACAATACGTATCACTTTGTTTTAGAGATAAAAAAGTAATTGCCCAAAAAAATAAAAAGAAAGGAATTATTGATATCACCGGTAAATTTATTGTTCCGCGTGATTACGATGACATTTCTTTTCCTTCGGAAGGATTTACTGCCGTGAAGAAAAATGAGAAGTGGGGCTACATCAATAAATCGTTTAAGCTTATTATTCCATATTCATTCAAATGGGCAGGCGATTTTCATAATGGAATTGCAAAAGTTAAAAAAGCAGGTAAGTATGGTTTTATTTCTACAGATGGGAAACCCGCCATACAGTTTTTATATGACGAGGTAAAAGATTTTAATGGAGATTTTACAGTTGTGAAGCAAGGCGAACTCTTGGGTTTAATAAATAAAATTGGTGAGGTGATTTTCCCATGTGAATATGAAAAAATAGAAGAGTTGAACAATGAAATGTATTGCTTAATTAAAGAAGGTAACAACAATTATTATAACAAGGCACTGAAGAAAATTATCTGGCTGGAGAAATAGGTGAGAGGACTCAATTTTTTTTTATTTTTTGAACTGAATTAAAATGTGTCGCACATCAACTTCGTCATTTCTTCTGGCAATTACAGTCGCAATATGATAGCCATATTCAGTTTTAAAGGGTTGTGAAATTTCATTTACTTTCAGATTAAAGACAACATTCTCGAATTCTGGTATAAATAATCCTTTTGTTATACTATCATATTCTCCACCATATTTATTTGAACCTGGATCTTCTGAATAAGTTTTTGCCATGGCTTTAAAGTCCGCTCCATTGATTAATTTTTTATACAAAGAGTCGATCAATACTTTTGCTTCATTTTCTGTGCGTTGACTATTGGTATTTTGAATTACCAATGATGTGAGAATCAAAAATGAAAATATACTTAAGATTGATTTTTTAATGATCATTTGCTTTTTTCTGCCAACTTAATACCATAAGCTAATAGGTGTTCCTCTACATTCATAAATTCCTGGGAAGCACGTTCCACTATTTGATTTCCCGATTTGATCCACTGGATAATATGTGTAGCATCCAAATAAGTTTTTTGACTGTCTATTATTGCATTTGAAACAGCATCTATCCATTTTTGTTCAGCATAAATTAAATGCCCATTTGAAAAATACCACTCTACTTTTTTGTCGATATTTATTCCGGGTTCTCTTTCTTTTGATAAAACCATTATTAATTTAAGTTCGCTTCCTTTTTTGTATGAATAACTATAGCCGGAACTATCATCTATAACTTTAGTTTGCTGGTAATTGGCAATATTATTTTTGATCGCCTGTGTTATTTTATCTATGTTTTCAATTTGCTGTGTTTCGTTTTGCGAAAAAAGCCACAGAGTTGAACCCGGGATTAATAAAATAAATAATAAATTTTTTTTCATTGGATTTATTTTATTTCCCTCTTCCCTGAAACACAATAATGATGGTATAGATAAGTATTTTAAAATCCACGTAAAGAGACATGTCCTCAATGTAAATCAAATCATATTTCAATCGCTCCACCATCTGGTCAACATTTTCCGCATAACCATATTTTACTTGCCCCCAGGAAGTAATGCCTGGCCGCACTTTGTGTAAATGTTTATAATGCGGAGCCTTTTTTGTGATCTGGTCAATGTAAAATTGTCTTTCAGGTCGCGGACCAACAATTGACATATCTCCAATAAGGACATTATAAAATTGCGGCAATTCATCCAATCTAATTTTGCGTAGTACTTTTCCAAAAGGAGTTATCCTTGCATCATCTTTACTCGATAAAGCCGGTCCGTTTTTTTCCGCATCCGTATACATAGAGCGAAACTTATGTATAAAAAACGGTTTGCCATGCCAGCCAATACGTTCATGACTATAAAATATTGGTCCTTTGGATCCAAACTTTACACACAATCCAATAAATAAATAAACAGGTGACCCAATGATAAGCGCAAGCATGGAAACCACAACATCAAACATTCTTTTTACCGATTGCTGCCAGGCAGGTAACAATTCACGCGAGACCTCAATAAGTGGCGCACCGAATATAGAATTCATTCTAACTGTTCCCGCAAGGATATCATACATATCGGGAATAATTTTAATGATCACATCACCTTCTTCAATTTCGTTTATTATTCTTCCTATATTTTCATGCTCCGATGATTCAATAGCAATAATTACTTCTTCTATTTTGTGTTCTTTGATCAGCCGTCGAATATCACCGAATTCACCTAAGTGGGGAAGTTTATCCTTAAGCTGATCGGAGAAACCATTTCTATTGTCAATATGAACAAAGCCCTGGAATTTATTTCCCGCTGATTTTTGCTGTGATTCCAGTTCGGTAAAAAGCTTATGTGCGTTTTCGTTGCTTCCAATGAGTAACGTATTAAATCCAATTACCCGGTTAAAAATTTTATTGTTGGTAATTGACGAAAGAATTATTCTGAAAGTTGCTGTTAATATAAAATGAAAACCGAACAGGGCAAAAAAGGACCGGTAATAAGTTTTGTAGGAGATCACCTCATCATCGAGAATTAAAACGAAGAAAATAATTAAAACTCCAACTAAGGAAATAACAAAGGTTTGCCACAGCTCTTTTAATCGTGACTTCCTGAAAATATTTTTATATGTACCTGCGAGGTAATAAATAAGTATCCAGCAAAGTGGAATTAATATAAGACTTACATAAAATTTTGAACTGAGCTCAATAGGGACGGGGCCTCCAAATTTTTCCGGTTCAATGTATACTTTTCTGTAAAAATAAAACAAACCCCAGGAATCTGCCGCTGCAATAAAATCAAAAAATAAATATTTGGCGACTTGTAACTTTTTATTCACGATTAATTTCTTTTAATACGTTAGTGTACAAGTTTTACGTTATCGATCAATAACTCGGGATTAGAAACGGTTGGTTCCTTGAGCATACTAATATATATTCTGAAAGGATTTGAATTGCTTGTATTGCTAATTAGTGATGTTAATTCTATATAAATTTTGTTCCATTCATCGGAAGGAGTAATAAATAATAATGATTGAGGTGAAACAATATTTGCTGAGTAAACACCAATGCCAAAAGTATTGTTGCTTTTATAATCAAGTTCAAGATAAACACTTGCGCCCCCCTTTGGCAATACATATGAATTGGCAGATTCTCCTATGTATGTATTTTTTACATCATCAAGATGAATAATTCCACTTTTGTTTCCTTCAAAAACATTAACAAAAGTTGCCTTCATAACAGTATCTGTATTGATTGTGTCCACGAATGAAAATGCAGCACCTTCAAAATCTTCTTTCCAATCGATAACTGCAGTGGATTTATAAGTAGTAGTCGGATGAATAGTATTGGTAAGTTCAGGCGTCAATTCAATATTGGTGGTATAGGTTTCATAAAAAGTATATGCAAGGCGAGTAGATGAAATACCATTATTTTTAATTCCGGGTTTTATTGCGATCTCATGGCTGCCGCTTTCCAGAACCGGGATAGTTGCGGGCAGTTCAAAAACCCCCAATAATAGGCCATCAATATATACCCAGCCGTCAGTAATTTTTTGTGAATTGGAACCCTGTGTTGGATAATCGGTACTTAAACTAAATTTATTGATATATAAGTAGGAGGGTATAGGCTCCTCTTTGTTGCAGGAAGAAATAAGAAGTATCAGAAATACAAACGCGCCGCAAAAATATCTAATAAATGTGCTGTTCATTTGTTAAGTATCTAGGCGAACGTTGGTTTCAACTTTTTATTGTATCACTTTCGACAAAATCGCCGATAAGTTTCAGTTTCTCGATTATTTTGTGTGCTACTTCAAGTGCTGCATGTCCGGCATCAATGTTCACTAAAGGTTCTGTACCATTGATAATTGAGGAATACAGCGACTCTAATTCCGCCTTAATAGCATTTGTTTCTGTTATCGGTGGGTTCTCGAAATAAATCTGTTTCACGCCTTTATCTTTACCAAGATCAATAGTAACTGCCATTGGGTCTGCTTCTCCAACCACTTTTTTCAGCTTTATGACCTCAGTTTTTTTCTCCAGGAAATCAATGGATATATAAGCATCTTTTTGAAAGAGCCTTGTCTTACGCATATTCTTCATCGACAAACGGCTTGCAGTTAAATTTGCTACACAGCCATTATCAAACTCAATTCGTGCGTTGGCAATATCAGGCGATTCGCTAACTACCGCAACTCCACTGGCGCTTATGCGTTTTATATTTGACTTTACTATACTAAGTATAACATCTATGTCATGTATCATCAGATCGAGTACAACAGAAACATCGGTACCTCTTGGATTAAACAATGCCAGCCTGTGCGATTCAATAAACATGGGATTATTACAATATGAACGCGCAGCTATATAGGCGGGATTAAAACGCTCAACATGCCCTACTTGCACTTTTGTATTTGCTTCCTTTACAAGCTGTACAAGTGATTTTCCCTCGGCAATGGTATTGGCCAAAGGCTTTTCAATAAATAAATGTTTTGATTTTTTTAAGGCCTGAACCGCATAGCCATAATGAAAAATTGTAGGGGTAACAATATCAACTACATCAACAGCGTCAATAAGTTTTTCTGCTGATGAAAATGATGTTATAGAAAAATCGTTGGCAACTTGCTTAGCAACACTTTCTTCAGCATCAAAAAAACCAACTAACTCATAGTTGCTTATTTCTTTAATAAGCTTAATGTGAATTTTGCCAAGATGCCCTGCCCCAATAACCCCAATTTTTAACATAATACCCAATTAAGAGGTTACAAAAGTAGCTTTTTCCTGCAATCTCAGACCAGGTTTTTTTTAGTTCAAATTAAGGGCTATTCAGGGCAATAATACTGACATCACTTTGTGAATAAAACGATTTTGTTTATTTAAGATGGTTAATGTATTTGTTAATTTTGTCCATCTCGCTTTTAATATGAATGATACTTATAAGCATAAAGGCTTAAGAAAAAAGTTAGTTGAAGTGGTAAGGTCTAAGGGCATTACTGATGAAGCCGTATTAAAGGCTATAGAAAATGTACCCAGGCATTTGTTTATGGACGATGTTTTTCTTGAGTATGCAGCATATGAAGACAAGGCGTTTCCGATAGGAGCAGGGCAAACAATTTCTCAGCCTTATACCGTAGCTTTTCAAACACAATTATTGGAACCTGTAAAGGGAGAAAAAGTATTAGAGATAGGTACGGGGTCGGGATACCAGACAAGCGTATTAGTAGAATTAGGCCTGAAGATATATTCCATTGAGCGTCAGAAAACTTTATATACCAAAACAAAAAAGCTATTGGAAGATATGGGATATAAAGCACAGCTTTTTTTTGGCGATGGATATAAGGGGCTTCCTATGTTTGCACCCTTTGATAAAATTATTGTAACAGCTGGCGCCCCTTTTATCCCCGAGCCATTAAAAGAACAGTTAAAGGTAGGGGGAAGGATGGTGATACCTGTTGGAGAGAGAGATGTTCAGCGAATGATATTGGTTCAAAAACTCTCTGAAAAAGACTATCAAACAACTGAATTAGGCGATTTCAGGTTTGTTCCTTTGTTGGAACAAAAGCAAAAATAGTTAGGTTTGTTAACAGTTTCATGTTTAAAAGATACCGTTAGGGTTAAAAAACTTCCTCTGTTTTCCATTTATGTTTGCAATGGTTTATATAAAACAAGTTAAACTAAAATAACCATCTATGAAAAAAACATTATTATCAATCGTGCTGGTTTTAGGCGTTGCCGGAACTTACGCACAAGATCTTACATCAAAAAAAGGAGAGCCTATGCTTCCTGAATCAGGTGACTGGGCTATTAGCATTGAAGCAACCCCATTATTAAATTATTTTGGAAATATGTTTTCCCAAAATGGAAATACTGCTCCAACATGGAATCATCTGAATGTAAACAATACCATTATTGGTAAAATGTTTAAAGATGAAAAAACTGCATATAGAGGAATATTGAGAATTGGGATGACCTCTAATACAGAAAGACAAATGGTTGCTCAAGCAACTACATCAACTTTTACATTTCCAACATTACCAACAATGGTTGAAGATTCCTGGAAACATTCATCAAGGTATATTGGTTTAGGTGCTGGCATTGAAATGAGAAGAGGTAAAACAAGATTGCAAGGATATTACGGTGCTGATGCAATGGTTGGGATGTCTGGTTCTTCTGATAAATTTGAATATGGTAATACAGCTAATCCTTCCGGAACCCCGGTAGTTAATCCTGGTGACGGTACATTTTCATCGGATTTTGGTCTAATTATTACTGATCCAAATGGTGGGACAAACCAAAGCAACCTGAATTATGGTAATGTAACATATACTAATGATAACAGGCTTTTGAGTCTTAAAAGTGGAGGCTTTTTCTTTGGTGTAAGAGGTTTTATTGGAGCAGAATATTTTGTGTTCCCTAAAATATCTTTCGGTGGAGATTTTGGATGGGGGCTTACAATCAACAGCTCTGGAAAATCTAAAGCTGAATATCAAGCTGTTGAAGTTGTTGGTGGAACCCCAACTCTTTCAACTATAAATGAAGAGACAGGTAAATCTGGTGGTTGGTCAATTGACACAAACAGGGACTTGTTTGGTACAGGTATGGGTTCTGTTGGTTCACTAAGAGCAACTCTACACTTCTAATATATTTATATAAAAATAAAAAGCTCTCCAAGAAATTGGGGAGCTTTTTTATTTTAGTCTCCTGCTTATTTCCCTCTCTGTATCTCTCTTTTTAATATCGTCACGTTTGTCGTAAAGTTTTTTTCCTTTCGCGATGGCGATTTCAAGTTTTGCCAAACCTTTGTCGTTTACGAATAATTGAATGGGAACAATCGTGAGTCCCTGATCTTTCAGCGTATTCTTAATTTTTTTCAGTTCGCTCTTGTTCACTAAAAGTTTCCTGTTGCGTTTGGGTTCATGATTAAAGCGATTGCCCATTTCGTACTCTTCTATGTACATGTTGCGGACCCATAACTCATCACTCATTATGGCGCAAAAGGCTTCGTTTATATTCGCTTTACCTGATCGGATAGATTTTATCTCTGTACCGGTGAGTTTAATACCGGCGATAAATTTTTCAATAAAGGAAAATTCGAATGAAGCTTTCCTGTTTTTTATCTGAATGAGATCTTGTTTCGACACGATTATTTTCTAACGATAATTACTGGCATAAAGACTCTATGTCTTACAACATTTACTGTTGTACCAAAGATAATATCTTTTAACCCTTTATGTCCATGCGCCCCCATAACTAAAAGATCGGCTTTATACTCGTTAACAATTTCAGGTATACCGCGTTTCGGATTACCAAATCCCAGCTTAGTGCTTGCTTTATAACCGGCCGAATTTAATTGGTCGGCATACTGTTGAATATTTTTTCTGTCTTCACCTGTTTCACTGTCACTTATCTCATTCTCCATCATCATGGCTCCTGCAGTTTCAACAATGTGTACGAGTAAATATTCGGCATCTTTTCCTCCCTGAGCAATGGCATTGTTAATGGCATTGTTATCTGAATCTGAAAAGTCGATGGTGATTGCGATTCGTGAATAATGTTTTTTCTCAGCTATATTGAGCTGAACTTTTTCACCATGGGGTGAGCTTCGTTTGTATTTAGTAAGTGTTTTCATTACCATCGGACTAAAGGTAACATATAGTAAAAGTAAAAGAGCGCTAAGCAACAATGGAATAACAACAAGATAAATTATAAGAGGGTTTTCCGAAGTATGTGTCCAATCCGCAACCTTTTCGCCAAGGAATTTAATATTTAATCCTACAATTATTAAAGCACATGCCCATGCAAGAGCCTGAGTTGTTTTTTTTATTGCAAATTCTCCCATAAACGATTTGCTGCTTACGAAATGGATAAGCGGGATTACTGCAAATCCAAGCTGCAAACTTAAAAGCACCTGGCTTAAAATTAGCAGCGCGCCTGTTTGACTTTCGCCCATAATGTAAACGGTCAGAAACGCGGGGACAACTGCAATAAGGCGTGTAACCAATCTTCTGAGCCACGGCTGCATACGTAAATTCAAATGACCTTCCATAACAATTTGTCCGGAGAGTGTACCGGTTAGCGTTGAACTTTGTCCTGCGGCAATAAGTGCAATCGCGAACAGGGTAGGGGCAAGTTGACTTCCCAAAATTGGTGCGAGTAATTTGTGGGCATCATTTATATCTGCTATTTCGTAATACCCATTGTTGTAAAATGCAGATGCTGCAAGAATAAGTATAGCAGCGTTTACAAAGAGAGCCAGGTTCAGTGCTATACCAGTATCAATTAAATTATATTTTATGGCACTTCTTATTCCTGAAGAACTGCGATCTATTTTTCGTGTTTGTACCAATGAAGAATGTAAATAGAGATTGTGCGGCATAACTGTGGCACCTATAATTCCAATAGCAATATATAAAGCTTCATTACCCATTCCCGGTAAGGAAGGTTTTAGTCCTTTCGCAATTTCTATAATATCGGGTTTGATCATAAACAACTCTACCATGAATGATACACCAATGATCCCTATAAGGCTAAGAATAAATGCTTCCATTTTTCTCATTCCCAGATTCTGAAGCATCAATAATAAAAAAGTATCGAGTATAGTAATAAGAACACCTATATGAATTGGAATATTAAACAACAATTGTAAACCTATTGCCATACCAATTACTTCAGCAAGGTCACAGGCCGCAATTGCGATCTCGGCGAGTACCCACAAACATTTATTGGCAAATGGAGGATAATATACCCTGGAGGCTTGTGCGAGGTCAAGTTTTTTTACTAAGCCAAGTCGGGCACTGAGTCCTTGTAATAAAAGCGCCATTAAATTGGACATTAAAAGTACCCAAATGAGCGCGTAACCAAATTTACTTCCGCCTGCGATATCTGTTGCCCAATTGCCGGGATCCATGTATCCGACGCTAACAAGATATGCTGGTCCAAAAAATGCAAATATTTTTTTCCAGGTACCCGTTTTGGAAGTAGTATCTACTGATGAGTTTACTTCCTCTAAAGATGTGCCTGCTTTATTATTCATACTTAATTTTTTTATTGGTGCCCGTTTTTTGAAACCAATATATTTTTTGCCACATCGTTACTGATGTGAATATTTTTTTTTCTGTTAATGCTGATCTCAAACGATCTGTCAAAATCAATCATGTTTAAAATACTTATTTCATCTCCCAGGGAGATATTCATTTTATCAAGGTATTGGAGAAAAGCAGGAGAATGGTCCACAACGCCTGTCATTACAAGGTTTTTATTTAAGCTGCAATTAGAAAGTAACGTTGATTTACTTGCATGAATCACACCCTTTATATCGGGAATAGGATCACCGTGAGGATCTGTTTTAGGTTTGCCTAAAAACAGGTCAAGGCGGTTGATCAGTTCATCGGAGTTAATGTGTTCCAGCTGTTCGGCCATAGCATGAACCTCATCCCATTTAAATTTAAGCTTATCAACCAGGAAAACTTCCCATAAGCGATGCTTTCTTATAATAGATAGAGCGGCATGTTTGCCTGTAGGTGTAAGTGTTACGCCTTTATATTTCTGGTAATTAATGAATTTTTTTCCCGATAGTTTTTTTAGCATATCGGTTACCGTAGCAGCTTTTGTATTTACTTTTTCTGCAATGGCATTGGTGCTAATGGCTTTAGTTCCGCTCTTTTCCATCAGTTTAAAGATGGCTTTTAAATAGTTTTCTTCGGTAAAGGAATTCATATATGTGTACAAATATACCAAAATTTATATTAATAAAAAATAATTTTTAGACTAATCTAAAAATTATTATATTTGTAGTCTAAAATTAAAATAATGAAGAAGATATATTG
>CAZQIC010000081.1:0-21362 GCA_964593555.1 uncultured Bacteroidia bacterium | reverse complement strand
TTCTCCGATTTTTAGTCAAATCTCTAAAAGTGAATTTTTAGAACCCACCTTAAGAAAATCGCATTGCTTTTTTCTTTCGTTTACAGTCCTGATTGTTTTTAATTCAGACTCAAGGCAATACAAATGGTCCACCCTGGAGGACATACCTGCTCCCTGCCGGCCTCATGGTCTCACTTTCAATCCTTTTTCTTTAAAGCTCCTCTCAACAAAATATTACGGCTGGCCGCATCCATATTTTGTTTGAAGCCACCTGCCCCTTGTTTAATATTTGTAAGCGCATCGTCTACCGTTTGCGCGAAAGCACTATCCATAAATAATTTCCCTATAGTTCCTTTTCCATTGCGTATACTTTCCATGACAACAGCGAGATCACTTGTTATAATTGCGGCATTATCACTGGTCAGTTTTATTTTTAGTAGAATATCATCCATATTCACCGAAGTAGTTGTTTCAATAACATCGCCATTCGCAATTTCCTGCTTGCCATTTTTACCTGGAGTAATAATTACAATTTTGCTTCCCATAAGTCCATCAGAAGCAATGATAGCTTTTGCATTTTTTTTAATGAATTTTTTTGTACCATCATCGATCAGCATATCAACCTGTACTGTCGAATCTGTGATTTGTTGAATGTCTTCAACAATCCCAACATTGATCCCGGAAAAGCGAATGTTATTACCAACCTGTAAACCATTTATATCTTTAAATATTCCACTGACATGGAATGTACTACTGAACAACTGTTGTTGCTGGCCAATGAAATAGATGCCGGCTATAAGTAGTGTTATACCAGCAGAAACAAATATTCCAAGCCTTACTTTATTTCCTGTTTTATTTTTCATGATTGTTGTTTAAAATATTATTCAAAGAATGAATGTACCCACTCATCTTTTGATTCTGACAATTCTTTAAATGTTCCTTCAGCATATGATATGCCATCCCGTATTATAATCATACGATTTGCGGTAAGTCTTGCACATTCTACATCATGGGTAATGATGATACTCGCTGCATTGTATTTTGTTTGTACATCTAAGATCAACTTACTGATCTCTCTGGATGTAATAGGATCAAGACCGGTTGTTGGCTCATCATAAAGTATTATTTCCGGTTTTAATATCAACGTTCTGGCTAATCCAACCCGTTTTCTCATTCCTCCCGAAAGCTCAGATGGCATTTTATCAATAGCATCTTTGAGACCAACATTTTCTAATGCTTCAATTACTAATTTTTCCTTTTCCTCTTTTGATATCGATGTTGAATCGCGAAGCGGAAATTCAAGATTTTCTCTTACTGTCATAGAGTCATATAAAGCTCCGCTTTGAAATAAAAATCCAATCTTTTTTCTTAAAACAGTTAACTCTTTATCTTCTATGCCGGAAATACTTTTGCCAAGCAAATTAATGCTGCCGTCATCCGGCTGAATCAAACCAACCAGGCATTTTATAAGTACAGATTTTCCACTTCCGGATTTTCCAAATACAACGAGATTTTCACCCTTTTCAATTTTTAAATTTATATCCTTCAGCACTTGATTATTGTCAAACGATTTTTGCAAATGCTCTATTTCAACTACGATTGTTTTCACGGAGATTATATAAATAGACTGGTTATCTGAACAGCTATCATATCGATTATAAATACCGATAATGAGGCGAGCACTACGGCAGAGTTGGCTGCTTCCCCAACACTCTCAGTTCCCTTACCAGCGTTATAACCTTTATAACAACCGATCAATGCAATCATAAATCCAAAGAAGAATGTTTTGATAATAGCAGGGAAAACGTCCATAAAGGATAATGCTCCAAAAACCTGCAAAGAGAATAAAGGGAAACTAACGTCCCCTTTCAGGTTAACACCCACGTACGCACCATATAAAGCAATTGCATCTGCTACAATTACCAATAAAGGCAGCATCAGTGTAGCCGATAAAATTCGTGTAACTACAATGTATTTAAATGGGTTTGTCCCTGATACCTCCATTGCATCAATCTGTTCAGTTACTTTCATCGAAGCCAATTCTGCCCCTATGCTTGACCCAACTTTCCCAGCAAATATCAGTGCAGTGATCACAGGCCCGATTTCGCGAATGATGGAAACGGCTACCATTGCAGGCAACCAGGACTCTGCTCCGAATTCAACAAGTGTAGGGCGTGATTGTATTGTCAATACAAGCCCCATAATAAATCCGGTAATTGCTACCAATGGGAATGATTTATAACCTATTAAATAAGATTGCTTAACAAGTTCATTGAATTCATACGGAGGCCTAATCATTTCTTTAAAAAACCGCAATGCGAACAGTGTTAGCTGCGCGATCTCTTCAAAAAAAACTTTTATCTTTTTCAAATACGGGTGCGGAGCTAATTTTTCTAAAGCTGTCTTATCCATTGTCTGGCCGATAAATATTAATTCAGGTATCTTCTGAGTATCCAGGCTATTGTTTCGTGTTGCTCCATAAGATAAGTTAGGAAGTCGGCAGTACCTGCATCGTTATTTTTTTCTGCACATTCTTCAATCCCCTTTCTCAATTGGATAATAACAGTTTCATGATCCTTTAGTAATTCCTTGAGTGTATCCTTTGTAGAACTATATTTGCCCGGATGTTCTTTTAGAGACGACAGTTTCTGAAATTCATTCATAGTGCCAATGGTTTTTTGCCCTAACTTCCCAATGCGTTCAGCAGTTTCGTCAATAAATTCCTCTAGTTGTTTATATTGATCTTCATATAATTTATGAAGTTCCATAAAGCTTTCTCCTGTCACGTTCCAATGTGACTTTCTGGTTTTTACATATAATGTCATTTCATTTGCAAGGACTTCAGCTAAAATATGAGATGAATTTTTTAATTTTTTTTCGGCAATCCCAATATTAGGTTTCATTTTTTATGGTTTATTTATTTGTTTAAGCCTTGCTTTTAATGAAGAAAATTTTTTCGAGGTTGGAGTAATATCTCCTAATAAATATCCCCATGGCTTTAAGCCATCAATATGATCAAAGATGACTTTTATTATCGCAGTTAAAGGAATAGAGAGGAACATTCCGGGAATTCCCCATAATGCTCCTCCTGCTATTACAACAACAATTGATACAAGTGCATTTATCTGCACCTTAGAAGAAACTACTTTTGGTATGATGTAATTATTGTCTATTAACTGAATTAGCGCATAAGATGCCAATACAAGCAATGCGTAAGTGGGAGATTTTGTTGCAAGTGCAATAAGCATCGGCAATGCAACCGCGATGATTCCACCTATATAAGGGATAACATTTAGTATCGCCCCAACCACTCCTAATAAAATGGCATAGTCAATTCCAAGTATCAATAAGCTTGTAGAATTTAATATAGCTACAATAAGGGCTTCGAGTAAAAGACCAACTAAGTAACTTTGAACAATTTTTTTTGTAGCAGTCAGAACATTATTTACGTCTGTATGTTTATTAGCATTAAAAAGCTTATGAATGAATTCCAATAATAAGGGCTGATAAAATAATATCATAAAAGTATATACCGGTATTAATACCAAAACTATCAAGGCACTTCCTGTATTAATAATTGTCTGGCCGATAGCTGAATTTATTTTGCCAAGAGAATCTATATTTTTTTCAGTGACCCATCTATTTATTTTATATGTACTTATATTAAAAGTATTCGAAACCCACCTTACAGACTGATCTGACAACTGATTAATTTTTTTAAGTAGTATTGGAAAAGTATCACTGAATTGCATTAGTTGAGAGGAAAGTAATATGACAATCAGAATAGTTGTCATGACCAAGAGTAACAAAGTAATTGTAATCGCTATAGCTCGGTTCATCCTTTTTCTCACGAAAAAATTCACAATCGGACTTAATACAATTGCAATGATGGTAGAATAAATTAAAGGAAGGATAATTTCCTGGATGATATATAAAGTGCTAACAAAAGCAAATAAGCCAATAAAGACAAGTGTTGCTTTTGCATAAAAAGGAAATTTAGAATCTTGGATCATTTATTCGGAAATGTCTTTCTTGCTAAAAAATTTATTTACAAGAGTCGCTACTGTAGATTTTATTACATCAGTATTTTTTGAAGCAATACTTGTAACTCCCATTTGTAAAAGGGATCCGAGTATTTGCTTTAATGGATTATGTGATATACCTACAACTATTTTTTTGGTTAAATAGCCTGCCGCAAGACTTATTGACGTATCCAATAAATTACCTTGGAAATCAGGAGCCTTTGTCAGTTCATTAAGCGTATTCTTCAGAAGATTAATAGGCTTTAAACTCTCGCAACTAGTTAAAAATTGTTCTTTCAGTAAAGGCCATTCTTCAGCCTGTTTGTTTTCCAGTTGCCGAATGGTGTTTTTCAAATCAATTGCATTTGTAATTTTTGGCATGAAATATTAATTAAGCAGTTGTGTTATTATCATATTATTTACACGCGTTTTGATCAATGGATGGATATAGAATAAAACGACCGCGGCAAGACCATAGAATGCTGCAACCACTAAAAAGCCGTAATAATTTTTTCCTAGTAAATCGCCAAGCCAAAGGGAAAGCGCTATAGTTGAAGTAAGCGCGAAAAGCGAAAAGACAATCACTAATAATAATCTTGAAGTCAAGGTAGATGTAACATCTGCGGCCTTGTCAATGGATTTTAACTTTAGCAATTCAATACTTGTTTTACCATACTGCTCGGCCTTTTCCAAAAGTGGCTCAAATAATGTTTCTTTAATTTCCATTCTCCTTTGTTTATAGCAGCCGGAGGTATTCCGGCTGCTGAATTTGTTATGAAATAGGATCGACTAGTTCACTTTTATTTTATCCACTTTTGCAATTCCATTCTCTGCAACATCAGTTGCTTTTTTGTTGGCGTTTTCAACTTCTTTTTTTGCTTCGTCGATAAAATGATTAAACTTTTCTTTCAATGCATCTGTAAAGTCGTCGCCTTTAGATGAAAGTTTTTTTCTTGTCTCACTACCTTTGTCCGGAGCAAAAAGAATTCCTAGAATTCCACCTATTGCAGCTCCTACTAATAATGCACCAATAAGTTTTCCTGTGTTGTTTGAATTTTCCATTTTTTGTTTTGATTTTAATGGCTTGCTTGCTGAAAAAACATGCTAAGCGCGGTTTATAATTATGATTTATAGTAAAATGATAAGCAGAATAAGGATAAGAATTAACCCGCCCGCGGAAATGTATATACCGTTTCCCAGATCATTTAGCCTGTGCCTGATAGAGCGTACTTCTTTTCGCAGACGTTTTTTTTCAATGGGATTTAAATCTGTTTTAGTAATTGTATTTATTTCGTCCAACCTTGTCAACAAGGTTTTGGCTTCGGCAGCCTCTTTTGATTTCGAAGCAACTGCCGCAACCTTAGTTGAACTATTTACAGCGATTGATTTAATCGGCCAGAACGATAATGATAAACATGTAATTAGCAAAAAAAGTGTAGTTTTTTTCATAGAATTCTTTTAGAGTATTAAAGAGGCTTTTTTCCCTGAATGACTCTCAGAAGTATAGCTATTACTGCAATGATAAGAAGCACATGAATAATTCCGCCAACGTTATATCCAATGAATCCAATTAGCCAGCCAATGATTAAAATAACCGCTATTATATAAAGTAAGTTTCCCATGGTTCTTATTTATTTTTATTGTAAAATTATTTTAATTGCTCCTTTTAGTTTTGTCTGAGTTAACATCTATGCCTGTTCGATCAGGGTGAACTTCTCTCTTGGGTTTATCGAATCTATGTGTATCGTTTCTTTCTTCAGTGCTATCAGAGCTTACGTCTGTTCCTGTTTTGTCGGCATCATTATCCGGGCTTGTGATATCATCTGTTTGCGAAGGCAGAGGTCTATTAATTCTTGGTCGTTTATTTTTCATTGTTGTTTTCAAAATATGTTAAACTCTATTTATGTCCTGTATTTTACAAGTGCAATGCCAAGCCAAAAGTCGAAATACCTGAAGATAGGTCCAGAAACAATCCCGCTTTCTTGCCCATGTGATACTCGGTACCAATGTGTCCGTCAAAATATAATCCGCTTGAACCGCGCTGAACAGCAGTTTCTCCATAATATCCATTTTCCCAGGTTGTTTTACGAATTGCAAAACCCAAAGAACCTCCGAGGTAAAAATCCCATTTGGATCCGGCCTTAAGAAATTGATCAAAATAATACGAACCTTTAACTCCTATCGGAATGGACGTTTGACGGTATGAGTATTCTCTATATGGATAGTTTTTATTTCCCCAGTAATAATAGTTTTGATAGCTATAGTAAGTAATAAATGGTGCAAGTGTAAAGTTTTTCGCTACGTCAAACTCATAATCAGCGTGAACAACAGGAGTTGTATGTCCTATGTATCCATAATAGCCTATCCCCACTCCAAGATTCAATGTGTTTCCAAATTTTTCGAAAGTACTGCTTTCGGGATTTGTCACCTGTGCGGATAAACTAGACCCCGTTGATATAATGAGAGCGAATAATAAAATTAAAGTTGTTGTTTTCATTTTATGATTTTTATTTGCAAATAATTTTTATCTTAAATTTTGAAACCGAGAGTTAACTGCATCCATTGGTTTTTATAACGCGGGGTAGAAGAAGATCCATCTCCGTTATTAGTTTGAAAGTCCCATCCCATTCTTCCCGAGACAACAACATGCGAAATAATAATGTCGGCACCTGCTACAAAACCCAGTACATTCTTTCGAATATTATCATTTTCAAATTCCTGCTCTTGTTCAGTGCTGTTTACCCCAAAAGTATAATTGTCCTTTTGGTTCATGAGGTAAGAGTATTGCGGACCAGCAACAATTGTAAGTACCTCAAGAGGTTTTATTGCAACCTGAACCGGGATATCGATATATGTTGTGGTTCTTGAGAAGGAATAAGGAGTTCCAAATAAAGTTCCAGATCCCTGAAAACCTTTTTGAGAAATCAAGACTTCAGGCTGAATGCCTAAAAATTTACCGACCGGAATTCCAAGATAAACTCCTCCTGCGAACCCCGCCTTTGCATCAGCCTTGAAATCCTGTCCTTTTTCGTCCCAAACATTAGAAATATTTAATCCTGCTTTTATTCCAAACGCTACATTTCCTCTTGGATCAGTATCGCTATCTTGCGCCTTTAATGTTGTTTGAAAAGGCAAATAGAGCAAACCAATTAGTATAATTATTTTTTTCATGGTCTATTATTTAAATGTGAGGTGATTTCTATAGGACAAAGGTGATGAACTAAGCAAGTATAAGTGTTACAGAACGGTTTTAATATGTTACATCTATCACACATTTGAAAATGCTTGTTTTTGGAGTATATTTCTGGAAAACGCGTCAAAAATGCGAAACAAAAAAAGCGCCCCCACTTCCAGAGGCGCTCCTTTAATAATTACAAAAGTTTTATGGTAAATATTTCAATGTAAAATATGCGCCAACTCCCAGGACAAGGAAAATAAATAGAAATATGACAACATATTTATTAATACCGAATTCTTTTCCCATCAGTTTCACGGGATAAGTAATAATATTATAAATAAGAGATGTTATTTGCTTTCCTGAATTTAACCCCTTAATAACATAATCAGATGCGCCATTCTGAAATGAATCAATAGCCGCGCTTATTTCCTCATTGGAGGTAAGCATGATTACTTCTGTTTTAGGATTGATTTTTTTTATCGACTTCAATATATCATTACCGCTCTTCCCTCCAAGGTCATAATCCAGGATAACAATGTTAGTATCCTCATCCACTTCTTCCAAAATACTTTGAGCTGTGTAAAAAGATGAAATATTGAGACTACTACCAAATCTTGCATCAAGATAACTGCGAAGGCGCGTTACGAGCAATGGATTATCGTCTACTATAAACAGGTTAAATTCTTGAGTGTTCATTTGGTTAGATTTACGTTACATTATCGACCTGAGCTTCGATTATTTTACATTTTTAACAGTCAGATCTTTGAATGCAGAACCAAGCTCATCCATATCATGACTAAATTCTTTTTTAAACACTTCCCACTTTTCTTTACCACTCTCTTTATAATCATTCATTTTATCTTCCATATTTCTATTTTTTACTTCTAATTCCGCCACCTTTTTTTCGTAGTCAGCTTTAGCTTCCTTCTTTTCATTTTTCAGTTGTTCCTTTAATTCGGCAATATTTCTTTCGTTGGTTTCCACTTTTTGTTTTACTTCAGCTTTATAATTCTCAACATCCTTCAGGTATTCTTCATTGGCCGTTTTCAGATCACCATTTGCTTCAGTAACTTTATCTTGTGCATTTTCTACTTTTTCAGCTGGACTATTACAACTTGTTATAATAGTCACCGCAAAAAATAAGCATCCTGTAATTAAAAAATTTGTGTTTTTCATTTTGTGAATTTTAAGTGAAAATTAATTTTTACCCTACAAAGGTGAACAATTGAATACCCTGGGGTGTTACGGAACAATGATAATATGTTACATTATTCACACATATGAAAATTCTTGTTGTTGAAATAAATTCCTGGAACGCCCGTAAAATATCCTGTTAGCATTTGTGACAAGAATTGCCCGTTCTTTCCTACTCATTTGATCATCGGCGATCTTTTGCTTTCATGTTTGAATATCCATATTTATTCATGTAGTACAAGTAATGGAACATTCGCATGAAATGCCATGTGTTTAGTAGCAGAACGGTGAAAAATATTCTTAATAATGGAATGTTTGTGAGGCATCATAACTACCATGTCCATTTTATGTTGAATTACAAAACCATTAATTCCATCTACTATGTCTTCGCTTTCAAGGCAATGGAAACTATGATTCACATCGTCAAAAAAACGATCAAGCTTAATCCCTTCCCTAGCCTTGTCAACAGATGGAGCTAGCTCCAATTCAGGAACTACATTCAAAATGGATAAATGGGATTTAAAAGAGCGAATAAATTCCTTTATTGGATCAAATACAGATTTATTGTTTACTTCATTGTAATCACAAGCTAAAACAATCTTCCTTATGGTTCTAAATTTTACATGTCTGTCAATTGCCAAAAGGGGACATTTTATTTCTCCCATTAACGAAGTGGTATTACTACCAACTAATTTTTCCGTTAAATATCCCGCTCCCTGCATGCCCATTATTATCAAATCAACGTTTTGTTCCTTTGCAATAAATTTAATCTCTTCGACCGCAAATCCACAACTGCATATGCATTCAATATTCAGTTGATCTCCATGTTTCCGGTAAATATTTTTTTCTATTTCCTTTAATGCGTTCATGGAATCTTCTTCTATTTTATCCCAGGATATTACAACCTGGGCTTCTACCTGAGTAGCCGGCATATGATACGCATGAAACAGAATAAGTTTCGCTTTCATAACTTCCGAAATTTCAATTGCGTAGTCAAGAGCATTGATGGATGTCTCAGAAAAGTCAGTTGGGACAAGAATTGTTTTCATATTATAAAATGTTTAAAAGGAGTATGGAACTTTTTCTAAATGTTGAAAGCGATTTTGTTTCTATTCTTTTAAACCAAGCGACGAAGTCTGTAGGTAATTTCTAGTTAGTGTTTCTATAATTATATATTTCTATGATTTGAATACTAAAATATCCAATGAATAATTATCCCAATAAGTTGGAATGGCCAAAAGAAAAAGAAGTAAAATCAGTCTCGGAAAAACAAACCGCGTATCCCAAAGAGGTGTATGAATTCCGAATGCGATAGACGCGAGAATTAAATCAATTCCTAATAAGTAAAGAATAGAATATTTGAAAAAACCGAGTACAAGAAACAATCCACCTATTAACTCAACGTAGGATGTAAAATACGACCCTAAGGTTGTAATAATTTTTGGAATTCCCTTTTCCTCAAACGATGTTTGATATGTTTTAATAATATTGCCAACTTTAATCTTAAACACCGCATCGTATCCCTGGAAGAAAAATAGTAATCCAAGAAATACTCTTGCTATAAATGCTGCTGCTATTTCGTGATGCTGAAGGATAGTTTGCATTTTTTTGTGATTAGTTTCTAAAACAAAATTAGCTCATGTTATAAAAAATATAAATGATTTAGATTATCCGGTAATTAAAAAAAATGTGTGTTTAATTTTGTGAATTTTTAAATGTAAATTAATTTTTACCCTGCAAAGGTGGGCGATTGAATACCCTGATATGTTACGGAATAATGATAATATGTTACATTATTCACACATCGCTTTATCATTTCCTTTTTTTATTCCCGCCGCCATTGCCCTGTGAATTGCTCTTGCCCTTGTTATATCCTGTATTTCCATTCGATGATTTGTTTTCTTTTTTGGCTGGCTGATTACCTGAATAAGCTTTTTGACTTGGACCTTTTCCCGGTTTTGCACCAATGGTTTTCTGAGCCGGGCCACGGTAGCCTTTTGCATATTTTGTTTTATGGCCCTTAAAATTATCGTATGGCGAATTACCTTTATAATTAACAATCACCACCTTATAGCCGTTGTAGAGATCATAATTACTATATCTTCGAGGAAGGTATGTTCTGTGTACCCAGACATTTGTTTCGTAATAAATAAAGGAAGACGTTTGAACATCATAATAAGCTTCTACATCGGGTAAATAGTAATACCGCTCTTCAGTATATCCTACCGGTCCCCATTGTGGAGGCGTTCCGATGTTTACATTAACTGATATTTGAGCTTTGATTGCACTAGCTGCAAGCATTGTTATTCCAATAATAATTATTTTTAGGGTGTCCATATTATTTTGCTTTAGTTTAATAATTTCTTGATACGAAGGTGAACCAGTAAAGGAGTATTACTGTTATAGAATGATTGTAATAAGTTATATTATTCACTCATGAGTACTTTCGCGTTTTATTTAATAAAAAATCTATGCAAGATAATTACCATGCAGAGATTTTTATAAAAGAATGATTTATTTACTTCTGTGAAACTAGTGTGCCTGATTGTATTATTTTGTTATTGCTAATCACTTTGTAGAAATAAATTCCCGAAGGAAGTTCACTTGTTTCAAGGGTTGTCAGTTGATTAATAATATTTGTATTTATTATTTCTGCTCCTAAAACATCATATATTTTCAATTCATATGTGCTGTTTGGTTGTCTATTCAACAAGATATTTATTGAAGTGATAAAAGGATTGGGATAAATGTGAATTGCTTCAGTTGCATTTTCGATATCAAAAGAATAAATGCTCGCTGGGGTACAAACTGAAATGATAGTGGTAGTAGTCGCAGTGGTTGTTAAAGCGCCATTAGTTGTGAGCGCTCTGCCATTAAGTACAACCCCTGTATTTAATGCGCCTAAAGCACCATTATTACAGATGATCGTTCCGCAGAAAGTAGAATAGTTGTTTATACTTACAGCTCCTTCGATCTTCCAATAGACGTTTTTTGCCTGTGCTCCATTAATTAAAAGAACTTTTGAATAAGTGCTTGTTGAGAGAGCCCCATTTATTTTGATAACAAACACAGCATTTGCATTGTCTTGTGCATTCAGGTAAAAGTGAATCTGTAAATACCGTAGCTGCATTTAGGAGATAAGTATGTGGTGTCAAAACCAGGTTGTTTCCAAACTGAGCAGGATACAACAATTCAATATCAACAGGTAGTATAGTAGATTCAGATAAGAATAGACAGTCAGCAAATCAGCTGCGCATTGCGCTGTAGAAGCATCAGGAATAGGATGAATCGTCCCCGTCACCAATGATGAATCGAAGCCTGTAGTTAAATCGGAATTTGTTCCGACATCACCCGTAATTGTTGTTATACCTGAATTTGAAACGCTTCCGCTGGAAGAAAATATTGAATAACATTCTGTAGAAGCAAGTGTGGGAGCTGCGGGTCCGGTAAGAACAGGACTTCCGCACCCGATGGGTATATATGCCAACACTCCGCCAGCCGTAACAGCTCCGGTAGTAGAAAGTGCTCTTCCCTCAAGCGTATCGCCTGTGCTCATGTTAATTGCTGCATTATTCGCAATAACAGTACCTTTCATCGAAGTCCCTGAAGCCATACTTACCATGCCTTCCACTTTCCAAAATACATTGCAGGCTAATGCCCCATTGATCAATTTAACTTTTGAATTAGCGTTTGTGGAAAAAGGGCCCTGAATCTTAAAAATAAATACCGCATTCGAATTACCTTGTGCATTTAAAGTAAGAACTGAGTTCAGGGTCGCTGCCGAAGAAATAGAATACACTCCTGCAGTAAGCGTAGCCCCATTACCTAAAAGTGCTGCAGGAAAAAAAGTTGGAACAGCGTTCTTGAGTTGGTTGTAGGCGATCAGCAGATCTGTTGAACATTGTGCGCTTGCACCATCAGCATCGTGCATCTGCCCGTTTACATTACCAAAAGCAGTGCTGGAGCCGTTGTTAGTTCCAACATTGCCTGTAAACTGTGAAATGCCTGAGTTGCTGCGCCATTTGTGGAGAAGAGAACAAAATTCGCTGCTGTGCCTAAAGTAGGCGCTTGTGCAAAATTTACATTGGGAAAGGGCAATAGGGTAACTGCTGTTACAATATGGAGTAATTTGTGTTTCATCTTCTTTTATGCTGCGAACGAATTTTCGCTACAGAACAAAGTTGACTTGTTCTGCCCCGGTTACTGTTACATAACATGGGAAGGAGTTACATTATTCACGGTATTTCTAAGCAATCTCGTATCATTTCCTATTTTTTTGATTGTTCTGATAAATGGTAATTTTGCTTCCGCTCCTTGAGGTATTTTTTTCTTGGTATTTCACCATTCATTTCATTCATGGAGATAAAGGCAGAAAGAAGAGATTCAGGGATCTCACCTTTGTATTTTATTTTATAGTAGGAGAAACCATTATATGGAATACCATTTTCATTCAGGTGAATATGTATTTGGCTATCAGTATTATTCGCTTTAAAATAAGAACGAAAGGTATTTTCACGATGCCTAAGCAATTGGTTGAGTTTGCCAATAAGGATATTGGGATCAATAAAAGCCCGGCACTTTTCCTGAATAGTAAACATCATTTTATTATCGATGTTTTTATCTAAAAATTTTACAAACAAAGAGTCCTTTATTGATATTTTATCAATGGCTATAGAGTCACCTTCATTTAAAGATAAATTATTATGGTTCCGCAAAAAATATTTCTTTTTCGCTTCGAAAAAGAGGATCTGCTCTTTTTCTTTTTCAAGATAGGTTACCGGATAAATAGAAAGCGACGCATCGTGATTATCCTTTAAAAATTTTGCTATTTTCTGAATAAAATTTTCCTGGTCAGACCCCAATAAGGCGCTCCGCATCTCCCATTTTAAGCTTAGTAATTTTTCGATCTCATTTTCGGTATTTGATACACGTACCCCATAACCTGTGGTTGGAGGTTTAATAAATATGTTTCCCAACAGATCAATGATAGCATCCTGCAAATGGAATTTTGGGTCATTCAGATTTCCTGTTATAGGAATTTCGTAGTCGATCACGTTTCCGCGCTCGCGAATAAGTGCCATCAATAAAGGCATGGAAACCCTCTTCATATCTTTCTTTTTTATTCGTGTACTTAAATGTGGGTCCATGATCAATAAATGATTAGTGCTTTGAATATTTCCATTTCTTACATGCCAATCCGCTTTAAATTCAAGACTCCCCCTGTCTAAAGGAAAAGAAGTATATGTTACCAGGTAAGGATTAAATAATGTAGCCGGGATTTTTTGCAAATGGCAATTCAGGTCGAAATCCGAGCTGTCATTTGGATTAATGCTTAAATTGATCGCTAAATTTCCATAGGGATGCAAGGTAGATTTTAGAAATACCTCGACTCTTTTTTGATTTTTATTGATCGAATCGGCTTGGATATAAAGCGAATTTGTACCAAAGCTAAATTTTTCATTAAGAGAATAATCATTAAATTTTAGATCTGCATCAATGATCGCAAGTTTATTTATTTTATAGACACTTTTGAAAAAGTTCTTAGATAACACCTTTACATAACGGGCCAGCTCAATAACAAGATTGAATTTTTCCGGATCGGCGTTAGCAGCAGTAATGTTAGTCCCCATTTTTCCAAACATTGTTTGCAAATTATCCAAATTGTCGTAGCGTTCATATTTAAAATATGGACTGGTGAGCCGTAGGGAGTCAAACTCATATTTATGATATTTTGGACTTAACTCATTAATATCTAAGACTAGCTGTTTAAAGGATGTATAATCCTCTGTTGAATCCTTCCCAAAATGCATATCATTAACCGATACTAGTCCTTTGATCGTTATGTTTTCCTTATCATTAAAATATCCGGTTGCTTTTAAATCAGCATCTATATTTGCACGAAAGGTTCCATAATTAACCAGATTTTTTAGATATTGATCGATTATCTCAAGATCAAACTTAGTAGCTATCGCTGCAAACTCATATGCTAAGGTTTTATAATTGATCGTAAAATTAGCTTTTAGATCACTGCCTGATTTTCCCGCAACAAGGGAGAAATTGCCTGCAATTGTATCCTTGTTCCAATAAAATCCGGAGCTCTCGCAGTTTACTTTTTTGATATAGTAATTAACAGGAGTTACATTTTCCCTATAATAAAATTCTCCATTATTTATTTTTATGCGAAGAATGCTGAGATGTACCGGAGGTTTGTTGGATTTTTTTTCTGGGGAATTGAAAAGATCGATCAGGTCATCAAAATTCAATTGCTTTTCATGCTGGATTATTACACCTTTAGGATCATCCACCACAAGTTCACTTATTTCGTATGTTTTTGAAAGCAATTTATACATCTCAAAATTTGCACTTAGACCCTTCGCTGAAAAGAATATACTGTCGCTTTTTGATTCATAAATTTTGAGATCCCTGAAATGAACATATCCTGTGAATGGGTTCACATAGGCCCAACTCATGGTTATTTTACGCCCACTATATTTTTCATCGTATTTTTCGATCAGGTGTTTTGTGATAGGGGAAATAAACACTATAACAAGAAAAATCACAGCTACTATCAGAGCGCCTGTAATAAAAAAAGCTTTTTTGTATTTTAATTTTGACATTTTTATAATTCATAAATGTGTATTAATGATAAAAAGCATCCCGATTTTCTACGAGTGCTTTTCAAAATTTGAGCTACTGAATCAAATTATAGCTTTTAACAAAAGTATCAGTTAGCTATTTAAGCTTGAGTCACAGTATTAGGATTTTCTTGCCCTGCAACTGGCTCTTTAGTAATTTCCTGATCCCCAACCTGGTGTTGTTTCGTTACTTCCTGAATTTGAGTTGCGTTGTTTTTGTTGTCCGCATTCTCTTTTTGCTTTTCAGTAGGAGTAGTATTAACTTTTTCTGCTTCTTTGTTTTGAGCAGTTGTTACATTTGTTTTCTCTGTTTTTGAATTTTCAGCAGTAGATACATTTGTTGTTTCTGTTTGGTTTTGAATAGTTTGAGTTGTCATTTTTTAGATTTTAATTGGTTTAATTTATAAGACAAAGATGCTTAATGCTGTCACTTCTCATGTTACATAACTTAATAAATAAGTTACACTGTTTACGCTTTTGTTCCGGCTGTTGGATGTTCTAATATGTATTTATCTAATATAGAATTTAAGGAGTCGCGATAAGATATTAAATTAGTGGTATCTATCTTTGGCTTGTTTTCGTTAGGGATAGTTACCTTCATTTCTTCTAAATATTTTGACAATGCAGGATAATGATTTGTTATTCTCATCGTAATTTGGAGAATCTGCTCATTTAATTCTTTCTCAGTTTCCATAAACAGTATTTTGATTAAAATTTTAACACTTGATTTTCGTATTGCTACAAAGTATTATGAAAAGAGGTCCAGTTTAAAACGCGGGGTTCTGTGTTCTATTTTTTTGCGATTTTTTTCATTACGAAATAGTCGTCTTTCCAATCGCCTGATTCTGCTTAACCGTTGCTTCCACTTAATTTGAATGTCATCAAAATATGTGATTAGATAATCAAGTCCAATTAATAATACCATTCCTAAAGCGATATATATAATCGTTACCATTGTGTTAATTAAAATAGCAATGTAAATCCTATATAAGCTGATTTTGTTCTAACTGTAGCACGATCAAGAATATAATAGGAGTTGGTCTCAGTTGTTTGATTTGTATTGCTGACATTTACAAATCCATAAACGCCGCGAAACCCCAAATCAAGACGAATGGTTCTGGTTTCATTGAGTGCAAAGCCAAGGCCTGCCCCATAAGCAAATCCAAAATCGCTTTTCTTTATTGCCAGAACAGTTGTTAACGTATCTGATGATGAACCACTGGAAGATTTAATGCTTGATCCCATATTAAATCCAAGCTGCGGGCCTGCAACTATTGTTAAATTAACCGGTCTTGATTTTCCCGTATTCAGCGTCATCAATAATGGAATATTGACATAACGAACATTTATTTCGCGTTCCAACTCCTGGTCTTTATATTTTTGTGAAAGAGAATTATAAATTACTTCCCCTTGCATTCCAATATGGTCGGAAAAATTAACTCCCAACAATACTCCGCCTCCATAGCCAAGTGTTACTTCACCTTTTACAGTGCCACCAGAAGAAGTCTTCATATCAAAGGAAGAAAATGTTGGCATAAAACGAATCCCTAATTCTATTCTATGCAAATCCGGCGGCACGGAAGGAGTCTCAGGAGTATCCTGTGCTTTTAATGCAGAAACACACAAAGAGATTAAACTGATTATAATAGTTGCCTTTTTCATATTCTTTAATTTAGCAATGAGTTTATTTAACGCTTTTCAAATACTATAATTCTGAGATGAGTTTTTGCAATTCTTCTTTTGTTTTACCTAACTTAATCTGAAGCCTGCCCAACAATTCTTCTTGTTTGCCTTCTACAAATAACACATCGCTATCCGTTAATACGGCGAATTTTTGTTTTAATTTTCCTTTTGTTTCGTTCCAATTTCCTTTTATTTCAATTGCGTTTTTCATAATTTTTTATTTTTAAAAATGAATTAATTTTATTGTAAAGGTGAGACATCAAAGGCCAATAAATGTTACATCGCTTTTGAGATAAATTACATCATTCACGCATTATGTGTCTCGTCTTTAAATAAAACACGGAACCCTATCCAATGCTTATTGAATAGGGTTCCGTGTTTGTGATTATTTGTTAAGCTGTAGCTTTCTCTGTAGGTTGAGTAGCTTGAGGATCGTTAGGGTTAATCTCCGTTTTTTTATTCTCATTCTCCTCAGTTCTATCTTCGCTTGTAACCTCATTTTTAGCAATTGTTGACTCTTTTGATGAATCATTTTTGCCATTTTGAGTGGTTTGAGGTTGCTTACCGTCATTTTGTTTTTCAACAGTTGTAGTAGCTGGGTTTTGTTGTTCTTTTTTTTCGGTTTTGTTTTGTGCAGTTTCCATATTTTTTTGTTTTAAATTATTATACAAACTTGCTAACAAGACTGACAGATTTGTGCGCTGATCTTGTTGGCTTAGTTGGTGTTATGCCGCGTATTTTGGCATTCTTGTGAGCGGTTTGGTATTAGAGTACAAATGTGAGAACACTCAACTCATAAAGTGTTGCATATCCGGAGGAAAATCTTATATAGATCACACATAGTAAGTACTAACTAAAATGTTTTGAAAATTAAAAAGATCTTTGGAATTCCAAAAAGAATTCCAAAGATCAATCATAGAAAAAGAAAGATATACTTTTTCCTGTTTTATTTATTATACCGATTAGCTTTCTGTAATATCTTTTAAATAAAGATAAACATTAAGCTATCGGCATGTACCAATGTATTTGTTCTAATGCGATTGTATCCTTTAGAACAGACATTGGTATTAGGAACAATATCAATGAGCCCTTCCAAATTTCAATGCGGTTCCAACGCGAAGTGTTGTTAATGACCAACTTTCCGTTGTACGAGGTGCTTGTCCAAAATATGGATGGTATGAAATAAACGGCGACAGATATACCTGGTTTGGATTAATTGTAGACGAAAGTAGTATTTCATAACCAACCCCAACCTGTCCGGAAAACACAGATGTTGCTATGTTACTGAAGTCTGCTTTTGTATCTGGTTTTAATCTTTGTGTATACGTAAATGATTTGTCAACATTGTAACTATATGCTCCACCGATAAATAAATAAAGATCGGAAGAGAACGGAGTGATACGTAAACTAGGTTCAATAGTAATGTAACTCAATTTTGTATTTAAAGATGCCGGGCAATTGCACGGTGCAGTCACTCCTTTAAATGAACCACCACGACCATCATATGCAAGGTTTAACATTAATCCCAACATACCATCGGGCCGGTATTCAAATAGGACAGAACCATAGGGCGCAACACCAAATCCTTTATGAAAAGCTTCAGGGGCTCTTAATGTAGTGTTTAATCGTTGAGTTGTACCAGAATAAAAATTAAAATTTGCAGCTGTAGAAACACCATACCAAAATTTTGGCCGTAGTTTTTGAGCCTCCTGCGCCTGCGATGTTATTGTAAAGCCAATCAACATCAATAAATAGCTAAATAATTGTCGGGTCATTGTTTGTTATTTAAAGTATTTTAGTTTTTGCGTTTTATCTTTAAGGTTTGTTTACGATGTTAGATTGCATTGTAACTGCAGCAATTCTTGTTAATGCTCTTCCGTTCAATACAGCGCCTGTATTTAGTGAAATAGATTGGTCCGCAAGAATGTTCCCATAAAACACTGAATTGGTCCCCAGTGTTGCAGAAGTACCAACCGACCAGAAAATATTTTTTGCCTGTGCGCCCCCGCTTAAAATAACTCCTGTACCAGATAACGTGGTTAGTGTAGATCCCATTTTAAAAATAAACACAGCGTTTACATCTCCAAGTGCGTCAAGAGTTACATTTCCTGCTGACAACATAACCGAAGTGGAATTGGAATAAAGCCCCGGAGTGAATGTAAGTCCGCTCAGGTCGCCAGGTAAACTGATTGCTCCTGTTGATCTTCCCTGCGCATTATTGTAAGCAGAGGTTAAGTCTAATTTAGCTTGAGCAGCTACTGGATCTGCAGCATGAATTGTTCCATTCACTGTTCCCGGAGGAAACCCATTTATTGTACCGGTAGGACTTGTTCCAATATCTCCGTTAATAATGGTAAGCCCGGTATTAGTTATTCCCGAACCTGAAAGTACCACGAAATTTCCTGCTGATTGGAGATTTACAGTAGCTTGTCCTGCAGTGGTCCCTGTTGTAAAAGTCCAGGTATAATCATTTGCAAGTGCGTTACCAGCGAGATCCTTTGCGCCTGTTGTAACTCTTACGTTATATGTAGTGCTCGGCATCAGATCACTTGATGGGGTATAAGACACTTTATTGCCTGAATAACTAACAAGCCCTGGAACTTTTGTCAATCCTTGTTTTAACATATAGGTTGTCGAATCAATCGTTAAAGGATCCATTGACTTGCTGAAGTTGGCGGTAATTATTTTGTTAAGTATTACAAGAGTAGCTCCATTAGCGGGATCAGTGGAAGTTACTGTTGGGCGGATCGTATCTAAAGTAGTACCAGTTGTAAAACTCCAGGTATAGTCATTAGCTAAGGCGTTATCTGCAGTATCCTTTGCTCCCGTAGTTATTGTACCAACATAAACAGTGTTTGATGTCAGATCGGTTACCGGGGTGAAAGTAGCCGTTGTGCCTGAGTAAGCAACGACTCCCGTAATCTGGTTGCTTCCTTGCTTTAATAAAAAGGTCATTGTATTGATCGTTAAGGGATCCATTACTTTATTAAAGTCTGCAGTAATTTTTTTATTTACTGCAACTCCAATGGATCCGTTGGAAGGATCTGTTAAGATGACACGAGGTTGGTTATCGATTGAAATTACGCCTGTCTTAAAACTCCAAACATAATTTGCAGGTAACGCATTTCCATAAGGATCTTGCGTTCCGGTTGTAACAGTAGCAGTATAATAAGTATTTATTGCGAGATAACCCGCAGGGGTAAAAGTTGCAGTATTTCCAGAATAAGTAACTGTTCCTGAAACCTGATTCGCTCCCTGGTACAATACAAATGTTGTTTCGTTGACCGTTGCAGCATCCATGGCTTCATTGAAAATAGCAGTAATCTTTATACTGGTAACTACATTGGTGTCGCCGCTTGATGGATCAGTGGAAAGAATGGATGGACAAGTACCGACTTCCCCTTTAAGAGGATCCTTTTTGCATTGCCACGTAAAAATGGCAAGCAAAAACATTACCAGCCAAGTGGTATTGAATGAGTTAAAATATTTTTTTTGCCTGGACATTTGCTTGTTATTTTTTAGAGGTAAAGTAATTTTCGTTTTCATTGTTGAAAGTTTATTGATAAGGCAAAAATGAAAATTTTAAGCCGTCAAAGTGTTACACGCTCAGTCAATAATCTTACATGTATCACACTTTTTTCCAGCTACTGAAAATGAAGAAAGGCGCTTAAACGCCCTTCTTCGAGGAAAAATGATATAAACGCTTTAAACTATTCTTAGTAACCAAAGAATAAAAAGGATTAATGCAATTGCAAGCAATAAGTTTATCAGATTTCCCAATCCCCATCCTCCAGCAATAAAACCCAATAGCCATAAAATCAATAGTACGGTTATTACAATCCAGAAAAAACTTCGAGCATCATCGCCTGGAGTGTCTTGTATTTTTTTAATTTTATTTTTATTTTCCAACAGTGATTTAACTGTATTTAGCTGAGTCTTTATTTTTGAAAAACCAGGAAGGATTGCTTTTATAACTGCCTTGCGATCGACTTGTTTGATTCTAAATGATGTAGTATGATTGGCATCGCCTTGTTTATTTTCGCTTATTTTATCCGCATTTGCAAGTACATCATCTGTAATTACAGGTTGGTCAATTTTTGGCGAAACGAAAACAGATTGTTTTGAATATACTTTTTCTTGTTCATTTTGCTTGGCATTTGACTTGCTGGTGCGCTCAACATAATAACCATTTCTGTAATGTCGTTTAGTTAGAGAGATACTTGATTCATGGCTGCAGGAAGTAAACAAGATGCCTGTGCAAATGAAAATACAAGCGTATTTAAATAAATTTTTCATGGTTTTGTTTGGTTTAGATTTTTGTATTGTTGAAATGTTATTGAATTGTATCTGAGGCCAAAGATGAATAGATTAAACTTTAGCATGTTGCATAACAACGAGAAATTATTACAGATATCACAGATGCCCAAAAGGTGCAATTTTACAAACTCACCGAATATCGGTTGTTTAGCATGAGGCGAAATCGTCCAAAAAGTTTGGACCTTAATGTCACAAGTGAGAATTTTTTAGTTCCTCTTCTAATTCTTTATATGCCAGCTTAAATATGTTTTCTGTTTTCATCATCAAATCAGGTATTAGATCCAAATGATTTTGTTCCTTACAATAGAGTTTATACCGAATAAGATATTAAGAACATAAAGTTAGAAAAAAGTT
>CAZQIC010000080.1:0-21432 GCA_964593555.1 uncultured Bacteroidia bacterium | reverse complement strand
ATGTTTAATTTTCTTCAAAATAGTTTTTTCTTATGTCTTTTGCTGATAATTTCTACATCTGCATTTGCCCAAACAGATACGCTTTTAATAAAAGGTAAAATTACCAATGATAACCAAACACCGCTCAGCCATGTAATGATCATTAATAAAAGAGCCGGCACAGGGGTATTTGCTGCTGGTGATGGAACCTTTCGTGAATCATATTTAAGAACGGATACAATTGTTATTTCTTCCGTTGGTTATTCCACTCAGTATATAAGCTTTGTGGATTCAGCAAAGAAAAATAATTTTGATATTAACATTAAGCTTGGCGCAATAAGATATAAGCTCAAGGAAGTAAGCATTTATCCTGTAAAAACATTAAACCAGGTTGATAAAGAGATTAGTGAGATAGGTGTTAAGCCAACAAATACATATAAGGATGTTAATGCATTGGAAAGCCCTGTTACATACTTATACGAGAGGTTTAGTAAGTTCGAACGTTCCAAACGTCTAGTTGCCCAGTTGGAAAATGAGGATAGGAAACGTGCAGCGCTCAAAGACCTTTTCAGAATTTATATAAAATATGATATTATCTATTTAACCGATGAACAGTTTGATGAGTTTGTAGATTATTGTGACCTGAAAGATGAGTTTATCTTAAATGCAACCCAATACGAACTTACAAAAGCGATTCAGTTAAAATTCAAAGGATATGAATTTTCTCACCCTGCTAAATAAATTTTTATGCGTTTGATTTTACTTTGTTTATTGCCTTTTCTCTTCGCTTGTAATTCTTCCACGACAAAATTGGATGATCAAAAAGTGGTAATGGCCGATACGCTCTCGAAGAGCGATTCACAATTAGATACCATAGTTTACAACAATGAAGATACTCTGGTAGGAAACGAGAGTATCACAAGCCAAACAGCTACTTATTTTGTTGTTATAGTTGATACAAGCAAAAATTATTTTTTGCTAAGGGAGAAAATGTTTCGTTTAAATAAATTGGCAGGATTAAAAATAGATACCATGAGCCGTTATTATGATGTGAAAAAACCAGGTATTATTTTGCCTTTGGATAGCGATGATGAAATATATGCTGGTGAGTATTATCCAAGACGTTATCCGTCTTCATTTCTTAGTTTAGAACACTTTGGTTTTTATTATTCGTTAACAAACGAAAATACGATGGCCCTTGTTGCAGGTATTTGTGAAACTAAAGTTTCGGCAGATAGCACTATGCTAAAAATTAAACAATATGAGAAAGGTGCATTCGTTTTAAAATCTGATATTTATATGGGTTGTATGCATTGATGAATTTTGCAGCGATTCTTTATCGAAACCATCCTGATTATTATTTTGTCTTTGGTAAATTCCAGAACCGGAGAAACAGAGTTTTCATATAACTGTTCCAGATAAATACATAAGATAATATTCCTCCCCAAAAAGTACTTATCCAAATTAAAGTCACGAGCTCGCGATATTCTTTATTATAAGACCAGGAAATTGTCCCGTCATGGGACTTAAATGGTTCAAGATATTTATCGAAATAACTGATTGTAAAAATATGATGGTGCTGATCCAGGTAGGCAAGAATGATCAGTGGGAAATAGGGTAAACAGAATGCTAATATAACAGCCATCTGATTCAGCACCCAGCTGAATTTTTTTATGAAAAATCCCTTTATCGTTGTAAGCAGGAACAATAAAGATAAAAATGCGCCTGCAAATGAAATAAATTTGCCATCGAAGTTGGATACGACTTCTATAATGCATATAAGGGTAAAAAGAATAGCTAAAATCGCTGCGCCGAGCAACACTTGTTTCCAATGTACATTTTTATAGATCTGAAAAATAGTCGTTATGCAAAAAATAAAAATAAAGAGAACAAATAAAACATTCTTATCCCAAGCATTAATATCATCACGCAGTTTGGCTCTGTAAATATTAGTAATGTTATCTGTAGATGTATAAATTTTATTGTACAAAAAAGGATAATTATTACAGTAGCTTTCACTGTAGCTGTGTTTTAAAAAATCATTTAAAATGGTCTTTTGATCCAGAACTCCTCCTTCGAAATGGGTGTACTTATATAGTAACTCACAAATTTGCGAAATGTGTTTAGAGGCTTCATTTGGATCCCGTACTATATTAATTTTATCTAAGTATAAAAGAAACAAGGAGTCCCTGAGATTTGATTCGGCCGTAGATTCGGTTAAATCATTAGTCATATAGGTATTATAACCGTATAAACTATTTTTTGACCATATTCTTGTATTCCGGTAGTAAAGCTTCGGTCTTGTGTTTTTAAAAACGCCTTTGTGATGATATATTGAATCGGCAAGAAGGGCCCATTGTCGTCGTGTTGAGATAGTCGTATCATCAGTATTAACGGCTTCCTCCGCGTCATAATATTCATTGCGAAAGGTTTTTGATTGCCTGGTGTCTAAATAGGCACTGTCTGAAGGATAATAATAGTAGAAAGAAGCATTTGAAACAGGGAGAAATATTAATGCCTCATTAAATGAATTCTGATCGCGCTGAAGTTCGTTATCGGAAACAAGATTCGAAATCCTTCCATTTAATATTAATGAAGCCGGGTACGGAATGAGGAGTGGTAAAAAAAAAGTAAAAAGATAAATAAGTAAAATGGAAAACTCCTGGTATCGGAAGCGGTATGCAGCGCTTTTGTCTGTATTAAAAAGCGCCATTTGATAAATCATGTAAATTAAAAATACGGTGGCTGGAATAAATAATAAACCAAAAAATGTATTTTGATCATTTACAGACGGTACATCGTTAATACTGATATGATACACCAGGCCCAATGAAGCAAATAAAACAGATAACAGTAAAGCGATATATATATGAAGGTGGATCCTGGTTGTCCATATCCAGCTATGGTTTATTCTTAAGTATGCATCCAGCTTGCGAAGAAAAGGAGGGGATATTTTTAAGGCGAAGTTCATGAATATTAATATTTGTCGCTGAATAGTTTTTTTGTAGAGCCGGAAATATTTCTGAAATAAGTAATGCTGAATTTATTGCCGATCAATAATTCCAGGAATTCTTCTTTAGTGTGTTTTTCCGAAAAGCTAATGGTAAAGCAGGAGGCGGATTGTTCTATTTTAATTTCATCCCAGTTTTGTAATAACTTCTGGAGATCGTTATAACTAAAATTGCCGTTCAGCTCTATAGTAACACCGGTTTCCATTTTAATAAAATCATGAAGATTTCCATTAAAAACAGCGCTGCCATTTTTAAGAAACACAACCTGGTCGGCAACTGTTTCCACTTCATGCAATTGCTGTGAGCTTAAAATAATGCTTACAGGATTGCGCAAAGAATCTGCCAAATTTCTGAGATCCTGTAAAAGTAATTCCTGTGCTTGTATATCAAGATTCGCAAGAGGTTCATCCAGGATAAGAATGGAAGGCTCCCAAACCAAAGCCATTGCTATTTCAAAACGCAACTTGTATCCGCTTGATAATTGTGTCCAGGTAAGTTCCCTGAAGTTGGTAAGCCCCATTCTATGAACAATGAAATTTACTTTTTCTTCATTGAGTTCTTTTTTGTAACCTTTAATTGCGGCTTCAAATGATATTTTATCATTGGCATTGCCATACCATCTTTCTAGTCGCTGTGGAATAAAAGCGATCTTCTTTTTAATAAATTGCCAATCTGTATAAGCATTCCCGTCAAAATAATATTCTATTTCTCCTTCATCTGTTGCCAGGTCCCCGCATATCATTCTTAACAAAGTTGTTTTTCCGTTTCCATTTTCACCAACAAGCCCTATGATGTTTCCTTGTTTTAGTTCCAGTGAAATTGGTTTGAAATGAAAGTTGTGCAGACTTGATGTGAACTGTTTGCTTATGTTATTGATTTTTGCAAGGATTTTTCTTTCGCTTAGTTTCTTGTTAAGAGCGGGCTTATTTTGAACAACAGTGTTTAATAATGAGGTATAATCTTTTAAAAGAGACTCATTTTCATTTTTTACTCTTCCCAGCTGTTTCCCTTCATTGTATGTTTTTCTTAATTGAATTGCTGAATCGCGTAACGACCTGTCGAAATCAAAATCGTAGGTAATATCCAGCAATCGTTGACCTGCGCGGTTTATATCTTCGTTCTTGAGGTAGAGCTGAATTTCGTTTAATCGATCTTCAATGAGTGTTGTCATATTTTTAAATGAGATGATAAGGATAACGAAATTCCATAAGGCTAACGCAACAAATGTTGTCTTATTTTATTGTGAAGAAGAAAGTCTTCTGAATTCCCCGCAAATAATAGCGGTAGCAATTGCAGCGTTCAACGATTCGGCTCCTTTTTTCTTACTATAGGTAGGTATACTTATTCTCTTTTGTATCAGAGCTTGAATATTTGCTGATATGCCTTTAGATTCGTTACCGATTACAATAATTCCTTTGTCTGAAAGACCAGCTTCGTACATATTCTTTCCATCCAACAATGCTCCGTATATTTCAATTTTATTTTCAGCGGCATTTTTTAATAGTGCATCGAGGGATGTATAGTGAATATGTACGCGCAATAAAGAACCCATTGCAGCCTGTACTACTTTATGGTTAAAACAATCAACTGTTTGTTTGGAGCAAATGATCTCATCGATCCCAAACCAATCGGCTATCCTTATAATGGTACCTAAATTTCCGGGGTCGCGGATATCATCTAAAGCAATAACAAGTTTATCTTTTAATGTATTAACCGAAAGTTTGTTTGCCGGCATAGGTACAACTGCAAGTACTTCATTGGGTGTAGTAAGTTTACTTATCTTTTTTAATTCGATTTCTTTTACCTCAATGGTATTTGTTTTTTTTATCTTCTTTTGATTTTTCTCTATCCATGAAGGGGTTGCAAATAAGTGTTTTATCTCTTCCCCGGATTCTAATAGTTCTTCTACAATTTTTTCTCCTTCGGCTATGTAAAGTCCGCTTTTTTCCCTGATTTTTTTTGCTGAAAGTGATTGTAAAAAACGAAGCTGATTTTTGGATAACATGAGGGGTAATGGTTATTTAGTCCTATTTTTGTGGTAATGCAAATATACAAGTATACAAAGTTTTTGTTGCCTGTTTGCCTTGTCTTTATTTTTGGCTGTTCTTCAACACGCCGGCTTAAAGAAGGGGAGCATTTACTTACCCGAAATTTTATAATCGAAAAATCCAATAAAGTAGATAAGGCTGATCTACTGGCATATATTAAACAAAAACCAAACAGGAGGCTGCTTGGAGTGTATGCTTTTCATTTACGGGTTTACAATATTTTCTCTGAAGAAAAAGTAAAGAGAAAAAGAGAAAAAAAGGACAAGAAGATAGCTGCTAAAAACATCAGGCGGCAGTCAAAAAATAAAAAACCAAAACGTACTGATCGGCTCACATTTCCGGAATGGGTACGGGAGATTGGTGAAGCACCGGTAATACTTGATAGTATTCTTGCCATGAAATCTTCCAAGCAGTTAAGTTTGTACCTGGCAAGTAAGGGATATTTTAATAATACAGTAAGCGATTCAATAAAGTACAGAAGAAAAACCGCGGTTGTGTATTATAAAATTGAAGCAGGTAGACCCTATACTATCATGGATATACGCTATTCAATTGACGATAAATACCTGGAGTCTTATATATTGGGAGATACAGCCTCTTCGCTTCTTAAAAAGGGGAACAATTATGATGTAGATGTATTACAGCGAGAACGTGATCGAATTACAAAGAGGTTGCTGAATCTTGGTTTTTATGATTTTAGCAAGGAGTACATTTCATATGAGGTTGATAGTGCTTTGGGAACTTATCAATTGAATATTACTTTGGGTATCAACAATTTTTTAAAACCGGTTCCGGAATTTCCAGATTCAGCTATTGAATCATTTCACCAGCAATACAGGCTTTCTAATGTTTACGTAAACATCGAATCAATGCCGAAGCTGTCCGATGCTGTTCCGAATGATACACTGTTTTTTGATGGCGTCCATCTTATTTATAAAGGCGAACTTAAATACAGGCCTGGCGTTTTAACCTCGGCAATATTTCTTCGCAAGGGAGAATTATATCAATTGGGGAATGCAGAAAAATCATATCAAAGGTTATCCAATTTAAGGGCATTTAAATTAGTTAGTATACGATTTGAAAAAACTCCCGGCCGGGCGGATTCGCTGGATGCGCATATAACTCTTTCTCCGATTGCTAAACAGGCTTTCAGTATTGAAGCACAGGGAACTAATACATCGGCCAATAGAGGCATCGCAATAAGTGCAATTTATCAGAATCGAAATTTATTTAAAGGCCTGGAGATATTAGAGATCAGAATGAGAGGAGGTTTAGAAGCCCAGAAGCCTGTAAACAAAGAGGTGAAGCAGTTTGTGTTTAACACTATAGAGTTTGGTCCGGAGGCTAAACTTGATATTCCACGCTTCTTATTGCCATTTAAAGTAAAGGTTTCGCCAAATTCTGATCCACGAACAAACTTTACAAGTTATTTAAACTACCAGCAGCGACCGGATTATACACGTTATGCAGCAAACATTTCATATGGTTATACATGGAGGGAGACTCCGCAAAAGCGGCATACTATAAACCCCATTGAAGTTACTTTCATAAAGATCGATAAAGGGGCTGGCTTTGAAGATTTTTTAAAAAGGACAAACGATTATTTAATTCTGAATAGTTATACCGATCACCTTGTTACAGCCACACGATATACGTTTCAGTATAATGATCAGGATCTAAAACGACTTTCTAATTTTACTTACTTTAAAGTCAATGCGGAATTTTCAGGAAATGTTTTACGAGGTATTTATAATCTGGCTGAGGCTCCTAAAGATACCGGGGGAAGTTATAGGGTATCCAATATAATATTTTCGCAATACCTGAGGTTGGATATTGACTACAGGCATTACACTGTATATAGTGGTCATCGGATGCTCGTATTCAGGACTTATGCCGGGGTAGGAAAGCCTTTACACAATTTAAGGGTATTGCCTTTCGAAAAAAGTTTTTATGCCGGTGGTTCAAGTGATATCCGTGCATGGGAGGCTCGCACATTGGGTCCTGGCTCGTTCCAGAGCATTTCAAAAAATAATTACGACCGGATAGGAGATGGGCTGATTGAATTTAATCTTGAATACAGATTTAAGGTAACTAAAATGTTTAACGGCGCATTTTTTGCAGATGCGGGAAATATCTGGTTAAGAAAAAAGGACTTACTTAGGCCAAACGGAGAATTTAGATTAGATAGTTTTTATAAGGAAATGGCGCTTGGTATCGGCACCGGTGTACGTGCCGATTTTAGTTTTTGTATACTTCGTGTGGATCTGGGTCTAAAGGTTTATGATCCGGCCTTTGGAGAGGATGGGCGCTGGGTGATACCACATGCTTTCGATAAACAATGGAAGAATAATTTTGATGCATTTTATGGAGAAAAATATTCATTCCTTAATCTTAATTTTGGTATTGGATACCCATTCTAAGATTAATTTTAGCTTTTGGTCAAAAGAGCTATTTTATGTAGGTTTGCCATCCCAAATATCAAATTGTATTAGCATATGTCAATAAATAAAATTACTGAGCTTTTAGGTAAAGATGCCGACAGCCTTTTAAAACATACAAGTAAAGGAATAACAAAGGAGCAGATACATCTTCCCGGGCCGGATTTTGTTGATCGTATATTCAGAGATACTAATCGCTCACAACAAGTGTTAAGGAGTCTTAGTGATATTTACAATCACGGAAGATTAGGTGGTACAGGATACGTTTCTATTTTACCTGTCGATCAGGGAATAGAGCATTCGGCCGGAGCATCATTCGCGCCAAACCCTTTATATTTCGATTCGGAAAATATTGTAAAACTTGCTATGGAAGGCGGCTGTAATGCGGTCGCTTCTACATATGGCGTATTAGCCTCTGTATCAAGGAAATATGCCCACCGAATTCCATTTATAGTTAAAGTGAATCACAATGAGTTTTTGAGCTATCCAAATAAGTTTGACCAGATCATGTTTGGTACAATTAAGGATGCATGGAATATGGGAGCTGTTGCTGTTGGTGCTACTATTTATTTTGGCTCACCCGAATCAGCAAGACAAATTGTGGAAGTGGCAAAAGCTTTTGAAATGGCTCATGAATTTGGAATGGCAACCGTACTTTGGTGTTATTTACGTAACCCCGGATTTAAAAAAGATGGGATAGATTATCATGCAGCATCGGACCTAACTTCACAGGCAAATCACCTGGGAGTCACTATCCAATCAGATATTATAAAACAAAAATTACCAACGAATAATGGCGGATACAATGCTGTTAATTTTGGCAAAACACATCCTAAAGTTTATTCAGAACTTTCTTCTGATCATCCTATAGACCTTTGCCGTTACCAGGTTGCAAATTGTTATATGGGACGTTTTGGATTGATCAATTCCGGTGGTGAATCAAAAGGAGCATCCGATCTTGCAGAAGCGGTTACAACAGCTGTAATTAATAAAAGAGCCGGCGGACAAGGTTTGATATCGGGACGTAAAGCGTTTCAAAAACCGATGAAAGAAGGTGTAACATTGTTGAACGCTATTCAGGATGTTTATTTATCTAAGGAGATTACAATTGCATAAGTAAAGTAAATAGGAGCGATGAGCTGGTTTAAAAGGATAAAGTCGGGTATTACAACATCTACCAAAGAAAAAAAGGAAACCCCTGAAGGTCTTTGGTACAAATGTTCTTCATGCAAAAAAATTACTTCAGCAACGGATCACGCTGCGAATAAACACGTATGTGTTGAATGCGGCTACCACGAGAGAATTGCATCAGCCGTTTATTTTGAAATATTATTTGATGAAGGAGTTTATACTGAACTGAATCCGGATATTACTTCTGGCGACCCGCTCCAATTTGAGGATACAAAAAAATATGTTGATCGTTTAAGAGATTCACAGAAAAAAAGCGGACTAAAAGATGCAATGAGAACTGGTCATGGGAAAGTAGAAGGGAATGATCTTGTTGTTTGTTGTATGGACTTCGGATTTATCGGAGGTTCGATGGGATCTGTTGTCGGAGAAAAAATTTCACGTGCAATTGATTATTGTTTAGAGAATAGATATCCTTTGTTGATCATTTCTAAATCGGGTGGAGCAAGAATGATGGAGGCTGCTTTTTCATTGATGCAAATGGCAAAGACTTCCGCTAAACTTTCTTTAATGTCTAAAGCGAACATACCTTTTATTTCATTGCTTACCGATCCTACAACAGGTGGAGTTACGGCTTCTTATGCTATGCTTGGCGATTTGAATATCGCAGAACCTGCATCGCTTATTGGTTTTGCCGGCCCAAGAGTAGTGAAAGAAACAATTGGTAAGGACCTTCCAAAAGGTTTCCAAACAGCAGAATTTGTACTGGAACATGGTTTTTTGGATAAGATCATTAACCGTAAGGATCTAAAGCAGGAATTAACGCGTATTTTGGCTTTTTTCAAAAACTCAAGAATTCCTATAATTTTTTTATTTTTCAAAAAAAATGTGTCCTAGCCACCCATAAAGTTGAATAACAATGTATTTAACGTCAGAAGTAAAGAAGGGAATCTTTAAAAAACACGGAAAAAAAGAAACGAATACAGGCTCTACTGAGTCTCAGATCGCACTTTTTACTCATAGAATAAATCATTTAACTGAGCACTTAAAAATCTCTAAAAAAGATAAGCATACACAACGTTCACTAATCAATTTGGTTGGTAAACGTAGAAGTTTGCTTGATTATCTTAAAGCATCTGATATTGAAAAGTATCGTGCTATTATCAAGGAACTTGATATAAGAAAATAAATCCTCAGAATGGTTCTGGAGCTTTGTTAAAAAGGGCAATTTCTCAATTGCCTTTTTGCATTTTTAAAAGTATCTAAATATAAACTTGAAATAAATAAATTAACATGTCAATTAACGCGATATCAAAATCATTTGACCTAGGAGATGGACGTACCATTACTCTTGAAACAGGAAAATTAGCAAGACAGGCAGATGGTGCTGTTGTTGTATCAATGGGTAATACCATGTTGCTAGCTACAGTTGTATCAAGCAAAATAGCAAAAGAAGGAATAGATTTTTTACCACTCTCCGTAGATTATCAGGAGAAATATGCCGCTGTAGGTCGTTTTCCAGGAGGCTTTTTCAAAAGAGAAGCAAGACTCAATGATTATGAGATTCTGATTAGCCGCTTAGTGGATAGGGCTTTGAGGCCTTTGTTTCCTGATGATTATCATGCAGACACACAAGTAATGATCTCTCTTATTTCTGCCGATAAAAATATTTACCCTGATGCATTGGCTTGTCTGGCTGCTTCTGCAGCACTTGCTGTATCTGATATTCCTTTCAAAGGTCCAGTTTCAGAAGTAAGGGTAGGAAGAATAGATGGAAAGTTTGTTCTTAACCCAAATATATCTGATCTGCCGAACGGAGATATGGATATGATAGTTGCTGCATCAGAAACTGATATTTTAATGGTTGAAGGTGAGTTAAAAGAAGTTTCAGAAGCTGATATGTTGGAGGCAATTAAGTTTGCACATACCGCTATCAAAATTCAATGTGAAGCAATAAAAGATTTTGCAAAACGTGCAGGAGAAAAAAAGAAACGCGAGTATAATCACGAAACAAACGATCTGGAATTAAAAGAGCAGGTAAAAAAAGCTACTTACGAAAAAGTATATGCTGTTGCTAAAAGAGGTAACCCAAGTAAATCAGAAAGGGGAGAAGCTTTTGCAGCTGTGTTAGAAGAATTTCTTTCTACTTTTTCAGAAGAAGACAGAGCGGCAAAAACATCGCTGGCTAAAAAATATTTTCATGATGTAGAGTGGGAAGCTGTTAGAAGAGTGATTCTTGATGAAGGCATTAGGTTAGACAATAGAAAAACAACAGACATAAGACCTATATGGTGCGAAGTAGATTATATTCCTGCCGCGCATGGCTCTGCTGTTTTTACAAGAGGAGAAACACAATCATTAACCACTGTTACATTGGGTTCTAAAATGGATCTGCAAACGATAGATGGAGCAATGATAAAAGGAACAAATAATTTCTTATTACACTATAACTTCCCTGCGTTTTCAACAGGCGAGGCTCGCCCAAATCGTGGAACAAGCAGGAGGGAAGTTGGACACGGAAATTTGGCAATGAGAGGTTTAAAGCACGTGTTGCCTAAAGATTCTCCGTATACCATTCGTGTCGTTTCTGATATATTAGAATCAAATGGTTCATCATCAATGGCGACTGTATGTGCAGGAACACTTGCATTGATGGATGCTGGTATCAAGATCTCTAAACCCGTATCTGGTATAGCAATGGGGTTGATCACGGATGATAAAGGAAAATTTGCAGTATTGTCTGATATATTAGGTGATGAAGATCACTTAGGTGATATGGATTTTAAAGTTACCGGCACTAAGGATGGTATCACGGCTTGCCAAATGGATTTAAAAGTTCATGGACTTTCTTACGATGTAATGAAACAGGCGATGGAACAGGCAAAACAAGGCAGGTTACATATACTTGGTGAAATGACCAAAGTTATTTCTGTTCCACGTGATGAGTTTAAAGCACACGCACCTCGTATAGTACAATTGATTATTCCAAAAGAATTTATTGGAGCTGTAATCGGGCCAGGCGGAAAAGTAATTCAGGAAATGCAACGTGAATCGGGTGCTGTTATCGTTATTGAAGAAATAAATGGAATGGGAGTGATCGATGTCTCGGCTGATAATAAAGAGGCAATCGATAAAGCAGTTAACCGTATTAAGGGTATTACTGCGGTTCCTGAAGTTGGTTCTATATATGATGGAACTGTTAAGTCTATACAGACTTACGGAGCTTTCGTAGAGTTTTTACCTGGTAAGGATGCATTGTTACATATCTCTGAAGTAGATTGGAAAAGACTAGACAGCCTTAGTGGTGTGTTAAAAGAAGGAGATAAAATACAAGTGAAGCTGATAGGCGTTGATGAGAAAACAGGTAAATTCAAATTATCGAGAAAGGCCTTGTTGCCTAAGCCTGAACAAGTGCAATAATTTAAGAAAAATATAATGTATGTAAGATTGAGTCCTCTGCCTTTGGCAGGGGACTTTTTGCTTATATATTCTTGCTATGTTGCAAGGAATAAATTTTATATTTGATCAACAATTTAGACACATGCAGAAACTGACTTACCTCTTATTAATACTTGTGATCATTACTTTCTATTCCTGCGGTGATAAGGCTGAAGAAAAAAAAGAAATTGATCCTAAAAAAAATCCATTAGGCGCTATGATGAATATGGCTAAGGAAATGGAAGAGAATGCCAAAAAGCAAGAGGAGAGAATGGCAAAAGGTGACAGTCTTAAGGCTATACCTTATGAAGAGTTATATAAATACCTTCCGGAGTCAATTGATGGTTATAAAAAAGGTGAACCTACCGGTGCAACTATGACGATGCAAGGTTTGTCTTATTCTTCAGCAGAGGTTGCATATAAAAATGATAATGGAGACAGAGTTAAAATATCAATTATAGATTACAGTGCTGCGTTTTCACTTTATACAATGTCAACAGCCATGTGGGGTATGGGAATGTCAGTTGATACTCCTGAAGAAAAGGGTAAAAGTATTACAGTTGGAGATATGAAAGGTTGGGAGTCATTTAAAAAGAAAAGTAAAAAAGCTTCCGTTGTATTGGGTGCAGGTGATCGGTTTTTAGTAGCGGTTGATGCAGATAAACAGGAAAATACAGATTTTGTAAAATCCGTGGCAGGTAAAGTTGATTTAAAATCGTTGGTGTCATTGTGATAATATGAGAAAAACAAATTGAAACTTTATTCGTTCTTAAACGTAAAATAATATAATACACTATTCATGAGGCAGCTAAAAATAACCAAGCAGGTAACTAATCGGGAAACAGCATCACTTGATAAGTACCTGCAGGAAATTGGTAAAGTAGATTTGATCACTGCCGATGAAGAGGTGGAATTAGCGAAGCGAATTAAAAAAGGTGATCAGGATGCGTTGGAGCGTCTTACAAAAGCTAATCTTCGTTTCGTTGTATCTGTATCCAAACAATATCAGAATCAAGGCTTAAGTCTTCCCGATCTTATTAACGAAGGCAACTTAGGTTTGATAAAGGCTGCACAGCGTTTTGATGAAACAAGAGGATTTAAATTTATTTCTTATGCTGTATGGTGGATTCGTCAATCGATACTACAAGCGCTTGCAGAACAATCAAGAATAGTTCGTTTGCCATTAAATAAAATTGGTTCGATCAATAAGATCAACAAAACTTTTTCAAAACTTGAGCAGCAGTTTGAGAGGGAACCAAGTGCAGAAGAAATTGCAATTGTTTTAGAGATATCCGAAGTAGAGGTTAAGGAGTCTATGCGTAATTCGGGCAGGCACGTATCAATGGATGCGCCACTGAACAATACAGATGATAATGCAGGCAGCATGCATGATCTGATGCCGAACCAAGATAGCCCAAGCCCGGAAAATTCATTGTTGAATGAATCGTTAAGGAGAGAAGTTGAAAGAGCGTTATCGACGCTTACTTCAAGAGAAGCCGATGTTGTTCGTTTATATTTTGGATTAAATGGAAGTCATGCGATGACATTGGAAGAAATAGGGGAGAAGTTTGATCTTACCCGCGAAAGGGTAAGACAAATTAAGGAGAAAGCAATTAGAAGACTTAAACATACTTCGCGCGGCAAATTGCTGAAGACGTATTTAGGTTAAAGTTGTTGGTTATGGGTTGTTGGTTCTTACTATCCGACATTAATTCGAAATTGAAAGATTCCCAAATTTTTCTCGTCATAATTATCAGTTCAGTCCTTTTAACCCTCGGGCTTTCATTGTATAAAATTTATGGCCCCAGTCCACTTGACAGATTTAAAGTATATTTAAAAGAATCTGATAAAATAGCTATTCTTGCAAATCTTGTACAGAGCAGTTCGGATAAATCACCTCACAATAAATATTTAACATTAAGTGATCTAACTCCTGAAATTCAAGAAGCAGTTAGTGAAATTGATCTTGATGCACATTTCCGATATTTAACTTTAGAAGTAAGTGATGGTTGTCAGAAAAAAACACTATCGCTTATGTTTGATAACTGGACATTTGAATATCATCCTTGCGCTAATTATGAAATTATTGAAGGTGAAAAAAGTAAAAAAAATAATTCTATTGATGTCTACTATTTTGATAAACACTGGATGGCCTGGGTTGATAATGATCCGTTATAAATAATCCGATAACCAACAACCAACAACTAATAACTTTCCTACCTTTGTACAAACAAATCTCCATGTCTCATCTTATAGCTCCTTCAATTCTCTCTGCCGATTTCGCTAACATTCAACGTGATGTTGAAATGATCAATAACAGTGAAGCAGATTGGTTTCACGTGGATGTAATGGATGGCGTTTTTGTTCCGAATATTTCTTTTGGGTTTCCAGTAATTAAAGCGGTGAAGAAACATGCAAAAAAACCGCTTGATGTTCATTTGATGATCGTTGATCCGGATAAATATCTTTCGGATTTTAAAAATGCAGGCGCTGATAATTTAACTGTGCATGTTGAGGCTTGTACTCATTTACATCGTACGATACAAGCTATTAAAGGATTAGGGATGAAAGCAGGAGTCGCGATCAATCCGCACACTTCAGTTTCCGTATTGCAGGATATTATTATGGACATCGATCTTATTTGTATAATGTCTGTTAATCCCGGTTTTGGAGGACAAAAATTTATCGAGAATACATACAATAAAGTTACTTCACTTAAAGAAATGATCAACACTCAAAAATCATCTGCCAAAATAGAGGTGGATGGTGGTGTCGATTTGAATAACGCGGCTAAACTTATCCATGCCGGTGCTGATGTGCTGGTTGCGGGTAATACTGTTTTCTCTTCCAAGAATCCTGTTGCGACAATTAAGGATCTTAAAAAAATCTGACCGATCTTATTTAATAATAATTTTCTTACACACCATAGAATTATTATTTGATGCAGAAATAGTATAAACTCCACTGGAAAGATTTTGTTCTGATAGTTTAATTATTTCTCTGTCAGAGTTAAGTGTATAGGTTTTGCTGGAAATTTCTTTTCCAATAACATCTCTCAGTGTGATCATTACTTCTTTGTTTGCGCTGCCCTCAATTAAAATATTAATATTCTCGCCCGATGTTGGATTTGGGTAAATATTGAATCCTGATATTGAGTTGTCATCAAAATGAACTGCGACAATATTGTAGTAGGAGGTGGTGCCATCGAAATCAGTTTGTTTTAACCGGTAGTAAATAGTTTTTAATCCAATATAACCGATAGGTAAATTGTCAATTAATTGGTAGTTAAGCACTGATGAACTATTTCCACCAACTGCTGCACTATTTACAATTCCTGCTTCCTCAAATTCAATTCCATTTTTGCTACACTCAACAGTAAAGTAATCATTGTTTATTTCAGTCGCTGTTTGCCAATAAGTTTTCACAGCTGTCTCATTTAATTTTTTTGCATCGAACGAAAGTAATTCTATTGGTAAACCGACAGCGGTACTTGTGCAGTTAAATTCCGATGTGTTTTTATTTGCATTTCTTGCCGTAGCAAGAGGAGTGTCGCCAGCATTTAAAATGGTGCCACCCGGAGAAAATGTCCAAACTCCTGAACCATTAGCTTTGGTTGAACCTAAATATATTTGCGCTTGCTGACAATGATTAGAACCACCCGCGATTTTTTTAAACACTTCAACTGTATCATTTGCAGCGGCTGTACCCGAAACACTGGTTGCGGTGTAATTGGTGTTTATAGTAGGCTTTGCGTAATTAGCATTACCAGAAATAAACAGTGATATTGCATTGCCTCCATTACTATAAATTGGATTTCTGGATATTAAATTTCCCGTAGCACTAACACCAACATATACACCACCAACAAGGTTACCCGTAATAACATTACCCTCCGGATTTAAACCTGCCCCGGCAGCGTAACCACCAATCCTGTTATCATTCCCTCCACTGGCACTAATATATACTCCATAGTCTTGTGATGATCCGGTAATTGTACCAACAGAAGAGCTCGACCCAATATAATTTCCTTTAATATTATTACCGGTTGAACCAGAACTAAAATACACTCCATAAACGTTATTATCAGAAATTATATTTCTGTAACCGCTTGTCCGGCCTCCAATTATATTATCATTAGAGGCACTTACAAATATTCCGTTACTTTGGTTCGATGATCCCAATGAAGTTGATCCACTGGCAGCGGGTCCAATAATATTTCCATAAACTTCATTGGCATTTGAAGTTAAATATATTCCCGTAATATTATTACCTGAAACAACATTCCCCTCTCCGGAATTTGTTCCACCTATAGTATACAATCCTGTACCAGCAGTATATATTCCAACATCCTGCGCTGAAGATGCTATCCGACTTGTGCCATTTATATCGATTCCTACATAATTTCCAATTACGCTTATACTGCCGCACGCAAATGCAAAAAGCACACCAGTACCATCATTTCCGGAAATTAAATTACCATAACCAGGAGTGGCAGAACCAAGAGTAGCATTGGAGGCGGCATTAAAAAGGACACCATTTTTTTGTGAATTTGATGCCATGTATGTTGCCCCATCGTATTGAGGTCCAATAATATTCCCTACAATACTATTGTCTCCGTCCTGGTTATATACATAGATGCCTACGCCTCCCCAATCAACCCCGCCATCATAATTGCCAGAAATTATATTCGCTTCGGAAGAAATATCACCACCAATAATATTATCGTAAGCATCATTAGTAATCACAATACCAAAATCTTGTGTAGCATTAGTAACTTTTGTTGTACCATTCGATTGCGGGCCAATAGCATTGCCAAATATCAAGTTATTTGTGGTGCCGGAGCCAGTCATGTAAATACCTGCGATCTCATTCCCCGAAATCCAATTTTCCCTACCACTTCCAAATGAACCCCTGCCAATTGTTACGTCACGCGTATCTTCTAAATAAATACCATAATCTTGTGAGTTAGAAGTAACATAACTTGTTCCATTTGCCTGCAAACCGATTATATTACCTGTGTTAATATTGTTATCGCCTCCGGTTGGGTTATTAATATAAATGCCTGAGTTAGTATTACCCGAAATAACATTTTCATATATCATAAAATTATCCGAGAGATTCTTGAGGTAAATGCCATCGTCTTGCGTGGCTCCGGAAATTATTGAGGCGCCGTTGGATGCAAGTCCAATATAGTTGCCATCGATTACAACACCAGAAGTACCCGGATTTCCGGCGCCGTAAATTCCTTTCGACTCATTTCCCGAAATTATATTGCGTCCACCAACTGAACCATCTCCAATAAAGCAGCCATCTGATTTGAAGAGATAAATTCCTTCATCCTGCGAGTTACCTGCAACATAAGTACTCCCGTCCTTTTGTGGGCCAATTATATTTCCAAGAACGTATGCATTTTGATCGTGTTCTAAAATCACTCCCGAATTAATATTGCCCGAAATTAAATTACCTTCTCCTGTAGCAGTACTTCCTAGGTAAACATTATTTCCAACATCCGCATCAAGAATTACTCCATAGTCTTGTAAGCCACCGGAGATAATTGAAGTTCCGTTCGATGCCATTCCAAGGTAATTTCCTTTTATATAGTTATTTGTTGAGGAAAAAATATATAATCCCGTTCCTCCGGGAAAACTGCTTCCGTTTCCTGAAACAATATTTCTGTATGCATTTGTAGAGCCACCAATAATATTTCCATCGGACCCAGTAGCAACAAAAATTCCATAATTTTGAGTTGCGTTGGTCACCGCAGTGCTTCCATCCACTCTTGGGCCTATTGTGTTGCCGTATATGTTATTGTTATCTGAGCTTGTTAAATAAATGCCATAGCCTTTAGTGGAAGCGCTTCCTTGACCTGAGATTACATTGCCTTCACCGGAATTAGTTCCTCCTATTGTGTTTAATGCCGAACTGGATTGTAAACTAATTCCGTATATCTGAGCATTGGAAGTTATATAGCTTATGCCGTCAGAAGCAATACCAATGTAATTTCCTTTTATAGTTGTTCCGCTGCCACCCGATCCTGTTATTAGTATGCCGGCTTGTGTATTGTCAGAAATAGTATTTCTGTGTAATGATGTACTTCCTCCAATAATATTATTGGGCGAACCAGCCAACTGTATTCCATATAACTGGTTAGAAGTAGTACTAACAGCGGTTGTTCCGCTTGCTGCCGCACCAATAATATTTCCGTAAAAATTATGCCCGCCAATTGTTTGGCAATAAACTCCAGTGTTTGTATTGCCGGATATAACATTTCCGTCTCCAGCTGTGGTTCCACCAATTGTTGTAGAAGGAGCGGTTGTCGCAAAATAAATTCCATAATCCTGGGTGCCGGTGGTAATAAAAGAGGTTCCGTTTGTTGCAATGCCAATATAGTTTCCTTTTATAACAGTACCCGTTGAATTGGCGCCATCAATGTAGATACCATAAGTTTCATTCGCAGAAATATAGTTTTTTGCTCCCGCGACAGAACCCCCGATAATATTATTAGGTGAATCACTAATGCTTATACCATATGTCTGGGGATTGTTTGCGAGATAAGTCGATCCGCTTATCTGTGGTCCGATTTTATTTCCAAGGATAGTATGCCCGCCTATTGTGCTTGTAATAGCAATACCAATAGAGTTGCCTGAAATAAGGTTCCCTTCTCCACTCACTGTTCCACCTATTGTGTTGCTTCCGGCAGAAGCAATTAATTGTATTCCTACGTTTTGATTTCCATTGGCGATGTAGGTTGTACCATTTGACTGTGTACCAATATAATTTCCTTTAATAACATTTCCCGATGAGGCAGTTCCGCTTATAAATATCCCGGCAATAGTAGCAGCAATGATATTATAATTAGCTGAAATAATATTTCTCTCTGATGAACTACTGCCACCAATTATGTTGCCGCCTGAACTGAGAATGTAAATACCATACTGCTGTGAATTGTTGGAAACCGCAGTGGTTCCGTTTGCCTGTGGACCGATGGTGTTGCTAATTATTCTTGTGCTTGCATTGGTTGTGGATTCTAACAATATCCCGTATTGTCGGTTCCCGGAAATTATATTGCTTTCATTACTTCCCGTCCCACCTATTTCAATATTATTTGCTGCTCCCGTTTCAACATTTATACCAATGTTTTGTCCGGCAGTACCAGTAAGCGTTCCTGTACCTGCTGCATTTAATCCAATTATGTTTCCCTTTATTGTTGTACCGGTCGCATTGGAAAATATATATATACCGTGGCTTGTGTTTCCCGAAATAACGTTTCTGCCTGAACCAGAACCTACTATAGTGCCCGGACCTGTAATATACACTCCGTAATCCTGGCTGTGACTGGAGACATAAGCAGAGCCACTTGATTGCGGACCAATATAGTTACCTAATACACTATTTCCTGAAGTGGCTGCACCAGCAATACGAATTCCATCGGTTAAATTTCCTGATATTATATTTCTGTCGCCTGCTATGGTTCCGCCAATAGTATTATAGCTTGCGGAATTTGCGATGTAAACTCCTTTGTCCTGAAGGGAGGTGGCTATTCTTGAAGTACCGTTGGAGGTAATTCCAATATAATTTCCCTTAATAGTATTAGAGGTCGATGAAGCTCCTGTAACATATACACCGTAAGTTGTGTTAGAAGAAATAATATTTCTGTATGCAGATGTGCTTCCACCTATAGTATTACCTGGCGATGAGTTAATTTCAATTCCTGTTGGTTGTCCATCGGTAAGCCAACTGGTACCATCGCTTTGGGTGCCAATATAATTTGCGTATACTTTATTGCCATTTGTATTTGTACTGTTAAAATAAATTCCCGCTAAAATATTATCGGATATGAAATTTCCTTCGCCACTTACTATTCCGCCAATAGTATTTCTATTAGCAGAGGAGGTAACATAAACACCATAATCCTGAGAGGAGGAGCCGACCGAAGTTGCGCCATCTGATTGCATTCCAATATAATTTCCTTTTACAGCATTTCCCGAACATTCAGCGCCTGATAAATAAACTCCATAGGTACCATTACCGGAAATGATATTCCGGTAGGATGCTGTACTTCCACCAATGACATTATCGGATACAGCTATGAAAATACCATATGATTGATTATTATTCAGCCATGTACTTCCGTCTGCCTTCAACCCAATTATATTTCCTATTATAGACATATTGGTTGGATTAAAGGCCGCCCCTCCCTGGTCAATAATTTGAATTCCCGTTGCAAACGCCCCGCCGGAATGCTGGCCAGATATAACATTCCCTTCACCTGTGGCGGTACCACCTATAGTTAAATAATCTACATTATCATACACAAAAATTCCCAAATCCTGGCCTGAGATAGCTGTTGAACCATCCTTACCTATTCCAATATGATTGCCCTTTATAGTATTTCCGGTACAAGTAGCTCCCGCAGTAGTAATATAAATTCCGTAACTGGTATTACCAGAGATTGTGTTTTTTCCAGCACTGGTAGTATTGCCAATGATACAATCAGAAACATTTTCAATATCAATTCCATATCCTTGTATTGACCCCGCAACAGCAGTAGAACCGCTTGCACACGGGCCTATAATATTACCCTGTATTATGGAAGAATTACCCAAGGACATAATTCCCACACTTGTATTTCCGGAAATAACATTCCCGTCACCTGCCGCAGTACCTCCAATTGTATTAAAATCCCCGATAGTGTTAAAAACCCCAATGCCTTGCATCCTTGCAGCGACTGTTTCGCCATCCTTTTGAAGGCCAATCATATTTCCTTTTATGCTATTATTTATGGCAGCGTCTACATCTAACAGGATACCAGCATAACCACCTGTATACATCCCTGAAATAAGGTTTGCATTTTCTTCAGTCCCATCACCAATTTTATTATTATTTCCCGTTATAGATATCCCTGTTTCTATGGTTGTTCCGGATGTTGTACCAGCATCATTCATTCCGATATAACAACCCAAAACAGAATTATTTGCAGATGCAATTTTAATAGCAATATCAAGACCTGACACCGCTGCAGTCCCAATATTCTGTATTACTATCCCCTTAATAACATTGCCATCGCTGTTGATTGCAATTCCATAAGTCGCTGCTATTGCATGGGTAATAATTATTTTTAATGTTGCATTCATCGGAGTGCCCGAAGTTGCATCAAGCGGATGTATTGAATTAGCTACCCATCCGGTTTGAGTTGTGCCGTCTATTGTTGTTCCCCCGGTAGCGTCGTTTAATACTGGAAGAGCAGTTGTAAGAGTAATTGTGTGTGGACCGGCACCAGGAATAGCGAATTCAATAATATCTGCGCCTGAATTTGCATTCGCATCAATAACAGCTTGTCTTAAGCTTCCGGCACCGGCATCCGAGGTATTTGTAACAGTATAGGTTGCT
>CAZQIC010000079.1:0-21608 GCA_964593555.1 uncultured Bacteroidia bacterium | reverse complement strand
CAATTAGTTATATCGTTATTTATTAACAATTTGATTTTTAGAACTCCCCTTAAAATATTAACATTCACTAAATGAAAATATACATCGTATTTATTTTGCTTTTTCTGTTTCCATATGTGGTGTTTTGTGAAAACGACACTCAAAGAGGCAATGGCATGTTGTTTATACCCAACAAGGGTCAGATAGCTGATATGCAGGGCAATATCAGGCCTGAACTTTTATACGTTGGAGATGGCGGGGGATACAAGGTTTTTCTGGAAAAAAATAAAATACATTATGTGTTAAGTAAAACAACGGGCAGCAGAGATGATGCTAAGTCATCAGGCAACGCTTCGTGGTTATCCGAAAGTAAATTAAAAGCTGATGAGGCAAAAAATTTATTAGTCAACATTCACAGGTTTGACGTTGAGTTTGTAAATGCAAATGAGAACGTTGAGGTTATTGAGGATCGCAAAGTTGAAGGCTATAAAAATTTTTATTATTCACATTGTTCAAATGGAGTTACAAATGTTAATTCATTCAATCAATTGCTGTACAAAAATGTATATGACAATATTGATGTTGTTTATTACGGGGGAAAAGAAAATGGTTTGAAGTATGATATAGTGGTAAAGCCTAAAGCGGATTATAAGCAAATAAAATTGAACCTGAGTGGTATTGATGGTCTTGAAGTAAGAGATAATAACCTGGTAATTGAAACCAGTGTTGGGGAATTTGTAGAGTACATGCCGCGTGTTTACCAGCAAATAAATGGTAAAATTATTAATGTGAAGGCGGAATACGTATTGAGTGGTATAAATGAGGTTGAATTTAAAATTGAAAAGTATAACACATCATTTCCGTTGGTTATAGATCCTGTTAATTATTGGGTAACGTATTTGGGTGGCAGTGATGATGATATAACCAATGATATAACTGCCGATGCAACTGGCAATATGATTGTTGTCGGAAGTACTGCAAGTATAGGTTTTCCCGGCGCCGTTGGTACTTATCAAACAGTATTAAATGGGTTGCGTGATGTGTTAGTATCCAAATTTTCAGATAGTGGCGGTATGCTTTGGTCAACCTATTACGGTGGTAGCGGAGCACCAGGCGGGTTTGGGTTTTATGAAGATGTTGGTTGTGGAGTTGCTGCAAATTCTGCAGGTGATATTGCTATAACCGGCAAATGTTATTCTCCCGATTTTCCTACGAGTGCGGCCTGTTACCAGTTAACATTAAACGGGACGTGTGATATGTTCTTGGTTAAACTTACCTCTGCAGGTTTGAGAGACTGGGCAACTTTAATCGGCGGCTCAGATCCGGTAGCGGCGTTTGTTAAAGATGAAGCTTTTGCTACATGTTTTACTTCTGCTAACGAACTTGTTATTGCCGGTGTAACATCCTCAAATGACTTCCCTGTTACCGACGGAAGTTCGTTAGGAGGAAGTACTGATATTGGTATTTGTAAATTTTCATCTACCGGTTCGCTGCTTAAGTGCAGGTACATTGGAGGAACAGCAGATGAAATGGTATCATCCTGGATAAAGGGTTGTGATGTTATTGAGGATCATAGTAATAATATTATCCTGGTATCAAGTTCCGCTTCTACAGATTTTCCCGTTACTGCTGGTGCATTTCAAAATGTGCTTGCTGGTGGTGGTGGGTTTGGATTTACAGAGGATGTAGTGTTGCTGAAATTGAACAATTCATTGGGTACAGTATGGTCTACTTATTTTGGTGGAGCCGAATCTGAAACGGGATTATCGGTGGATGTAGATGCAAATGATAATATATTTTTTACGGGTTATACGTCTTCAATGAACCTGCCAGTATTAAATGCAGCGCAGGCTACTCCCGGCGGTAGCAGCTTCGGCGGCGCCTTTACCAGCGATGTGTATGTGGCAAGTTTTACAACCGGCGGAGCGCAGCGGTGGACAACCTATAATGGGGGAGTAGATTATGAATACAATCCATCCCTTTGTGTTGATGACAAAGATGATGTTTACCTGTTCGCTAGTTACGAGGATGGCTTTGTAGGGACCATGACAGTTTTTGCATGCGCCTTCCAAAAAAACTTTGCAGGAATAGAAGACCAGTATTTTACTAAGTATGATAATTCAGGTGCTCTGGTTTGTAATAGCTGGCTTGGTGGTGCAAGTGAAGATGATATAGATTATTGTATGGGTGGTATTGCGGAGTACAAAGGGTTTATTTATATGACCAGTACAACATTTGGCACCGGATATCCTGTTACCGCAAATGCGTATCAAAGTGCAACTTCTGCTTGTTGTTCAAATTATGCAGGCAATCTGGCAGATATTACCCTGGTGAAAATATGTGGAAAAAGTTGTGGAGATAACTCATTGGCCACAGTTGATTTTACTCAAACATATACACAGGTCACTATTTGTGATTCAGCATCAGTTGATTTCACAATAAATTATACACCTTGCGATCCTAAAGACATTATTTATGAATGGACATTTCAAAATGGAAGTATATCCACTTCTTCCCTGGCTCAGCCAACAGGCGTACGTTTTTATGATGGAACACACCATGTTAAATTAAAAATTACAACACTTTGTGGAGTAGATTCCGTTGAACACGATGTAATAACGGATGTAAGGAAACCGCTTGATTACTATCTCGGCGATACTACAGTTTGTATAGAAGGAGAAACTCAGATTACCATCAAAGACGCTCAAACAGCACATTGGACACCATCATCCGGATTGAATGATCCAAACTCTACCACTGTAATAATAAAACCTTCCGGCCTTGTAGCTTCATATACGGTTACGGGTATCTCCAATATAGGTTGTACATATGTTCTTCCTATGACAATTACTGTAGGGGCCGCTTCGGGCATAATCTTTGTTCCTAATGCATTCACTCCTAATAATGATAACCTGAATGAAATTTTTAGAGTAGAAGGTGAAGACATTACGGAATTTGATCTTAAAATTTATAACAGGTGGGGTGATTTGATTTGTCATTCACAGAGTTTAAAACAAGGCTGGGACCTTTAAAATTAAAGGTACCCTTGCGCAGGAGGATGTATATGTTTGGGTAGTTAATTTCAAATCCTTATGCACTGGCGACGATAATATTCGCAAAATGGGCCATGTAATGGTTACCAGGTAAACATTGTTTCAAAACCCTTTAAATACGTTCACTGAGTTCAATCAGTCTCTACCGTTTATCACTGAATTAGGCTGCTTTATCACACTTTCAGGGTCGTGTTGTGCATAATTTAATACATTTGTATTAATAAACACTAAACATGATGAACAAGAAATTTTTATTGACTGCTGCTGTTGTTTTGTCGTCTCTTTTGACATTTGCCGGTGATGATAATAAAGCGAAACTTATCGAAAAGGTTGAGAAAAAGGGCAACGAAATTGTTATCCCTTATGAAAAATATTTACTTCCTAACGGACTTATAATTCTTGTTCACGAGGATCATTCAGATCCTGTAATGCATTTAGATGTTACGTATCACGTAGGTTCTTACCGGGAGCAGGAGGGGCGTTCTGGCTTCGCACATTTCTTTGAACACATGATGTTCCAGGGTTCTGATAACGTTGCCGATGAAGAGCATTTTAAAATTGTAACTGAAGCGGGTGGACAAATGAACGGAACAACTACATCCGATCGTACGAATTATTTTGAAACGCTTCCTACAAATCAATTGGAAGTTGCCATGTGGTTGGAGTCTGACAGGATGGGATTTTTATTGGATGCTGTTACACAGAAAAAGTTTGAAGTGCAAAGAGCTACCGTTAAAAATGAAAGAGGACAAAATTATGATAACCGTCCTTACGGATTGGTGCATGAAAAAATTGCCGGCGCATTATATCCACAAGGGCATCCGTATTCATGGCCAACTATTGGGTTCATTGAAGACCTTAATAGGGTTGATGTTAATGACCTGAAGAAATTTTTTATGCGCTGGTATGGACCGAACAACGCTGTGCTCACCGTTGCAGGAGATGTAAATACTGCTGATGTGGTAAAGCTTGCCGAAAAATATTTTGGTCCTATTCCACGTGGTCCGGAAGTAAAATCAATTCCTAAAACACCGGTGACATTGGATAAGGATAGGTACATTTCTTATGAGGATAATATCCGTTTCCCAATGACCATGTATGCTTATCCAACCGTTCCGGGTCGTCATGATGATGAGGCTGCACTCGATGTATTGTCGGATATATTAGGTGGTGGAAAAAATTCGATCTTCTATCAAACATTTGTAAAAACACAAAAAGCGGTTCAGGCAACAGTGAGTAATCCATGCCAGGAACTTGCGGGAATATTTACACTAAATGTAGTAGCATTCCCGGGAGTGCCGCTTAAAGATATTCATGACAAAATAAAAGAGTGTTTTGTGGAATTTGAAAAAAGAGGTGTAAAAGATGAAGACCTTAGCAAATACAAAGCAAATTACGAAGCACAACTTTTTAATTCCCTTGGAAGCGTTAGCGGTAAGGCATCTACATTAGCTGCGGATCAGACTTTTGCAGGTGATGCAAGCTATATTAAAAAGGATTATGCACGTTACATGAAAGTTACTAAAGATGATGTGTTGCGTGTGTACAATAAATATATCAAAGGCAAACCAGCGGTAATACTTACTGTTTATCCGAAAGGAAAAGCAGACATCGTTGCGATCCCTGATAATTTTAAAACTCCTGAGAGAAATATAAATGCACCCGAGGCAGCAGAGTATAAAAACCTTGCTTACAATAAGGCAAAAGACAATTTCGATCGTCACACAAAACCTACCGCTGGTCCTAATCCAATAGTAAATGTACCTGCGTTATGGAAAGAGAATTTTGCAAACGGGTTAAAGGTTATCGGCACAAAGAGTGATGAAATACCAACTGTAACATTGCGTCTTTCGCTTACTGCTGGCCATCGTTTTGAACCAAAGGAAAAAGCGGGCATAGCAGCGCTTACAGCCGATATGTTAAATGAATCCACTCAAAAACATACCGGTGAGCAGATCAGTGAAATGCTGGAGAGTATGGGAAGTTCTATTCGAATTAGTTCAGGTGACGAAGAAATAAATATTACCGTTACTTCATTGTCAAAAAATCTGGATGCTACCTTAAAGCTCACGGAAGAAGTTTTATTTGCTCCTTTATTTAGTCAGGATGATTTCGAGAGAGTTAAGAAACAACAATTGGAAGGTATAGCCAACCGTGTAACTTCACCTGTTGCGATCGCAGATAACATATACAATAGATTACTATATGGTAACGATCATATAATGGGGATCCCTACAGATGGAACAGAGGCAACAGTTAAAGTGCTTTCTGTAGAAGATGTAAAACAGTATTACAATGACCATTTTTCTCCATCCATTACATCATTGGTTATTGTTGGAGATGTTTCAAAAGAAGCAATCCTTCCGAAGATAGATTTTTTGAAAAATTGGGCAGCAAAAAATGTTATAAAACCTGCTGAAGCAAAAAGTCCGGTGATAGATAAATCCAGGATTTATTTAGTGAACAAAGAAAAAGCTCCGCAATCTCAGATCCGTATTGGGTTCATGGCAATGCCTTATGATGCAACGGGGGAGTACTATAAATCACAAATGATGAATTACTCATTAGGTGGTGCATTCAACAGCCGTATTAACTTGAACCTTCGAGAGGATAAGGGATATACCTATGGAGCGCACTCTTATTTCACAGGTTCAAAATTTGCAGGCCCCTATACAGCAAGCGCCGGGGTTCGTGGTAACTCAACTGATAGTTCAGTAATTGAATTTATGAAAGAGATAAAGAACTTCGCAGATAACGGAATGAAACAGGAGGAGCTTGATTTTACAAGAAAATCAGTTGGACAAAGTGAGGCACTGAAATATGAAACACCTTCAAATAAAGCGGGGTTCTTAAAACGTATTCTTGATTATGATCTCGATCCGAAATATGTTGGCACACAATCTGAGATCCTGAATAAAATGAGTTTGGAAGAAGTAAACAGGCTGGCGAAGAAGAATCTTCAATATGATAAAGTGAATATACTGGTTGTGGGGGATAAAGCAAGTGTTGGTGAGGGCCTGAAAAAATTGGGTTACGAAGTGATAGAGCTGGATTTGAACGGAAATCCTGTAAACGTCGCTAATCCAGAATTGCCTATGAAAGAAGTTGAGAATAAGAAAAAGGTAAAGGATTAATTTTGGGTATTCAGTATTCGGTGATCTGTGAATCGGTCACTGAATACTGATAACTGATCACCGATTACATTTTCCTCTTCCCTTGAAAAAATCGCGTTAATAGTAATCCGCATTCTTCTCCCATAACGCCTCCTGTAGCTGTTGTTTTCGGATGTAGAATTGAAGAACTCATATTTGAGTATCCTCTTTTAAGATCAGCAGCACCATAAACAATTTTATTTATTTGCGACCACATCAATGCTCCACCGCACATCACGCAGGGTTCAAGAGTAACAAACAAAGTACATTCATTTAAGTATTTACCGCCAAGTGTATTGGCTGCTGCAGTAATAGCCTGCATTTCTGCATGTGCGGTAACATCGTTAAGTCTTTCTGTTAAGTTATGGGCACGTGCTATAATACGATTAGCGATCACAATAACAGCGCCAACGGGCACTTCATCAAGAGCGTAAGCCTTTTCCGCTTCTTTATAAGCCTCACGCATAAAATATTCATCTGTGAAAATATCCATAATATGTTTGAAATACAGTAAATATAATTGGTTTAACTGTATTAATACATGTGGTGCCCGACAAATTTCCCAATTGCCACTAAGTCACAGAGGCGCAAAGGTTCACAAAGAGTAAATCTTAGTGTTTTTCTTCGTGTCTTAGTGCCTTTGTGGCAAAGTGAAATCAATATCAACTCAGGAATTTTTGTCGACATTTAATGGGGGTAATTTTTAATTCTTAATTTTACAATTAGTTTAAAATCTGCCTTCATAAATCTAAATTCTTAAATTAATTATATGTTACGTACAAATACCTGCGGGGAATTGACAATAAAAAATGTGAGTGAAGTTGTTACCCTTTGTGGATGGGTACAGCGCACGCGCGAATTAGGGGCTATGACTTTTGTCGATTTGCGTGACAGGTATGGAATTACGCAGCTTGTTTTTAATGTGGATTCAAATCCTGCTTTGTTTGAGGAGGCGAAAAAACTGGGTAGAGAATTTGTAGTAAAAGCTTCAGGAAAAGTTGCGGAAAGAAGCAGTAAAAATTTAAAGATGCCAACAGGAGAGATCGAGATCCTGATAGAAAAAATTGAAATATTAAATGGCTCTTTAACTCCGCCATTCACTATCGAGAACGAAACAGATGGAGGAGAGGAGTTAAGAATGAAATATCGTTACCTGGATTTGCGTAGAAATATTGTGCGTGAAGGATTAGAATTGCGCCATCGTTTGGCCTTAGAAACAAGAAATTATTTAGACAAACAAAAATTTTTAGAAGTTGAAACCCCGGTACTGATCAAATCAACCCCCGAAGGTGCGCGTGATTTTGTGGTGCCATCGAGAATGAACCAAGGGCAATTTTATGCTTTGCCACAATCACCGCAAACATTTAAACAGTTACTAATGGTGGCAGGTTTTGACCGCTACTACCAGATTGTGAAATGTTTCAGAGATGAGGATTTGCGTGCCGACAGACAACCTGAATTTTCTCAAATAGACTGCGAAATGAGTTTTGTTGAGCGGGCAGATATTCTTTCCATGTTCGAAGGATTAACGAAACATCTTTTTAAAACTGTTAAAGGAATTGATATACCTGCATTGCCGCATATGACATACGCTGATGCAGCGAAATATTATGGCAACGATAAGCCTGACACGCGTTTCGAAATGAAATTCGTTGAGTTGAAGTCCCCCTTGGAAGGGGGTGTCCGCAGGACGGGGGATGTAGATATTGTGAGTGGAAAAGGATTTAAAGTTTTTGATGATGCACAATTAGTCGTTGGTGTTTGCGCCAAAGGCGGTGGAGAATATACACGTAAGCAGTTGGATGAATTAACGGAATTTGTAAAGCGGCCCCAAGTAGGCGCAACCGGTTTGGTTTACGTTCGGTATAATTCCGATGGAACATTAAAATCATCGGTAGATAAATTTTATAACGAAGAAGAACTGAAAAAATGGGCTGCTGCATTTAATGCGCAACCCGGAGATCTTATGTTGGTGTTGGCGGGGGAGACAAATAAAACACGCAAAGCACTCAGTGAACTTCGCTTAGAAATGGGAACACGTTTGGGCTTAAGGGATAAAAATAAATTTTCCTGTTTGTGGGTAGTTGATTTTCCTTTGTTGGAATGGAACGAGGAAATAAACAGGTGGTCTGCTATGCACCATCCATTCACTTCGCCATTAAATGAAGATATGTTGTTATTTGAATCTGATCCGGGAAAAGTAAGGGCTAATGCTTATGATATGGTTATCAACGGAGTGGAAATAGGTGGAGGTTCTATTCGAATACACAATAAAGAACTGCAACAAAAGATGTTCGAATGTTTAGGATTCACTCCAAAAGAAGCACAGGAGCAATTCGGGTTTTTAATGAATGCTTTTGAATACGGTGCCCCTCCACATGGCGGTATCGCGCTGGGTTTCGACAGACTATGTTCGCTCTTTGGCGGTTCTGATTCTATTCGTGATTTTATCGCTTTCCCCAAAAACAATTCAGGCCGCGATGTGATGATCGATGCTCCATCTGCAATTGATCAAAACCAATTGAAAGAATTGGGGATTTCGATCTAATTACTTTTTGTACTATCAGAAATTTCCTGTAGAGATTCAATGATGGTCATCATGTCTTCTGCATATTTTTCTTTTTGATCTGCACGGGTCCAAACAACAACCTGGTAAAATTTATTTTGTGTTTCAATGATTGCCAGTTTATAAAAGATATTCTCGTTTTTTACTTCACCTTCTATTTCTGTGATCAATGCTTTTGCTCCGTTGATCTCTTGTCTACCAGGAATACTTATTTTGCCGCCCTTTACAAAATCCTTAAATGGTGTCGATACTATATTTTTATAATAAGTGTCAATATCATAATCCAGGTCGTAAGCCTGCATATCGGCTTTTGATTCGTCGATTACCAGCAAATAAAATTCTCTTTCTGTATTCTCGTATTGTGAGGAAGCGCGTTCGTGCATACCCGAAGATGCCTTAAGATATGAAGGGATAGCGATGGAGTAATTGTCGTTGATCACCACTTTGTTGAACACGACAGAAGATTTGCAAGAAAATAAAAACAAACAAAGTGAGCTTATAAATATTATCGTGCGTTGCATAAAATAAATTTTGCTACGAAAGATAATAAAATGATAGTGAAATTCTTTAATCCGGGTCCTGATTATTTTATCAGGTTCACATTTCCGGTATATCTTTTTCTGCCGGTATTTGATCCGGCTACATTGATTTTCCACACATACACGTCCTGTTGGGCTATCATAGTTCCACCATTCGCGCGACCATCCCATCCAATGGCAGGGTTGTCAGATTTAAAGATCAGGTTTCCCCAGCGATCAAATATTACCAACTCGTATTGTTTCTGGTCGATGCCGGTTCCAACAGGACAAAATAGATCATTTACTCCATCTCCGTTTGGGGTAAATGTATTTGGGACGTAGAAGGTAAAATCTGTAGTGATTTTTATAAAGTCGAAGATGCTGTCCATACAGCCAAACTGATTTGAAACGATTAAAGTTACTTTATATGAACCGGTATCAGGTGCAGCATAATGGTGTGAAGGATTTTGTTGTGTGCTGTATGAGCTTATTACATCGCCAAAATTCCAGCTCCATTGTGTTGCTCCAATTGATTGATCGGTAAAATAAACAGTATTGTTTAATAGCGTTGGGTTGGCTGAGGAACTAAAGTTTGCCAGGGGATTTGGAAATACAGTGATGTAATTATTTTGAGTTGCAGTATTAATGCAGCCGTTATTGTCTGTTACGGTTAATGAGACGTTGTATGATCCCGGATCATTATAGCAATGTGTTCCTGTGTTCGAAGAAGGGTTATTTCCATAATTCCATATTGCACTTTGTGAATTTAAAGTGGTGTTTGTAAAATTTACACATAGTTCTGAACAGCCTGATTGTTTGTCAGCACTAAAAGAAACTACTGGAAGTGGATGTGCAAAAGCATTTAAGGTTTCTGTAACAGTACATCCATTTGCATCTGTTATAGTGATGCTGTATGTGCTGTTTAATGAAGGGGCGACTAAAATATTTTTGTTTAATTGTCCGGTCGACCAGGAATAATTATAAGTAGGAGTACCACCATTTGCCTGGCACGACAAATTAGTATTGTTTCCAATACATACTTGAATAGGAGGAGTAATATTGACAATTAACTGAGGAGGAGAAACAATGTTGAGGTTAGTGGTGATAGTACATTGATTTGCATCAGTAATAGTACATGAATATAATCCTGCCGGAAGATTATTTTGAGAGGAGTTTGGACTATTTGAATTTGACCAATGAAATGTATAAGGAGCGGTTCCGCCATTCGCGTTTATGTTTAGGCTGCCATTATTAAGGTTATAGCAGGTGGTATTGGTAAGTGTGTTAATTGCACTGAGAGCATTTGGAGATGATATTTGAATTGTCTTTTGATCAAAACATCCGTTCCCATCTGTAACAACCACTGAAAAAGTTCCCGCGCAAAGCCCGGTCGCGATCGCGTTTGTAGAAGTATTGCTCCATAAAAAACTATATGGTCCGGATCCTCCGTTAAATATTGCTGTTGCTGAGCCATCACAGGTGCCAAAACATGTTGTAGAATTTGAAGAGGAAATACTTGCTGTTACGCCATTAATATTAGCTATAGAAGCTGATCCGGTAATTGTGCATCCATTTGCATCTGTTACAATAACCGAATAGATACCAGAGGGAATGTTAGAGTTGTTTGATGATTGAGTTCCATTATTCCAGCTATAGGTGAATCCACCAACACCCCCCGAAGGATTAACACTTGCAGCCCCATCATTTTGATTGCAATGAGCATCGGTGGTATTGAATAATAATGAAAGTGACGTAGGCTCGTTTACATTCACATTATTTATTGCGGTGCATCCGTTTGCATCAGTAACTGTAAGCGAATAAATTCCTGCGGCCAATGTTGATATACTATTAGTAGTTGCATTTATTGACCAATAAAATTGATATCCTCCTGCACCGCCAGTGCCCGAAGCAGAAATGCTGCCTGTAGAGTCGCCATTACATAACGCATCTGTTGGGTTTATTATCGCTCCAACAGCAATCGGCTCATTCATTATAACGGTATTACTGTTCGCGGAACATCCGTAAGCATCTGTAATTGTAAGCGAGTATGTGTTTGCACTTAATGCAGTGATGTTTACTGTACTGGCAGTATTGCTCCACAAATAGTTATAAGGCACAGTTCCACCTGAAGCAAGAGAACCAATAATGCCATTGTTGCCGCCATAGCAGGATATAGTAGATGATATTGCAACTGTTGTGGTAAGCAATTGTGGTTGTGTGATGGCAGCAGTTGTTGAAGAAGTGCATCCTATATTATCCGTTACTATTACACTATATGTTCCTGATGGTAATCCTGAAATGTCACTGTTTGTATTTCCGGGCACAGACCAATGATAACTTAATGGTGCCTGGCCGCCAATAACTCCAACGGATGCTCCACCATTATTCTCACCAAAACATTTTACGTTTGTTATAGAAGTGATAATTGCAGTAGGGGAGGTAATTGTAATGTAATTTGGAATTAATATTGAATCTGTTCCACAGGGAGTAATTACAATTAGCCTTACATCAAACGTTCCGATGTTCGGATAGGTAATTGCCGTAGGATTTTTTAAGGTTGAGGTTTGTTGCGATGCGCCAAAAAATGTCCATTTCCATTGGGTGTTTGCTGTATCGCACAAAACACTTAGGTCTGTAAAATCAATAGGACGATTTTTGCAGCTGGAATTTGTTGAAGAAGAAAAATTTGTTGTGATCCGATTCTCTCCGCAACTGAATCCACATATTTTTGTAACGGAAGCATCGCCACTTCCTCCTCCGAAATTTCTTTGATATGCACCTGTTGTAGTCGGAAATCCGGTGGCCGCTTTTCCGGTAATATATACATCATAATTATTTATGGCAATTCTTCCGCCAATAGTAAATGAGCCATCATCATGTCCCGGGCCGCCAATGTATGTACTGCATAATTGATAACCATTCTGATCATCAAATCGCGCAATAAAAAAATCTTCTGCGATAATGCTTTGTAAATAGGTTAACGAGCTTCCCGCTCCATTTACAGGCTGGTAAGCACATGATGTAGTTGGAATGCTATTTCCGTAAGCCCCACCGCTCACATAGATGTAATTGTTTGCTTTGTCCACGGCTACACCATAAACTTCCACACCCCATACTGATGTCCCGTAATAAGTTGACCAGATTATTGCGCCAGTGTTTTTATCCAACTTACAAATGTAGCCGCATCCATCTCCTCCACCAACGTAATTTGACTGATAACACCCAGTAGAAACCGGGAGGTTTGTAGAGGAGCTCAGTCCTGAAATGATCACATCGTCATTTGCATCCGCTGCAATCCCCATTCCATATTCATCAAATGATCCGCCATGGTATGTCGACCATATTCTTGCACCTGATGTATTTAGTTTTATTGCGAAAGCATCGTTTGCTCCTCCACCATAAATGGATTGAGCGCATCCTGCAGTTGTAGATAAATTATTTGAGGAGCTTCTGCCAATTACAATAATATTATTAGAGCGGTCTATATCCACCTCGGAAGAAATTTCCGCACCAGTGCTGCCATAGTATGTTGCCCATGATGATGATGTTCCGGCCGCATTAATTTTTATTACACATGCATCTATTGTTCCACCACCGTATGTTGGTTGAAATCCACTTGCTGTTCCTGGTAACGATCCTCCGGTTTGGCCTGTAACGATTATATCCCCATTTGAATCTGTTTCAATGGAAATCCCAAGGTCATTTGTAATACCTCCGTAATATGTTGCCCACTGCCGTACGCCAGCCGAGTTAAATTTTGCAATAAAAATGTCACTGCCTGTTCCTTTAACGGGTTGTAGAGAACCAGCTGTGCTTAATCCTGTTGATAATGTAGTGCCGGCGATAAAAATATCTCCACTATTATTTACAATCACTCCATTTGCAACATCATTTTGATTTCCGCCATAATAGGTAGTGAACAATAAATTTCCATTCGCATTGAGTTTAGAAATAAAAGCGTCGTTATTTCCTCCGTAAACGGCTTGGAAAGCGCCAACACTCGAAGGAAATACCGTTGATGCAGTTTGGCCGACCACGATTGCATTGCCGTTGTTATCTACGTCCAGCCCAAACGATTGATCGGCCCCGCTGCCTCCGAGATAAGTTACCCAGGGGTCTATCACTAATGGGACATCAGTTCGGAAGTTTGAAAGTTTAAAGTTTACGGTTGTTCCGTTTAATACGTATTCTGCTTTTACATCGATGATTACTCCATCAACTTCCTGGTAAACTTTTGGAATACTTTCTATTAATTCTCCCAAACTCGTTTCTATTATTAATTTTTCATTTTCAATTTTTAATTTCTCAGCACCGTTATATTTTAATTTTATATCGTTGGGGTTACCTCCCGGATTAACCATAAGATCATACTTAAATCCTTTTCCAGCGTTATTGTAAAAGTGAACATCAATGTTGCTGTAAACATTTTGGTAAATTATTTTTTCAAATGATTTCACATTGCTTATTCCGGAAGGGCATTGCTCATAGTAATAATTAAAATAATGCGCTGATGTTTTCTCGCAAATGATCGCAGGGTCTTGCTTAGCATTAATAAAATCAACGTCAATGCGATGACCGAATTTATCAACTTCATTTTCATTTGGAATAAGGTTCTCTTTATTTTCTGACATTGCAGGTTTTTCTAAAACATAACTCAATCCATTGTTGCGAAGAAAAACATTTGTCCCGTGTTGTTGAGCATAAAATAATATTTCAGGGTGAGGGTTATTATGGTTATCACAAACTTGTCCCTTGTTTTCGATAAATGTATTTGAGGAAAATGAAAGTGATGGCGATGCAATTAAACAAAGTAGAAATTTTATGATCTGTAGGCAGTTATTTTTCATGAGTTTTCGCTTATTTAAAAATGCCTTTATTACCACAAAACAGCGAATATAACATCTTAAATTCGTAGTATTCATTTATACATTTATGGCCTAATTATTGTTTTTTTTGGATAAAAATGATATATTTACGTAATATTCAATGAAACAATCTGAGGATCTTTTTAATCTTATAAAGTCTCTTAAAAGGACGGAAAAAACCTATTTCAAAAAGTTTAGTCAGTTTCATATAAAAGGGGGGCAAAATAATTACGTTCGTATTTATGATGCAATAGAGAATCAAAAAACGTATGACGAGAAAAAATTACTTGATTTATTTAAAGGTGAACCACTTACAAATCAGTTTTGGGTTGCTAAAAATTATTTATACAATCTAATTCTGCGATCACTGGAGTTATACCACTCAAGTGTAGATTCCGAATTGCAGAGTATGCTGCATCGGCTAGAAATATTGTATAACAAAAGTCTTTTTGATCAATGTGAGAAAATTGTGGAAAAAGGAATTCAACAGTCTTTAAATTTTGAAAAGCATCTGATGCTTTCTGAATTTCTAAACTGGAAAATGAAATTATTCCAGAACAAGGCTTATTCCGGAGTAACAATGGAACAAATAAATGAGGTGTACTCACAGCTTGACGATGCTGCAGCTAAATGGAGGAATTATAATGATTACAGCAGATTGATAAATGTAATTTATAAAAAAAGAAGAAAATCTGGATTTGTAAGAACAGAAGATCAGGCTGATGAGTATGAACAAATGATTCGGAATCCTTTATTTTCTTCTGAAGAGAAAGCAAAATCATTTCTTGCTAAGAACCACTACTTCACAGTTTATATTACATATTATTTTACAAAAAATAATTTTGATAAGGCCTTGCAATACAGTAATAATCAAATTTCAACGTTTGATCACTTTCCAATAATGAGAAGTAATTTACCTTTTGAATACTTTATTGCATTAAAAAATAATGCACTCATCAACCGGAGGTTATTTCAATACGAAGAGGTTATTCACATTGTTGAAAAACTGAATGCTATTGATACTTCGTCTGATACATTAAAAAATAAAATCATATATGCTGCCTTTAGTAATGAACTGGTAATACGAATTAATTTAGTTCAAATAGATGCTGCCGAGAAAATTGCGGACCGTATTATTGAAAGTCTGGAGAAAAATAAGATCGTGGATAAGGCTGATGAGGTAACAATATATTATAACATTTCGGTGCTTAAGTTTTTGAAAGAAAACTATAAAGAAGCCAATTATTGGCTTGGTAAAATAATTAACGAGCTGGCGTTGGATGTAAGAAGTGATTTTCAATCTTTCGCCCGTATTCTAAGGTTGATTATTCATTATGAAATGGGGAAAATTGACTTGGTTGAATATTCAATCAAGAGTACTTATCGTTTTCTTTCTAAAAAGAATATGCTATACAAAACGGAAAAAATACTTCTAAATTTTATTCGTACAAAAGTCCAACGTTTGAATAATTCTGCCAGTACACATTCTGCATTTAAGCAGTTAAAAATGGAAATAACAGAGGCAGCTGAAGATATAAAAGAGAGTGCGGTGCTCAATTATTTTGATTTTATTTCCTGGCTGGAGAGTAAAATAGAAAACCGATCATTTGCAGATGTCACATACAAAAAAGCTCAAGCTTATCGTAAATGAATGCAAGAAAAAACAGCCTCAAAATATTCTTGCAAAGGGGATGAGATTAAGTAAATAATTTTTTATCTATCTGAAGCCATTCCAATGCTGCGCCAGATAACAAAAGCTCTTTTGTTATGTCATCGTATTTGCTTGAGCGAATCAATGTGCCTGGTTCATTTTCTCCCAATGGGAAAGGATAATCAGATCCAAGAGCAATGCGGTTAGCACCAACAAGATCCACAACGTAATCAAGCATCTTTATATCATGTACTAAACTATCGAGCCAGAATTTGCCAAGATAATTTCTTGGGTTAACATTATTGTCAATAGCAACCAAATCTGGTCTGCATTCAAAACCATGTTCAATACGTCCTATAGTAGAAGGGAATGAACCACCTCCATGTGCAAATGCAACACGCAATCTTGGAAGTTTTTCAAATATCCCTCCAAATATCATCGAACAAATTGCCAATGATGTTTCGGCAGGCATGCCTACCAGCCAAGGTAGCCAATAGCGCTGCATTTTTTCTTGTCCCATCATGTCCCACGGATGAACGAACACACTCATGCCCATCTCTTCACATGCCTGGAAAATAGGGAAGAGGTTAGCATCATTTAAATTCCAATCGTTTACGTGAGATCCAATTTGTATTCCTGCTAAGCCAATTTTTTTGCAGCGTTCCAATTCCTTAATCGCTATTTCGGGCGCTTGCAATGGAATAGTTCCAAGCCCGATAAAACGTTTAGGATATTTCTGAACTATACCTGCGATATGATCATTTAAAAATTGAGAAAGTTCCAGGCAATCTTTTGGTTTTGCCCAGTAGCTAAACATAACTGGAACAGTGGATAATACCTGCACATCCACATGATGCCCATCACATTCTTTCATTCTTGTTTCAGCGCTCCAGCAATTATCTTCCACTTCTCTGAAAAATTTATCATCCATCATCATCTTCGCACAGCAAGGCTTGTGATGATCTAAACGAATAAATCCTCCATAACCAAATTTTTCTTTCCAATTCGGAATATGTTCTGGTAAAATGTGAGTATGTATATCAATTGTGAGTGCTGAGTGCTGAGTGCTGAGTGTTCTGTTCATTTCTTAGTTTCCATATATTTTATAAAACCAATTAAAAGTTTTCTCACTGTAATAATATTTTCAAAAATGGAATTTGTTTGTTCTTGGGTGCAAAGGTCTAAGTCTAGGCAGAGATAAATTTGTGTTTCCAATTCATTCAATGATCCTTTCGCAATATATAAAAACTGAATTGAATCTTTAACGTGATTTCTGCCAATGCCTTCCGCAATATTTGAAGGAACAGAAATGGCGGATCTTCTTAGTTGTGATATTAATCCGTATTTTTCTTCAGGAGGGAAAGTTGAAGAAGCGAGATATATGACTTTAACTAAAGCCCGAGCCTCTCTCCAAACATTTAATTCAGTATAGCTTTTCATTTTACAGACAACTCAGTACACGCAACTCAGAACTACTTAGTGGAAACCGGCGGCTCCATCACATGTCCGCACTTTTTACATGTCCGAAGATCTGCGCTACCATAAAACTCAGCAAATGTTTCCTGGAACTGGGTCATGATATTAGTAAGCTTAAACTTTTTTTCAAAAAGTTTGTTATTGCATTTTTCACAGAACCACATCAATCCGTCTTGTTCATTGTCTTGCCGCTTACGTTCCATTACCAATCCAATTGTATTGGCACCTCTTTTAGGGTTATGCGGTACTCTTGGAGGAAGTAAAAATATATCTCCTTCTTTAATAGGAACGTTTACTGCTTTACCATCTTCCTGTATACCTACTTCTATATCGCCTTCGAGCTGATAAAAAAACTCTTCGCTTTCATTAAAATGATAGTCTTTGCGGGCATTGGGCCCGCCAACTACCATTACAATGAATTCTGTATTTTCATATACTACTTTATTGCCTACGGGAGGTTTAAGTAGGTGGCGATTTTCATCGATCCATTTTTTAAAGTTGAAAGGACGTCTTACACTCATTGTTTCATTATTAGGGATAGTACAAGATATAAAATTAGCCTGATAAATTAGAATGATTTCATTAACAAAGATTAAATTTACCGGGAATGAGCATGGTAATAAAAAACCTGGAGAATAGCATCCATTCTCTCGTTGATGGAGAGGAAAAAATTGAAGCACTTATTGCATTGTCGAAAAATATTTCTGTCGACGACGCATCAAGGGCATTGCAATTATTAGACGAAGCTCTTGTCGTTTCAAGAAAGATTGAAAGTAGAAAAGGAGTTGCCGATTGCCTTGTTGGGGTGGTAAAATTGAAGCAAGGTGAGATTAAATTCGATACGATCATTCAAATGTTAATTGAAGCTCTGGATTTGTATAAATCCTTGAATGATTTGGAAGGCGAGCTAGTTGTTCTGAATTCTTTTGGGAATTATTACAGCCTTGAGCGTCAACATGACAAAGCCTTTGAGTATTTATTTGAGGCCAAACAAAAAATCATTTCAAATTCTCAAGCTTCAGTCGGTAATCAAATCCAGACCAATATAAATATTGGCCACGCATATGCGCGTTCACAAAAGCATGAGTCAGCCATAGAGTATTATTCTCTTGGAGCTAAACTATCTGAAGGTTCAGGAAACGAACTTATACTTGCCCATACACTAAGTAATTTGGGAGGGTGTTATTATACCACAAAGGAATACGATAAAGCGCTCGCCTTTTTTTCAAAAGCGTTGAGTATAGGTGAAAAAAATAATTTTGTGCGAATAGTCATCCTTACACTTAATAGTCTTGCAAACGTTTATCACGATCTGAAGAATTTTGATCAGGCGATCGATTGTTATGACAGAAGCATCTTGTTGAATAACAATATGTATGAAGTGTCAAGATTTTTTTCTTTGAAAGGAAAGGCAAATACGCTAATTGAGAAAAAAAGACCGAGAGAGGCGATTGTGCTTTTAGAAGATGCCCTCCAGATCTCTACGAATGGCAATTATGAATCAGAGCTGGAATATATTTTTCTTTTTTTATCAAATGCGTATGCGCTAAATGAAGAATATAAATTAGCATGGGAATATTCTCTTAAACATAGAGAGGCTCTTAATAAAAAGCGAGAAAAGGAACAATCTGAAAGAATATTGGAACTTGAGAAGATGAGTTTGAGGCAGGAAACGGAGATTGAAAGATTGAAAAATGTAGAATTAAAAGAAGCGAATCGCGAAATTGTTTCAAGTATAGAATACGCAAAACATCTGCAACGTGCATTTCAGATTTCCAATGAAAGAATGAAGAAGATTCTTCCGAATTCATTTGGTGTTTTTAATCCTAAAGATATTGTCAGTGGTGATTTTTATTGGGCAGCGGAAATTTCGGAAGGCTCATTGGTGGCTGCGGCTGATTGTACCGGGCATGGGATACCGGGGGCCATCATGACCATCATAAATAAAAATCTTTTAGATGATGCGGTTGAAAAAAAGAAATTAAGTATCCCTTGTGAGATTTTAGAGGATGTTCACAAGAGCCTTCTGTCAAAAGTGGGACAAAATAAAAGTGAAAGTAATCCGATGGTCAGGGATGGAATGGATATTGCTTTATGCTTATTCAATTTGGATAAAAGCGAATTGCAATATGCGGGAGCAAACAGGCCCCTTTATCTTGTAAGAGATGGCATATTATACGAATATAGTTCCACAAAAGCTTCAATTGGTGGCCACAGCGCTTATGATCAGGTATTCATAAATAACAAGATCAAAATATTTAAAGACGATATGTTTTATATTTTTTCTGATGGTTATGCAGATCAGTTCGGTGGAGAGAAGGATAAAAAATTTACTACAAAACGATTCAAGGAGTTATTGGTAAGTGTAAGTAAAAAATCATTAGATGACCAAAGAAGGATTTTGACAAGTACTATTGAAAACTGGACCATTGGTGAAAGACCTCAGACAGATGATATTTTAGTTATAGGAATAAGAGTTTAACTTTGTATTATGGATTTAAATTTAAAAGGGAAAAAGGCAATTGTTTGCGGAAGTACACAGGGCATTGGTAAGGCTACGGCTATTGAACTCGCATCATTAGGTGCATCAGTAACTCTTGTTGCCCGTAATGAAGATTCGCTAAAGCAATCAATAAAGGAGTTGGATTCAACAAAGGGTCAGCAGCATAATTACCTGGTTGCGGATTTTACAAAACCGGATGAATTAAAATCAACGGTTGAAAAATTTGTTGCATCAAATGGGCCGATAAATATTTTAGTGAACAATACAGGCGGCCCTGCAGGCGGCCCGATTATAAATGCAAAGCTGGAAGAATTTACTCAAACATTTTCCAATCATTTATTGTGTAATCACATCATGGTGCAAGCTGTTGTTGATGGGATGAAAACTTCCGGTTATGGAAGAATAATAAACATTATCAGTACTTCAGTGAAGCAGCCAATAAAAGGTTTAGGCGTATCTAATACTATTCGTGCAGCTGTTGGCAATTGGTCTAAAACACTTTCATTGGAATTGGGGCAATTTGGAATTACAGTAAACAATGTTTTGCCAGGCGCAACAAAAACGCAGCGTCTTACTTCAATTATCGAAAATAAATCTCAGAAAACAAACCAAAGTAAAGAAGTACTCGAACATGAAATGTTATCCGAAATTCCTTTAAATAGATTTGCAGATGCTTCTGAGGTCGCTGCCGCTGTGGCTTTCCTGGCTTCGCCCGCGGCGGCTTATATTAGTGGGATTAATATTCCGGTTGATGGGGGGAGGACAGGGAATCTTTAGTTTAAATATAGTATAAAGTTAAAAAGTTCAAAGTTTCGAGTTTAATTCATTGAAATTTTAATTTGTGGAAGAAAATAAGGTATTAGTTGCAGCTGAAAAAATAATGTCATTTGATTTAGATAATTGTAAAAATTTACTGGCCGCAAATGATCTATATATAGAAGCTTTAACTGGAAGTCCAGCCGAAGACATCGAAGTAATGTTACGTACTATGTTTGATAAATATTATAGTGAATTCCCATTTTGGGCTAGGTTAATCGCTTTTCGACTTCTTTGTTTATTGGAGCCTGAAAATGACAGTTTTAAAAAGTGGGCTCAGGGAGATGTATCTGCATTTGGCGGCCCTTGGTGGGATAATAAAGTCAAGTGGTAATAGCGCACTTAACGCGAACTCCAAAACCTAAACTAATTTAACCGAACACTGTATTTCGAAGTAAAATGAGAATAGGACAAGTGTTTATATTGGCTTTGGTTACTTTAATGTTTTCTTGTAAAGAGGGAGCAAAAAAGGTAGACACAGCAGCTATTGTAAAAATTGAGTCCGGAATTCAAGACGGTGATATCATTTTTCAAACCAGCAAATCGGCACAAAGTAAAGCAATTCAGGCCGCAACACATTCAAAATATAGTCACGTTGGTGTTATTTACAAAGTGGGAGACAGTTATATGGTGTATGAAGCCGTACAACCAGTTAAGCTTACACCATTAGAAAGCTGGATCGAACGTGGAGTAGATAAGCATTATGTAATAAAGCGACTAAAAAATGCTAGGATTGTTTTGACACCGAAAATACTTGAGAAAATGAAAAGTGTGGGACAAGAGTTTAATGGTAAAGATTATGATATTTATTTTGGTTGGTCAAATGATCGAATTTACTGCTCTGAATTAGTATGGAAAATATATAAGGAAGGTGCAGATATTGAGATTGGAAAACTTGAGCAATTAAAAGACTTTGATTTAACAAACAAAATTGTTCAGGAAAAACTTAAGGAACGTTATGGAGAGAAACTACCTTTAGAGATAATATATAGCAAGCCCAATCCTAAAAGTAATGCAGGTGCCAGACCT
>CAZQIC010000078.1:0-21729 GCA_964593555.1 uncultured Bacteroidia bacterium | reverse complement strand
TAGATACGATTTTATTAGATTGTTTTTAACATTCTATTTTTAGAACTCCCCATATCTTATTGGCAAATACCGCTTATGTAATGGATAATACCATTTATACAGTACAAATAGGATTATTGAGGGGTTAACAATAATATAGTACTTGTTTTTTATAGAGCCGTGAATTTTAAAAAAGTAATTGTTTCGGTAAGTTTATTCCTCCTCGCTTTAGGGCATCCTTGTTTTGCTACGCATATAGTTGGAGGTGAAATTTATTATAAATGCCTGGGGAATAATGATTATGAGGTTACTTTAAAGGTTTATCGTGATTGCATAAACGGTCAGGCCCCATTTGATAATCCTGCTGCTGTTGGGGTATATGATGCGAATGGCACTTTGATTACTACTCTGATGCTGCCTCTTCCCGGATCAACACCTCTTCCTGTTACGCTCAATAATCCTTGTTATGTAGCGCCTGCAAATGTTTGTGTAGAAGAAGCGATTTATGTTGGCAATGTAAATTTACCGCCGCTTGCCGGAGGATACTATCTTGCTTACCAACGCTGCTGTAGAAACAATACTATTTTAAACCTGGTGAATCCCGGGAATGTGGGAGCAACCTATATGGGATTTATTCCTGATCCTGCAACAGTAAGCTGCAACAGCGCACCTCATTACAATAATTTTCCACCGCTTTTTTTATGTGCCGGATTGCCCTTGGTTTTCGATCATTCTGCCACTGATCCCGATGGTGATTCATTGGCGTATGAATTGTGTGATCCTTATGATGGAGCAACTGCGGCAAGCCCAATGCCTGTGCCACCTGCAGCACCACCTTATGGGCTTGTTCCATTTGACGGAGCAGCCGGCTATAGCGGAAGCTACCCCATGAGTGCAAACCCTGCATTGACCATTGACCCTGTTACAGGTTTGTTAACGGGAACTCCCAACATGATAGGGCAGTGGGTAGTAGGAGTTTGTGTTAAGGAATACAGGCAGGGAGTGTTGTTAAGTACAAATAAAAGGGACTTTCAATTTAATGTTACCAATTGCCCTAATGTTACTGTTTCAGCTGTTCCATCACAACAAACTTTTTGTTTCGGATTTACTGTAAATTTTTCAAATCAAAGTATGAATGCGAATGGCTATCGTTGGGATTTCGGTGATCCTGCCGCAACCAATGATACTTCCCGCCTTGTAATACCTGCATGGACATATAGCGCTCCGGGAACATATACTGTTATGTTAATTGCAAGTCCGGGTTTAACATGTGCAGATACTTCATATTCGGTTTTTAAAATAGATCCATTGCTTCAACCCTCATTTGTGCCGCCACCTTCTCAATGTTTAGAAGGCAACGCATATAATTTTGCAGCAGGCGGGGCTTTTCAAGGCGGACCCGGAACAAATTTTACCTGGCAATTTGGTCCGGGATCAAATCCTCCTATTTCAAATGATCAAAATCCGGCCGGAGTTAATTTTTTAACACAAGGCGTACATACCGTTACACTTACGATTAATGAGAATGGTTGCGTCGGAAGTTATGTGAGTAACGTAACCGTTAATCCGATGGCAACAGCAACTTTTAATATGGCTCCTTTAACAAGTTGTCCGCCTTTTACTGTGGTGTTTAAAGATAACAGTAATCCAGCGGGAAGAATATTAAATTACAATTGGACCTTTGGCGATGGTAATACATCTACGTTATCGACACCAACAAATACATATGTAAATATTGGTTCTTACAATGTTTCTGTGTCAATGCTTGCGACCAATGCATTTGGCTGTAACAAGTGGTACAATTTTAATATCCCGAATGCAGTTACTGTAAACCCAATACCGCATGCAGAGATTTCGGCTAATCCTCTTGTTACTTCGATCTTTGAACCTGAAATAACATTTACAGACCTAAGCAGTAATGGTATAAACTGTTCACTTTTATTCGGTGATGGAAATACTTTTTCGGGTTGTAATTTTGGAACAACCACACATACTTATTCAACATACGGTATGTTCCAGGCAACGCAAATATTGATGAATGGTACAGGATGCACAGATACTTTCAGGCTTGACATTGAAATAAAACCGGAGTACAGGTATTTTGTTCCTAATGCGTTTACCATTAATAACGATGGCTTAAATGAAATATTTGCGCCAAGTATAATGGGGGTTCGCGATTATGATTTCTCGATCTTTGATCGCTGGGGTAAAAAGATTTTTGAAACAAATAGTTTAAATCACGGTTGGGATGGCACATTTAAAGGTGATCCATGTCAGCAGGATGTTTACGTTTATAAGATCAAATATATTGATGAGGTGGATAATAAATATTACTCTCACCTTGGAAGAGTTGCCTTGCTCAGGTAAATTAATTTAAGGTTTATTTTACCGGTTATACAATAAATCCCGCCTTTTGTTAGTTAGTTATTGAAGTACCCCGCAAATTTTCCGACATTCAAGTATATAATAAAATGCTTTGTGTGTTGAAAAGTAATATTGGGGCAAATGAAAAAGTCGTTATTAGTTTTTATTCTGATTTTCGGTACGCTTCGTCTTCCTGTACTGGCGCAATTGACGGTGAACAATTCCATGTACACTCCGGCACAATTGGTGCAAAATATATTGCTTGGCAATGGTGTTACTGCAAGTAACATTGTATACAGTGGTATGGGTAATGCTATTGGATTTTTTAATGGAGCATCTTCTAACATTGGTTTAAGCAGCGGATTGATTTTAACAACAGGCGATATTCAAAATGCAGTAGGCCCTAACAATAGTACTTTTGCCAGCTTTATAAATAATTTATCTAGTGATTCTGATATGGATTCACTTATGCATAATTATTCAATAGATGCATCTATACTTGAGTTCGATTTTGTACCATCAGGAGACACTGTTAAATTCAGATACGTGTTTGGTTCGGAAGAGTACATGGAATTTGTAAATACTTTCCATAATGATGCAGTTGGATTTTTTATTAGTGGTCCGGGTATTTCAGGACCTTATACAAATAATTCAAAAAATATTGCTCTTGTTCCTGGGACCACGCTACCTATTACAGTTGATAACATTAATGCCAACCTAAATTCTCCCCTTTGGTTTGATAACCAACTCCCGCCAGGTCAAACCATTCAGTATGACGGATTTACTAAAGTGTTTGAGGCTGTTTCCGAAGTTCAATGCGGACAAACATATCATGTGAAAATTGCAATAGCTGATGGGGGTGATGCTATTTACGATTCGGGGATTTTTCTTGAAGCCGGAAGTTTTAAGCCGAAAGTAAGTGTCAGTTTTGCATCTCCAACTGCACAATGTCTTGAAGGTAATTCTTACAGCTTTTCTGCGGGCGGTACTTTTGGCGGAGCAGCATCAAGTTACGCCTGGCAATTTGGCCCGGGATCCAACCCGCTTATGTCTAATTTGAAAAAACCTGCAGGAGTTAATTTTATGATGCCTGGCTTACACTCTGTTACACTTACTGTTTCGGAAAATGGATGTACTCAGAATTTTGTTAATAATGTGATGGTAAACCCCATGGCACATACAAGCTTTACAATGGGAACACAGGAAAGTTGTCCTCCTTTTCAAGTTGATTTTGGGAAAGCAGTGCATTTCAGCGGAAACATTTTAAGCAGCGCATGGACTTTTGGTGATGGCACTACATCAAATTCTTTAAACCCAACTCATGCTTATTTGAGTACCGGATCGTATGATGTTTCAGTAACAGTTATGGCGACCAACATTTTTGGGTGTAATAAGGAGTACACATTTAATAAACCAAGTGCGGTAATTATGAATGAAATACCACATGCTGAATTTTCTGCAACACCATTGGTAACATCCATATTTGATCCTGATATTACGTTTACCGATATGAGTACAAATGGGGTCAACTGTTCCTTATTTTATGGGGATGGCAGCCAGCTTAACGGTTGTAATTTTGGAACCGCCATGCATACTTATGGACGTTATGGAAAATTTGTTGCAACGCAAATATTAATGAATGGTATAGGCTGTACAGATACTTTTCGCCTGACAATAGATATTAAACCCGAATACAGGTCTTATATTCCGGATGCGTTTACAGTGAATGGTGATGGATTGAATGACGTGTTCCTGCCTAAGATAATGGGCGTGAGAAATTATAACTTCATGATCTTCGATAAATGGGGCGAGGAGTTGTTTAAAACCGATCTTTTGGATGAAGGCTGGGATGGGAAATTCAATGGGGAGTTATGCAAGGAAGATGTTTACGTTTATAAGATCAGTTATATTGATGAGGTGGACAATCAGTACTATTCCCGTCTTGGAAAAATTACCTTGCTGAGGTAATGGATATCATTCCTGGTATTTACGCTTAATAATTTCGATCATTGATTTTTTTTCGATTTTACTTTCCAGCCCATCAATAAATTTATAATTAACAGGGCAGGACTTGCGAATGGATTGTATTTTTACCAGGTAAATAATACAGGTAATATCCTTGTATCAGGAAAATTTATAGTGAATTAGGCGTTTTGTTATTTTTTTATCAGCAATATGAAGGCGGGTTTATCCCGCCTTTTTCTATCAGACTTGAAAAAACACGGAACTAAAATGTTTTTTTCAACCCCCAGTTTCCTTACTTTTAATAAACGCTAATTCCAATCTTCATGAAACACAAATACTTTTTAGTACTCGCTGTATTGTTATCCTGTAATGTATGGGCGCAACTCGATAGTGTTAAGGTACTCCCTGCTAATCCAACTGATTCTGATTCAATAAAGCTCATCGGTTATAAAACATTTTCTACTCATTCATGTTCTATGTTGGGCAAATTGATTACCACACCCACAACAGGTGAAATATATATTGATGCATGCCATGACGATAGTCTTATTTCGCAAAGCTGCAGTTCAATAGATACCATTACGTTAGCGCCACTTGCAGGAGGTAATTATAAAATTGGGTATATTATAAGAAGAGTAAATTTCGCGACTGATCCTCCAACTTGCGGCGGTTCGCCCATTGCCGATTCAACGAACGTTTATATAGCTGTTACATCAACAGCAGGTATAGCCAAAAATGGGGCAATAAAAAATGCAGTTTCTATTTATCCAAATCCTGCATCAGAAATAATTGCAGTTAAATATGATCTGGAAGAAAATTTTTCTCAGGCAAGGATTGTCATCTATAATTTAGTCGGACAAAAGGTTCAGCAATTGAAATTGGATAATGAAAAAGGTGTAGTTTATTTGAACATTACTCAACTAAACGGCGGCTCATATTACTTAAGAGTTGAATCACCAGCTAATCAAAGTAGTGTTCATCGGTTTCAGAAAATTAACTAAGTAATTTTTTATTGAAGCAAGGCCATCGCTTTTTTAATAGCGTTGTCTAATCCATTAATGTCGGTACCACCCGCAGTTGCATAAAATGCTTGCCCGCCGCCGCCGCCTTTTATTTCCTTGGCTAATTCGCGAACGATATTTCCGGCGTTCATGTTTTTTTCTTTTACTAAGTTGTCCGTCAGTGCTACGGTAATACTTGGTTTACCATTAATGGTTGAGCCTAATACCAGGAACAGATCCGGTATTTCGCTTCGCAATTCAAAAACCATATCCTTTAAAGCATCGGCAGAATTTAATTCTACTTTTTGGCCAATGTAGTTGATATTATTTATACTGGTTACTTTTGTTTTAAGATCAGCCTTTAGCGATTTTGCTTTCTCCCGCATCAATGCATCCACTTGCTTTTGCAAATCGTTATTTTGCTCCAGTAAATTCTGAATACTCTTAGTAAGGTCTTTCGGATTTTTTAATAATTCCTTAAGATTATTTACTAACTGGAGTTGTGAGTTTAAAAATTCTTCTGCTTTTATTGAGGTAATTGCTTCAATCCTTCTTATTCCTGCAGCTACAGCAGCTTCCGAAACAATTTTAAAAATTCCTATTTGTGAAGTATTTTTTACATGGGTTCCCCCGCACAATTCAACGGAATAGCTTCTCTCAAACGTAACAACACGCACTACATCGCCATATTTTTCACCGAACAATGCCATCGCTCCGGTTTTTTTTGCTTCTTCAATTGGCATTTCTTTAATGTCGGACGCAATATTTTCTCTTATTTTTTCATTGACAATGTTTTCAATCTTTGCGATTTCTTCATCTGTAACTTTTGAAAAATGCGAAAAGTCAAAACGCAAATTTTCATCATTTACCAATGAACCTTTTTGTTCGACATGCGTCCCTAATACCTGACGCAACGCAGCATGGAGCAGGTGAGTGGCGCTGTGATTGTTCTCGGTAAGCTTACGTTTCTTTTTATCAACCGAAACTTTTAACGGTTTATCTAATACAGGAAGTTTATCCGTGAAATGAATGGTGAGATTGTTTTCCTTTTTTGTATCGGTAATATAAATTTTTTCGTTTACAAATTCTATCACTCCCGTATCGCCAACTTGCCCGCCACTCTCTGCATAAAAGGGAGTTTTGTCCAATACCAATTGATACTGTTCTTTGTTTTTCGCTTTTACTTTTCTGTACTTGATAATTCTACTCTCGCACTCTAACTCTGTGTACCCAATAAAAACAGCTTCCAACTTCTTCCCGATAGCTATCGGGATTCCCACTTCCACCCAATCTCCCGTATCAATAGCTGCAGCTTCTTTCGATCTGTTTTTTTGCTCCCCAAGCAATTTGTTAAATTCATCCATATCAACAGAGAAATTATTTTCCCTTGCAATAAGTTGAGTTAAGTCAATTGGGAACCCGTACGTGTCAAATAATTCAAAGGCATTTTTCCCGTTAATGACTTTGTTTGATCCTGATGAGGCAATAATTGCATTGATTTTTTCTATTCCTGTTGCTAATGTTTTAAAGAAAGAATTCTCCTCTTCACGAATCACTTTCTCAATTAATTCCTGTTGTTTTTTTATTTCAGGGAATGCTTCTCCCATTTGTGAAACAAGAGTTGCTACCAATTTGCAAATGAATGGCTCTTTTAATTTTAATGTTTGATAACCATAACGCACCGCCCGTCTTAAAATTCTCCGTATTACGTAACCCGCGCCGGTATTGGATGGCAGCTGGCCATCGGCAATGCTGAATGATATTGCCCTAACATGATCAGCAATAACACGCATGGCAATATTTGTTTTCGTTGCTTCTTCGCTTGTATCTTTTGCCTTATATGTGAGACCGCTTAATTTTTCAATTTCTTTAATGATAGGTTGAAAAACATCGGTATCGTAACTCGATTGTTTTCCCTGCAATACCATACACAACCTTTCAAATCCCATTCCTGTATCCACATGCTGTGCCGGTAGTTTTTGCAATGTGCCATTTGCCAGACGATTGAATTCCATGAACACATTGTTCCAGATCTCGATCACTTCCGGGTGACTTGTATTTACCAATGATTTGCCATCTCCTTTTTTTCTTTCTTCCACACTTCTCATATCCACATGTATCTCGCTGCAAGGCCCGCAAGGTCCTGTGTCACCCATTTCCCAGAAGTTATCTTTTTTATTTCCGTTGATTATTCTGTCCTCCGCAATATATTTTTTCCAGCAATCGTATGCCTCCTGGTCAAATGCCAATTTATCTTCCTTGCTTCCTTCAAATACAGTAACATATAACTGATCAACCGGAATTTTATAAACTTTAGTCAGTAATTCCCAGGCCCAGTCAATCGCCTCTTTTTTGAAATACCCGCCTGCATCAGATGAATCTGCCCCCGGACGGGCAGGATCTCCAAAGCTCCAGTTGCCCAGCATCTCAAACATGGTATGGTGATAAGTATCCACCCCAACTTCTTCCAGGTCGTTATGTTTACCTGATACTCTTAAACATTTCTGTGTATCTGTAATGCGCGAAAATTTAACAGGAGCGTTTCCAAGGAACAGATCTTTGAACTGATTCATACCCGCATTGGTGAACATCAGGGTAGGATCGTTCTTAATTACTAAAGGAGCAGAAGGTACTATCTGATGCTGCTTTGATTTAAAAAATTCTAAAAAAGTACTGCGTATTTTATTTCCGTCCATTTTAATTTAACATTACTCAATCACCATTAACATTTTTTAGCGTGAAACTGAAATGCAAAAGTAGATTATTTACTTAAATTTCTCCTCTAAAATTTATAACTTAGGGCTATTAAAGGTCAGAAATGTCTAAAATAAAGTACAGGTACGATACCAAATCACTTTCATACCAGAAAGTGGAGGTGGCGATGCGTACAAAAATAATTCGGGTATTATCCTATCTCGCCACGGGTACCGTATTTGCTGTGATTACCATTTTATTGGCCTACGCTTATCTCGATTCTCCTAAAGAAAAGATACAAAAGCGGGAGTTAGAGGCCATGAAACTTCAATATGAATTATTGAATAATAAATTTAACCTGGCCTCAAAAGTATTGGCAGATCTTGAGGAGAGGGATGATAATATTTACAGGATGGTATTTGAGGCAGAGCCTATATCAGATGATATAAGAAAGGCAGGTTTTGGAGGGGTGAACCGTTATAATGAACTGGAGGGTTATGATAATTCCATATTAATGATGGAAACTACTAAAAAGCTGGACAGGCTTACCAAACAATTATACATTCAGTCAAAATCTTTTGATGAAGTTGTTTCAATGGCAAGAAATAAAGAAAAAATGCTGGCTTCCATACCTGCGATACAACCCATTTCCAATAAAAATTTAAGGCATGCCCCCTCCGGTTTTGGTTGGAGAACACATCCAATCTACAAAACGCAGGAGTTCCATCCGGGAATGGATTTTGCTGCACCCGAAGGAACAGAGATATATGCTACTGGTGATGCTACCGTTGAGCGGGCCGATAACATGGCGCAAGGATATGGGAATCACGTAGTGCTAAACCATGGCTATGGTTACAAAACACTTTATGGCCATATGACGAAGTCGGTTGTATCTCCCGGTCAGAAGGTAAAACGAGGGCAGCTTATAGGATATGTTGGCAGTACCGGCCTTTCAACGGCACCGCATGTTCATTATGAGGTGGCACACAATGGGGAAAAAACTAACCCGATCAATTTCTACTATAACGATCTGAATCCAACCGAATACCAGCAAATGATCGAAATGGCCTCAAGGTCTTCGCAGTCGTTCGACTAAATTCGCACAAATCTTACATTCTTTTCTTCTTGCATTATCACGATCAGAATGTGTATTTTTGTATGTGGTTTTCAACGAAAAAAGGGAAGAAAAACTTTTTTACTCCATTAGCGAAGTAGCAAAAATGTTTGATGTGAATGCATCACTCATTCGCTTTTGGGAAAAGGAATTCGATATTATTAAGCCACAGAAGAATAAAAAAGGAAACAGACTATTTACAAAACAGGATGTCGATAATTTCTATGTGATATACAATCTGGTAAAAGAAAGAGGTTTTACTTTACAAGGGGCGAAAGATAAATTGAAGCAAAACAAGGAGGGCACGCTGAAAACCGCAGAAATTATACAATCCTTGAATAATGTGAAGGATTTTTTGATAGAATTAAAGAAAAGCCTTTGATGCATCCTTTTTGTTTTTATTGCGTACAAATAATGAAGGCCAGGGAAATCAAGGTTTAAATTATGTTTAAACATCCTCTAAATAGATTCAGGCCGTTGAGAATCTCCCTTTTATCAGCTTTATTATTTATTTTTTCGGGAGCGTTATTTTCTCAATGTCCGGTACTGCTCGACGGAACAGGAAATCCGAGTGCTACTCCTTATTGGATAGGATGTAGCGGCGGCAATTTTACCATTTTTGTTCAATCGAATAATGCTATAGGCTCCTATTCAATCGATTTCGGCGATGGAAGTCCGGCGGCTACAGGAGCCAGTTTGCCCGCAGGTAATTTTGTTTCACATACTTATACTGTTACAGTTGATACGTTCAAGTTAGTTTTTACTGAAACCAGTTCGGGTTGTGTGATCAATGGTGTTGTGGTGATGGAGATAACACCTTCCGCGGCAATTCAGATTCCTGTGGGCAGTCCTATTTTTGGTTGTACACCGGCTACATTTGCTTTCAAAAACTCAACAACTAATCCATCGAACACTACACGCTATTCATGGAATTTTGGAGATGGTACTCCAACTCAAAATTATAATTTTACCAACGCTGGTGATACCATATATCATACCTACATGCCAGGTACAACCAATTGTAATGTTGCTGTCACATTAACAGCAGAGAATTATTGTAACAGGGGTAATCCTTCTATTAATATTTACCAGCCCATTCAGGTTTGGGACATTGATAACACTGCTATTACTGCGAGTGCTGTTTTTCTTTGTTACCCAGATACTATAGTTCATCTCGACAACACCACAAATTTGAATTGTTATGCGCTTGGAAATACAACACAACGTTACGAATATTGGAACTTCGGAAATTACTGGGGCCTTGGTTACGATTCTATAATTACATGGCAGCCATTTAGTCCGCCTAACCGGCCCGGGTACAATGTGGCTTATCCCGGAATTGGTACTTATAACGCAATGCTTATCGATAGCAGTTATTGTGGAAAAGACACAGCCTACATAACAATAAATATTGTTCCGCAGCCAACGGCGGGAATAAGCGCAAGTACAGATACGATATGTGTAGGTAAGAGTATTATATTTTCTAATTTGAGTGGCAGTGGAGCGAATATGTTCATTTGGAATTACGGAGATGGGTCCGCTCCGGATACTGTTTATACGGTGGTGAACAGAACACATACTTACAATGCAACCGGTTCCTATACTGTCTCGCTCAATGCAAGCATTATCGGAGGGTCGGGCGGATGCTCTGCGACAGCAACACACCCCATTTATGTTAAGCCCGGACCTACAGCTAATTTTAGCACTACACCCACCAATTGCGATACTTCAACGGTTGCATTTACAAATACTTCAATTGGTGCTGTGCAATGGAGCTGGAATTTTGGAAATACAAACACAAGTACTTCATCAGCACCTTCGCCTGAATTTTATGGAGCACCCGGAGCATATACTGTAACATTGCTGGTGACTTCTTCAAATGGATGTACTAACAGAAGAACAAGAATTGTTGATGTTTATCAATCACCTGTCGCGAGCTTTACTACTGCCAATGCCTGTGTGAATACCGCCGCTACTTTTACTGATCTATCCACTCATTCAGTTGGAGATCCGATAACAACCTGGTCATGGGATTTTGGAGATGGCACACCATCAAGTTCTTCATCAAGTCCTGTGCATACATATACTGCGGCAGGAACATATAGTGTTATTCTTTCTATATCTACTGCGCATTGCAGCGGCATTGATACAATTCCAATAACAATTAATCCTGATCCCACTGCGCAATTCACGCCTAACCCGGCAAGCGGGTGTACTCCAATAACAATTGCATTTACTAATTCAAGTACAGGCGCTGTAAGTTATGTCTGGAGTTTTGGTGATGGCTCTGCTGCGAATACAAGTGCAAATCCTTCTCACGGATATGTAAATAATACATTAAGCGATACGACTTTTAATGTCCGGCTCATTGCAACCACTACATTTGGCTGTAAGGACACTTCAACTGTGCCAGTAACAATTTTTCATGGAGCTCATGCAGGATTTACTTCAACAGCTGCACCAGGTTGCAGCCCTCTGCCTGTACTGTTTACCAATACTTCCACTGGAGCGAATTCGTACTCATGGAATTATGGTGATGGTTCAACAATAGATACGCTTGCAAATCCTGCGCATACATTTACGAATACAACCCTATTCTTAAAAACATTTACGGTAACATTGATCAGTTTATCACCCAACGGATGTATGGATAGTATAAAAAGTACGGTAACTGTTTTTCCAAGAGCTAACAATTCATTTACTTCTGCACCTAATGATACAGGCTGTGCGCCATTTAATGTTGGCTTTACTTCATCTTCAGGTGGTGTAATTTACGAATGGGATTTTGGTGACGGCAATATTAGTTTATTTCAAAATCCTTTTCACGTTTTTAGAAATACCGGTATTGTCGACTCCACTTATTATGTGAACCTGGTTGTTACAAATCCGTTTACTTGTAAGGATACCATTTATGATACGATTACTGTTCATCCAAACCCAGTCGCAAGTTTCTTTGTTTTTTCCAATAGTGGTTGTACTCCATTTAATGTAAGCTTTAACAATACTTCAATGGGTGCGGTGTCTTACTCATGGAATTTCGGCGATGGATCGGCAATAGATACCAATGCAGCACCTTCTCATTTATACACAAACACAACAAGCGCATCAATTTTCAGAACGGTTACCTTAACCGCAACTACTGCGTTTGGTTGCACAGATATGACAACAAGGATGTTGGAAGTTTATCCACCGGTTGTTGCTGCTTTCTCTGCCGATACAATTGGCTGCAGTATTTTTGATCCTAATTTTCAAAACCTTTCTATTGGGTATGTAAATTCTTCCTGGAGATTTGGTGATGGAACATTTTCATCATCAACAAATCCGGTACACAATTATATTTATACAGGCTCCAACGATACAACGTTTACTGTTACGCTTATAGTGATATCCGCTAATGGTTGTGAGGATACCACATACCGGGATATTAAAATTTATCCAACGCCCATTGCTGCATTCCTTGCAACGCCTTCATCTCAGCTTTACCCCAATGCAACGGTTTCATACACCAATAATACAAATGCCGGTAACTGGCAATATACCTGGAGTTTTGGCGATGGTGCAACTTCCAATTTGCAAAATCCGCCGAACCATACTTATGCAACCTGGGGAACCTATACAGTATGCTTGGTAGTGAATGGTATTTTTTGTTCTGATTCTACTTGTACAACCATTGAAATTATTCCGCCATTGCCCATAGCTAAATTTAGTATCAGCGATACCAGTGGCTGCGAACCTTTAACCATTCAGTTTAACGATTCTTCCACATATGTTATATCCTATCAATGGTCATTTGGTGATGGTTCATTATCTAACCAGCAAAATCCTTCGCACCTTTATGTTTCGCAGGGTACATATACCATAACGCTTGTTGTTACCGGTCCGGGTGGTGATAAGGATACTGCATATGCTACTGTAAATGTTTATCCAAAACCGGTTGCGTTTTTTACTTCTACGCCCGCTACAGTGTTTTTACCGAATCAGCCCGTAATATGTTATAATTTATCTTCCTTTAGCAATTCATATCTATGGGATTTTGGGGACGGAACAAGCTCTACAGAAACAAATCCTCAGCATTATTATATTACGGAGGGAGAAGTTTACATTACTTTGTATGCTTTTAATAACTTTGGGTGCCGGGATACATTTATATCGGCTACTGCCATAAAGGTAGAAGCGGGTGGAGAAATAGTTTTTCCGAATGCTTTTACACCAAATCCTAACGGAGGTAATGGTGGAAGTTACAATAAGGACGAATATAGTAATGATATATTTTTCCCATTTGCAAAAGGATTGACTGAATTTGAAATGTTTATTTATAACCGTTGGGGCGAAATGGTTTTTCATAGTACGGACATAGACATAGGGTGGGATGGATATTATAAGGGAAAATTATGTGAACAGGATGTTTATGTTTTTAAAGCTTCGGGAAAATTTGCTAACGGAGATAAAGTAGTTAAAACAGGTGACGTAACATTACTCAGGTAAAAGTTAATATGCGACAAAAAAACATCATCCTTCAGATCATTGGCTTAATGCTATTGGGTCAGTTTGCGTTTTCTCAAAAAGGGAAAAGCAAGATCTCGTCAAAGACAGTAAAAGAAGCTAATCACTTTTTTGAAATTGGCGATTATAATAACGCCAGGAAACTCTTCACGGAGATCTATAAAGAAGATTCAACAGATGCGGATGTTGCATATAAACTCGGTGTTTCCATTTATAAGCTCAAAGTCGATAAGATGGAAACCATTCCACTCTTTGATCTTGCTGCCCGCAACAAGAACAATGAAGCGCATTATTATCTTGGAAACCTTTATCATGTTAAGCTGCGTTTCCAGGATGCTTTAGCCGAGTTTAATACGTATGTCGACTTTAAAGGACAAAGGGACCATGATGATGAAGAAATAACAAAGCTTAAAAATTCGGCGCTGTATGCTTCCGAAATGATGCGTCAGCCGCAGGAAGATGTGAAGATAGAAAATATGGGTTCGATCATTAATTCTTCTTACTCTGATTATGCACCGGTTTTATCTTCCGATGAAACAATACTTTATTTTACTTCACGCAGAGATGGAAGTACAGGGAATTTATTGGATCCTAATGGCGAATATTTCGAAGACATTTATGTGTCATATAAAAAAGAAGGAAGATGGACTGCGCCGGAGAGTGTAAGTGATTATATCAATACAACAACCCATGATGCTACAGTTGCACTTTCACCCGGCAGCAATGAATTATATATATACAGAACAAATGAGGACCTGATCAGCGGGAATATTTATACCTCTAAATTAGATGGTCGCGATTGGAGCCAGCCGGTGAAGATCACCAGTGAAGTAAATTCAGAAGGAGGCTGGGAGTCGAGTGCGAGTATTACAGCAGATGGAGAAGTAATTTATTTTTCCAGTAATCGTGAAGGAGGTTTTGGCGGTAAAGACATTTACCGTATACAAAAATTACCGAATGGCAATTGGAGCAAGGCGTTTAATATGGGAGCAACTGTTAATACCGTTGAAGAAGAAGATTTTCCTTTTATTCATCCTGATGGTCATACACTTTATTTCAGTTCCAAAGCGCATAAAACAATGGGAGGCTTTGATGTTTTTACTTCGCAGGTAAGTACATGGGGTAATGCAACAGAGCCGGAAAATTTGGGATATCCAATTAATACGGTAGAGGATGATGTGTGTTTTGTCCAGTCAACAGACGGTAAGCATGGGTATTATTCTTCCGTAAAACCTGATACATATGGAAGCACAGATATTTACAAAATAAAAATGCCTGAAAAAAATGCACCAATTCCTGTGATACGCGGGCGCGTTATGGCTGCTGATAAATTCAAACCAATACAGGCGCACATAACACTTATTGATGAAGAAACAAAAGATGTTGTTGGTGACTACACAAGTAATTTGCACAACGGTAATTTTATCATGGTATTTTCATTGGAAAAATATTATAAATTGTTAGTGGAAGCACCTGGTTATCATTCGTATTCTGATGATTTCTGGATCTCTGAAATTCCAGGTGATGGTTTCCAGAAAGAAATTAAGTTGGTGAAGAACGACGAGGGTAAAAAATAAAAATGCAAAATTGGTTTAAGCATATCGCCCGCATATTTGTTGCGAACCTACTGAGCTTTTCAGCGGTCGGGCAGGATATTCAACTGACTCAATTTTATGCATCACCACTTTATTTAAATCCCGCGTTTACGGGCGCCAATGTATGTTCACGATTTACTACCAATTATCGTAATCAATGGCCGAGCATAAAAAAGGCATACACTACTTATGCTGTTTCTTTTGATCACAGTATTCCTAAGTTGAATAGTGGTATTGGTTTTTTAGCTACGAACGATGTTGCCGGCACCGGAGGGTTAAGAACAACATCTTTCAGCGGATTATATTCTTATGAAGCCTGGATAAACAGGAAAATGGCCGTGCGGGCAGGAGTGCAGGCAGGTGGAACATTAAGAGGATTAAATTTTTATGATCTTGTTTTCGCTGATCAAATATCACGTAATAATGCTCCCACGACATTGGAAGTTCCTTCTTTCGTAAATACATTTTACTTTGATGTATCAAGCGGTTTGCTGCTTTATACCAAGAGGTACTGGTTTGGCGCATCTGCCCAGCATTTAACAACACCTAATCAATCGTTATTGGGAGGGGAAAGTTATTTGCCTTTAAAATATTCTTTTCATACCGGTATTAATCTGCCCGTTGGAAGCGGTGCATTTAAGAAAAAGAAAACAGAATCAACGAATTTTATTTCTCCGGCGTTGAACTACAGGGGACAGGCAAAGTTCGATCAGCTCGATATCGGTTTTTATTATACGTACAGTCCGTTGGTATTAGGAATTTGGTATAGGGGGATACCAATAATGAAATCTTACGAACCAAAATTTATTAATCAAGATGCTATTGCGTTTATACTTGGCCTGGAAGTGAATGATTTTAAATTTGGGTATAGTTATGATATTACTATTTCCCGTTTAATAAGTGCTTCGGGCGGAGCGCATGAAGTTTCTCTTGCTTACCAGTTCTGTGATTACTACCGTTTGAAAAAACGCAAGAATAAAGTAAGGCAGAATTTTATTGTTCCCTGCGCGAAATTTTAAATTTCCTGTGACTTTTTGATCTTATTTGCATTATGAATATGCGGATAGAGATGATCCGCTATTTATATGATATCAAAAGTTTATTTTTTTATAATTCTATTTTTTTGTTCTATTGAAATTATTTCATTCTCACAAAATCTTATATCTAATGCTGGATTTGAATATTTTTCTGGATGCCCCTGTAATTGGCAAAGCACGGACTCCTCATGCAGAATGGACGGAAGAGTAGTAGATGAAATGTATAAAGCAGTTGGCTGGGGCCGTGCAAACAGGGCGACGCCTGATTATTGGCATTCTTGTTCGCATTATGGAGTTCCTGAGAATACAATGGGGTACCAAATGCCCTTCGAAGGCAATGGCTACGTTGGTATTTTGGTTGATGGCAGCTGGAAGGAATATATTATAGGCACTTTGATAGAACCACTGATAAAAGGGCAGGAGTATACCGTTTCTATGTATGTCTCATTGGGTAAAACGTGTGAATTCGCAATTTCAGAATTGGGATTTTGTTTTACTAAGGATCAAAAATTTTACCCAATTACCACAACTATTACTGATATTCATCCACAAGTGGTTAATAATAAAAGTAAATACCTTGATAAAACTGATTGGACGCTTATAGAGGAGAAATATACAGCATCAGGAGGAGAAAAATATGTCGTGATCGGAAATTTTAATGAACATGCAGACACAAAAAGAGTTTCTGTAAAAGCAAAAATATTTGGAGATACTCCAACAGCGTATTACTATATTGATAATGTGAGTACTGTCCCCGTTCCGCCAAAAAAGAAAAAAACTGAAAATAACCTGGTTGTACTTAATAATATTTGTTTTGAATATGATAAGGCGAATTTACTTCTGGCTTCAAATAAAGAATTGGATAAGCTTATAAAATTACTGAAGGAAAATAATAAAATGAAGATTGAGGTAATGGGTCATACTGATAGTGACGGGAGTTATGATTATAATATGAATCTTTCGGATAAAAGAGCTAAAGCTGTTACCGAATATATTGTTAAGTCGGGTATTAAGCCGGAAAGAGTAAGTTATAAAGGATATGGAGATACGAGACCTCTCATAAAAAATGAGACCGCTCAAGATAAAAAGTTAAACAGGAGGGTAGAGGTGAAAATTATAAAATGATCTTTTCTCATTGTTCAGGGGAAATTGTGTCAGAATTTTGATAATGGATAAGGTGTGGCTGGATAGGAAACTGGTCACGGGGTATTATTGTATAACGATAAAATAAACCCTGATAAAAACATGAAAAATCAAACAAAAATCAGCCTTGAGCAAATTTCAATTCAAAGTTTTGTGACAAATTTATCTTCGGAAGATAAAAGAACTGTTGATGGAGGTGCAAACAGAGATGTAATTCCAAATAATGGCGCAACGTACCCGAATAACAACTGTTATTATGGTACGTTTATAATTTGTATAGTTCCGGCTACTGGAATGCAATGTCCATTACCTGTTGGGCCGTAGGGGTAAATACTTTTAACTCCGTTAAGTTTCTTCTGAAATTTAACGGAGTTAATTTTTTAAGAAATTTTATTAATAATATTCCTTGTTTAATAAATAATTCTGTACATAATCAGTTATCCCTTCTTCCAAAGAATAAAATGCATTGGTGTAGCCAATCGAACGTAATTTATTCATATTCGCTTCTGTAAAATACTGGTACCTGTTACGAATGTCTTCCGGTGTGTCAATATATTCAATATTCGGTGTTTTATACAAGGCCTCGAATGTAGCGTTAGCAAGGTCTTTAAAAGTGCGCGCTTTTCCTGTTCCTAAATTATAAATAGCTGAATCTTTGCGGTGTCTTAATAAAAAATAACAAACTTCCACCACATCCTTCACATAAACAAAGTCACGGAGTTGTTCGCCGTCGTTAAATCTCCTATCGTGAGAGCGAAATAATTTCATACGTTCTTTTTCCTGTATCTGGTTGTAAGCATGAAAAACAACAGAAGCCATTCTGTTTTTATGAAATTCGTTTGGCCCGTACACATTAAAAAATTTTAATCCAGCCCAGAAATAAGGTTTGCGCTCCTGTTGCAAAACCCATTTGTCAAATTCATTTTTTGATTCACCGTAAGGGTTGAGTGGTTTTAATCGCTGAATGGTATCGTGGTTATCCATATAGCTATGTTCTCCCAGGCCGTACGTTGCTGCCGATGATGCATAAACTAAGGGTAAACCAAATTCAACACAAATGTTCCAGATCTCTTTGCTGTAGTTAAGGTTTAGTTTGTCGAATATAGATTTGTTAAACTCAGTTGTATCCGTGCGAGCTCCAATATGAAAAACAAATTGTGTAAATCGGTGATTTTCTTTCAGCCACGCAGCAAATTCATCACGATGAATTTTTTGAGAATATTTTTTACCCTCTAGATTTTTATTTTTTGTTTTATCTGAAAAATCATCGACAACAATAATGTCATAAAATCCTTCCATGTTTAGTTTGCCCACTAAACAACTTCCGATAAAACCTGCTGCTCCTGTTACTATGATCATAATTATCTATTCTCTAATTCTTTTACCTTTCACGTTTTCCCTTTGCATCTCAACAGGCTCGATGTGACAACGCTAGAGCGAGATTGAAGAAGTTTGTCAGTTCGAGCTTGTCGAGAACCTTGAGATGAAAGAACAAAATATTATCCTAAAAATATAGATTTATTCTTTATCGTTACAATCTTTAATTTCTCTGCTTCTTCAAAAAACCTGTTGATAGCTGCTTTTCCCTCTGTGCCTAAGTCAATAGAGTAATTATTAACGTAAAGATCAATATGTTTGTACATCACCTCTTCACTCATTTCCTGTGCATGTTGTTTTACAAAAGGCAAGCTCGATTTCGGATTTGCAAAAGCGTATTCAACACTCTTTCTGATAATTCGATTTACCTTTTGTTTTATTTCATCCGGTAAATTTCTTTGTATCACAATACCTCCCAGTGGTATTGGTAATTTTGTTTTTTCTTCCCAAAATTCCCCAAGGTCAATTATTTTTTTTAATCCTTTTTGTTCGTAGGTAAAACGATTTTCGTGAATGATTACCCCCACGTCAGCATCTCCATTCAGTACTGCATCTTCAATTTTAGAAAAAACCATTTCGGTTTTATTGCCGCATTGAGGGTAAGCAAGGCTGAATAAAAAATTAGCAGTCGTCAGTTTGCCAGGAATTGCAACTTTAGTGTCGTTATCCCAACTTTGAACTTTGAACTTTGAACTTTCAACTACCAGCGGTCCGCACCCTTTCCCCAGCGCACTTCCAGCATCAAGCAAGATATACTCATCTGTGAGGTAAGCATAAGCATGATAACTAAGTTTGGTGATATTTATTTTGTTTTCAAACGCTTTTTTGTTGAGCGATTCCACATCGTCCATGACCACGTCAAAGGCTAATCCTTCCGTATCAATTTTTCCATGGATCATGGCATCGAATATGAAACAATCATTAGGGCAGGGAGAAAATCCTAATGTTAGTTTTTCACTCATAACGATTCAATGAATTGGATCAATGTGTTATTCAGATTGGTGATCGCCAGCGGAATATTCCATTTGCTTTTATCTCTTTTCTCTACATAATTTGAAATGGCTCTTATTTGTACATGTGGCACATTTATTTTTTCGCAGGCATACATAAATGCTGCGCCTTCCATTGTTTCAACATCGGAGTTTAATCTTTCAGTAATTTTTTTAATTGAAACATCATTGCCATGAACTGTATTTACCGTAATCGCTTTTACTTTTGGCAACAGATCCAAAATACTATTTTCGAACTTCGAACTTCGAACTTCGAACTTCGAACTTCCTCCCAGTCCCATCTCCTCAATACTTAAAAATTCTTCTCCATCCTCAGCCCCCAATTCAGAAAATATATCTTCGGTTACATTTACTACATCGCCAATTTGTATTGTTTTATTAAAACTTCCTGCAATCCCGGCATTCAAAACGAGATCGTATTTTTTGTGTAAATTTTTTCCCATGGCAAAAGCAATTGCGACCATTCCTACACCGGCTATTAAAACATCAATGTCGTGGTAAGAATAAATGTTTTCGATTTTTTGAAAAGAATATTTGCCCAGTAAGGGTAAAACTTCTTCTTTGGTGGCGGCTACAATTAAAATGTTCATTTTAAGAATACCCAAATTTACCACTATATTTGTATAAAATATTATAATGATTTACATAACTCGTCGGGAACGCTTTAATGCAGCTCACAAACTTTTCAGGGAAGAGTGGAGCGAGGAAAAAAACAAGGAAGTATTTGGTAAATGCGCTAACCCGAACTGGCATGGACATAATTACGAATTGTATATTACCGTAAAAGGAAAAGTAAATCCTAAAACCGGGTATTTTGTAAACTTAAAAGATCTGAGTGCACTTTTAAAAACGTTAATAATTGATAAGCTTGATCATAAAAATATGAATCTAGATGTAGATTTTTTGAAAGGCTTAATGACATCCACAGAATGTGTTTCTATGGCGATATGGAATGAATTAGAAAACCCGTTAAAAAATATTGGTGCAACATTGCATAGTGTTCGTTTGCACGAGACCGAAAATAATTTTGTGGAATATTTTGGAGAAAAATAATTAATAGAGGTTGCCAAAAATTGAAACAAATAACAGGATTAGTTTTGGTTTGGCTAAAGCCAAAATAGTATGTATTAAATAGCCACGACCTTACCGTGTGCCGCCTCAGCTTTAGCGGTGGCGCAAGGTCGTGGCAAATAAAGTAAACTTAATAAACGGCTTTAGCCGAAATATTCTACTTTAAATAAGTTCTTGAAATAAAAAAAGTATGAGCAGTTACAAAAAAACAGAAGAATATAATCCTGAGGTTACTCAAAAAGTTGCAGATAGATATAAAGATATTATCGTTTCTATAGGAGAAGATATTACGCGTGAAGGGTTGCTGAAAACACCTGAGCGTGCTTCAAAAGCAATGCAGTTTCTTACGAGTGGTAGTTGTATCAACCCTGCAGATATTTTAAAATCGGCAATGTTTAAAGATCCTTACCAGCAAATGGTAATTGTAAAAGAAATTGAAGTTTATTCACTATGCGAGCATCACCTACTTCCCTTTTTTGGTAAGGCACACATTGCATATATTCCTAATGGATACATTGTTGGCTTAAGTAAAATTCCCCGTATAGTTGATGCATTTGCGAGACGTTTACAGGTGCAGGAAAGATTGACATATCAAATACGCGATTGTATCCAGGAAACATTAAAGCCTTTAGGTGTTGCTGTTGTTATTGAAGCATCGCACTTGTGTATGCAGATGCGGGGTATCGAAAAACAAAATTCAACTACCACTACATCTGCATTCACAGGAGAATTTTTAAAGGATTCTACACGAAAAGAATTTATTGCGCTGATCTCTTCTGATTTGAGATAGAAGATTTTAAGGATTGTTGTTCGACCTCTCCGGGCAATGTCATTAAGTTAGTGTATAAATATTTAGAGATCAATAACATAGGATTG
>CAZQIC010000077.1:0-22184 GCA_964593555.1 uncultured Bacteroidia bacterium | reverse complement strand
TCTAAAAAAAAATACGGTTACATTTGTTAAAATCAATTAATAGAACCTCCCATTAACCAATGAATTCATTAAAAAACACGAGCCATGATAAGCATGTGAATAGGTGACTATCCTTACCAGATCATTATTGGTTGGGTTATTAGGAATTACAATTACGCTGTCAATCTCCATCGCCTTCGTAACGATTTGAGCCCCAGCATTTTCAGCAAAGAAAAACAGGCTTGAACTTAAAAATAGCTTTTTAAAGAGTTTTAACATTGTTAATTCAAACTAACAGTAAGGCTTGACTATAAAATTAGCCGATCCAATCTGCTTATTTTAATGTTTTTTAGCGCATTATCATTTTTCTATTTCAACATTTGGTCCAAAATTGAGTGCTTGTTATTTGGTACACTACCAACTTTTAGGTATTTTTGTATTTAGAATTAATCTAAATAAGGATAGCCATGATTACAGTATCGGAAAACGCAAAAGAAAGGGCTCTTACCTTAATAAAGGAGGAGAATAAACCTGCAGACAGCTTTATACGAGTTGGTGTTGAAGGAGGAGGATGTTCCGGGCTTTCATACAAACTCGAATTTGATAATCAATTAAAAGAAGGAGATCAGGTGTTTGAGGACAAGGGAATAAAAATCGTAGTAGATAAAAAAAGCTTTTTATACCTCGTTGGTACAGAGTTGGAATATAGCGGAGGACTCAACGGAAAAGGATTTGTATTTAATAACCCTAACGCCAACAGAACCTGTGGGTGTGGAGAAAGTTTTTCGGTTTAGGAGATTACCAAATGAGCAAAGGCAATAACATCCTCGATGAAGTTACGGGCAGTGACTATAAATACGGATTTACAACCGATATTGAAATGGATACTGCCCCAAAAGGTCTTAGTGAAGATATCGTCCGCTTTATATCTAAGAAAAAAAATGAGCCGGAATGGATGTTGGAGCTTCGCTTAAAGGCTTATAAATATTGGCTCACTATGGAAGAGCCTAAACACTGGGCACATCTTAATTATCCCGCAATTGATTTCAATAACATTATTTATTATGCGGCTCCAAAAGCCAAGAAAGAATTAGGTAGTCTCGACGAGGTTGATCCGGAATTATTAAAAACATTTGAAAAGCTTGGCATATCGCTCGAAGAACAAAAACGTTTAACGGGAGTACAATCTACTATTGCTATTGACGCTGTCATTGACAGCGTATCTGTTAAAACGACTTTTAAAGAAACTCTTGCCGAGAAAGGAATTATTTTTTGTTCATTCAGTGAAGCAGTTCAGGAGCATCCTGAACTTATTAAAAAATATATGGGATCCGTTGTTCCTTATACCGACAACTTTTATGCGGCATTAAATGCTGCCGTGTTCAGCGACGGCTCTTTCTGTTACATTCCAAAAGGCGTTCGTTGCCCGATGGAACTCAGTACTTATTTCAGGATCAATGCTTCCGGCACAGGGCAATTTGAACGAACACTTATTATTGCCGATGAAGGCTCTTACGTAAGTTACCTCGAAGGATGTACTGCCCCAATGCGCGACGAAAATCAATTGCATGCAGCGGTTGTAGAAATTATATCGCACAGAAATGCCGAGGTAAAATACAGCACCGTGCAAAACTGGTATCCCGGCGATAAAAATGGCAAAGGTGGTATTTACAACTTTGTTACAAAGCGCGGAATTTGTTTGGAAGACAATTCGAAAATCTCCTGGACACAGGTAGAAACAGGTTCTGCCATCACATGGAAATATCCTTCTGTAATTTTGAAAGGAAATAATTCGGTTGGTGAATTTTATTCTGTTGCTGTTACCAATAACAGGCAACAAGCCGATACAGGAACAAAAATGTTACACATTGGTAAAAATACGCGCAGCACAATTATATCAAAAGGCATTTCTGCGGGATATAGTAACAATAGTTACCGTGGACTGGTGCGTATTTCGAAAGGCGCAACCAATGCAAGAAATTTTTCACAATGCGATTCATTATTGATGGGAGATAAATGTGGTGCACACACTTTCCCCTACATAGAAATTAAAGATAAAACAGCAGTAGTAGAACACGAAGCAACGACTTCAAAAATTGGTGAGGATCAATTGTTCTATTGTAAGCAACGCGGCATTGATACAGAGAAGGCAATTGGATTAATTGTGAACGGATATTGCAAAGAGGTATTCAATAAATTACCAATGGAATTTGCGGTGGAAGCACAGAAGTTGTTAGCGGTTTCGTTAGAAGGAAGTGTGGGTTGAAAACGTTTTGGGTTACGGGTTTTGAGTTAAAAAAATAAAAATGTCTACGATAAAAAAATTTGAAGATATTGAAGCGTGGCAGCAGGCACGTGTTTTATGTAATGAAATATTTACAATAATTACCAATGGTGAGTTTTCTAAAGACTTTAAGTTGCGCGATCAAATCAACGGGTCTTCTGGCTCAGTAATGGACAATATTTCTGAGGGTTTTGAAAGAGGTGGGAATCGAGAGTTTATTCAATTTCTATATATATCTAAAAGCTCTTGTGCCGAGGTAAGATCACAATTATACCGAGCTTTTGACAGAAACTATATATCAAAAGAAAAATTTGATGAACTATATTCTCTCTCAGATAAACTTGGTAAAATGATTGGTGGATTTATCTCTTATTTAAAACAAACAGAATTCAAGGGGCATAAATTTCATGAACCTGAAGAACAGTATGGTTTTGACCCAACTCAAAACCCGAAACCCGAAACTCAGAACTAATATGTTGCAAATTAAAAACCTCCACGCAAAAATTGAAGAAAAGGAAATTCTTCGTGGAATAAATTTATCCGTAAATCCCGGTGAAGTGCATGCTATCATGGGGCCTAATGGATCAGGAAAAAGCACTTTATCCGCTGTACTTGCTGGTCGTGAAGATTATAATGTAACCGAAGGGGAAGTTTCTTTCAACAATAAAAACTTACTGGAACTTTCTCCGGAAGACCGTGCGAGAGAAGGATTATTTCTTGCGTTTCAATATCCAGTGGAAATTCCAGGAGTAAGCAATATTAATTTTTTAAAAACTGCTATTGCTGAAATACGCCAGTATAAAGGACTTCCTCCAATGGAAGCAAAAGATTTTTTGAAATTGGTGAAAGAAAAACAAGCTCTTGTAGAATTACAAGTATCACTTGCCAATAGGAGCGTGAACGAAGGGTTTAGCGGAGGAGAAAAAAAGAGAAACGAAATTTTTCAAATGGCAGTGTTAGAACCAACACTCGCTATACTAGATGAAACAGATTCCGGATTAGATATAGATGCGCTGCGTATTGTTGCGAATGGTGTGAATAAATTACGTTCAAAAGAAAGATCGTTCGTTGTGATTACTCACTATCAACGTTTATTAGAATATATTGTCCCTGATTTTGTACATGTACTGTACAAAGGGAGAATTGTAAAATCTGGAAAAAAAGAATTAGCACTTGAGCTGGAAGCAAAAGGTTATGACTGGATAAGAAAAGAATTAGGAGAAGAAGTTGAAGCGTAATGAAAACAAAAGAGATATCTGAAGTTTCAAAAAAACTGATTGAAGGAATTCAATCGGTACAAAAACGTTTTGATCGTGTTGAGTTGCTGGATAGTTTACGTAAAGGCGCATTGAAGAAGTTTTCAGAAGAAGGTATTCCAGGAAAAAAATCAGAAGCTTATAAATACTCTAGCCCGGAAAAACTATTTAAGAACCCACTTCACATTTTTAATTCCGTTGAAAATGTTTCTTTTGATTTCCAGGTTAATGAATATTTAATTCCAGGGCTTGATGCACATATCGTATTCACGGTAAACGGTTCTTTCATTAAAGATGTTTCCGATATCAATGATTTGCCCAAAGGAGTTATTGTTTCCACTCTATCCGAAGCTGTTAAAAATAATTCTTCGCTGGTAAAAATGCATTTCGGGCAATTAGCTGAAAACTCCAAAGACCCCTTCTCTACACTTAATTCAGCATTAACAGTTGACGGGCTTTTTATTTATGTTCCGGAAAAAACAATTGTAGAAAAATCAATACACATCATTAATTTAATTTCCGCACAGGAAAATTCTTTTATAAATCCACATCATCTTTTTATTGTAGAAAAAAATTCTTCAGTAAATATTATTGAATCGCAAACCAGTTCTCCAAAGCATCCTGATTGTATTTGTAATAACCAAAGCTCCATTGCAATTCATGAAAATGCTTCAGCCCATTATTATATTGTTCAGAACGATGAACATGTTAGCTGGATCAACAACATTAATGCCTCACAGGATGCAAATTCACATTTTGACACTTGTACAGTTACAATAAATGCTAAATGGATTCGCAATAACCTCAACATTTCCCTCAACGGAAAAAATTGTGAAACACATTTAAATGGATTGTTTGCGCTTAATAACAAGCAGCATTTGGACAGCCATACGATGGTTGAACATCGTATGCCCAATTGTGAAAGCAAACAATTGTACAAAGGAATAGTATCCGATTCTTCAACCGGAATTTTCAACGGAAAAATATTTGTGAGACAGGATGCGCAAAAAACAAACGCCTACCAGAGCAGCAAAAATATTTTACTGAGTGATAATGCTACCATAAATGCAAAGCCAGAATTAGAAATTTATGCCGACGATGTAAAATGTTCGCACGGATCATCTACAGGAAAGGTTGATGAAGAGGCATTGTTCTATTTACGCTCAAGAGGCATAGGTGAAGACTCCGCAAGAATAATTATGCTTGGCGCCTTTGCAGAAGACGTGATTGAGAAAATAAAAATTTCCGCACTAAAGGAATATATAACAGGTCTTATTGAGAAAAAAATCGGTGGAATCCGTGGTGAATAAAAAGTTATGTTTAATGTAGAAAATATTCGTAATGACTTTCCCATACTTTCTCAAAAAGTAAATGGCAAACCGCTTGTTTACTTTGATAATGGTGCAACCACACAAAAACCCAAACAGGTAATTGATGCAATTGTAAATCATTACCAAACCATCAACAGCAATATACATCGTGGAGTTCATACGCTAAGTCAACAATCCACAATTGCTTATGAAAACGCAAGGACAACGGTACAAAAACATATTAATGCAGCAAACTCGAACGAAATAATTTTCACCAAAGGCACAACGGATGCCATTAATTTAGTTGCTCATTCATTGGGTAAAATATGGATTGAGGAGGGAGATGAAATTATTATTTCCGAAATGGAGCACCACAGCAATATTCTTCCATGGCAAATATTGTGTGAAGAAAAAGATGCTGTGTTAAAAGTAATTCCGATAAATGATGCAGGAGAATTAAATATTGATGTATTTAAAAAATTGTTGGGTGATAAAACAAAAATTGTTGCGATCACACATGTATCAAATACGCTAGGCACGATTAATCCTATTCTGGATATTATTGGACTTGTGCGTAAGCACTCCTCTCTCCTTCGGGGAGAGGCCGGGAGAGGGGCCGACACTGTTGTTATTATAGATGGTGCACAGGCCATTCCACATATGAAAGTTGATGTGCAGGAATTGGATGTAGATTTTTATTGTTTCAGCGGCCACAAAGTTTACGGACCAACGGGCATTGGTGTATTGTATGGAAAAGAAAAATGGTTGAACAAAATGCCTCCTTATCAAACTGGTGGCGGCACTATTAAAACAGTAGCATTCGAAAAAACAGAGTACACTGATGCGCCTTTAAAGTTTGAGGCAGGGACGCCAGCCATTGAGGCTGCAATTGGATTAGCAAGCGCGTTGGATTATATAAACAAAATTGGATTGGAAACTATTGCAGTGCACGAGCAACAATTACTCGAATATGCTACAAAAAAAATATCAGCTATTCCAGGGTTAAAAATTATTGGGACAGCAAAAGAAAAAGCGGCAGTACTTTCATTTAGTATTGAAGACATTCACCCAATGGATATAGGAACAATATTGGATAAATTGGGGGTTGCAGCGCGCACGGGACATCATTGTACACAGCCTTTAATGGAATGTTATAAAATACCGGGAACTGTGCGGGCATCTTTTTCTTTTTACAATACAAAAGAAGAAGTTGATATTTTTGCAGCAGGAATTGAGAAAGCAATTAAAATGTTAGGATAAAGTCTAACTAATGGATATAGATGAAATAGAAGAAGAGATCACTGAAGAGTTCGAGTTGTTTGGCGACGACTGGGAAGGTAAATATGAGCATCTTATTGACCTAGGTAAATCATTGCCAATTATTAAAGATGAATTTAAAACAGAGGACAGATTAATAAAAGGTTGCCAAAGTAGGGTATGGTTACATTCGGAATTTAAAGATGGAAGCGTTTTTTTTACTGCAGATAGTGACGCGATTATCACAAAAGGAATTGTAGCACTTATGGTACGTGTACTTTCAGGACATACACCGGATGAAATAGTAAATGCGGATCTATCTTTTGTTGACATGATAGGATTAAAAGAACACCTCTCTCCTACCCGTGCCAACGGATTGGTGAGTATGATAAAACAAATGAAACTTGACGCACTTGCTTATCGCGCAAAAGCCTAGTTTAAGGTTTGAGGTTTAATGTTTAAAATTGTAAATGGCAACAGTACAAAAATTTGAAGATTTAGATTGTTGGAAGCTAGCAAGAGAGTTGGATAAAGAAATTTTTAAACTGGCTAAGCAAGGAGAATTTTCTAAGGATTTTAAATTGCGAGATCAAGTACTTGGATCAAGCGGGTCAGTTATGGATAATATTGCTGAGGGGTTTGAGAGAGGTGGTAATAAGGAATTCTTTCAGTTTCTTGCAATTTCAAAAGGATCGTGTGGTGAATTAAAATCACAACTTTACAGAGCAATGGATCGCAATTATATAGGGCAAGCTGGTCTAGAAAAAATATATGGTATGGCTCAAAACATATCAAAAAAAATTGCAGGACTAATGAACTATTTAAATGAATCAACTTACAAAGGATCAAAATATAAAACAAACATTGAACCTTAAACGAGGAACTTTAAACGACTATGTCTGCAATAATATCAACACATAATACAGAGCTCACACAGAAAGTCATCGACATGATTAAAACATGTTATGATCCTGAAATACCTGTGGATATTTGGGAACTTGGCCTTATTTATGAAATAAATTTAGATACAGAAAATAACCTATTGGTGAAAATGACATTGACCTCGCCATCTTGTCCCGTAGCAGAAACATTACCTCCGGAAGTTGAACAGAAACTAAGAGAAGTTGAAGGTGTTAAAAGTGCAAAAATAGAATTAACATTCGAGCCACCCTGGGAAAAAGAAATGATGAGTGAAGTTGCACAACTGGAACTTGGGTTTATGTAATTGTAAAGACTCTCCATTTTTTTGGACTCTGACTAATTCAGTTCAATAAGTAATGAACCGGTGAATACTGAAACTACAACGCACTCGCATTTTATACTTCATAAACCTTACGGCTATGTAAGTCAATTTATAACTGATGTAAAAAAAAAGAAATTATTGGGGGAATTATATAATTTTCCTCCAGGCACAATGGCTATTGGTCGCTTAGATGAAGATAGCGAGGGTTTACTTTTGCTTACCACCGATGGTAAAATGAGCGAATACATTCGCAGTAAAAAAATAGAGAAGGAATATTATGTGCAAGTTGATGGAATAATCACTGAAGAGGCGCTGAATAAAATGCGGATTGGGATAGAAATAAATATTGAGGGAGTAAAATATAAAACCCTACACTGTAATGTATTTGAATTAAATCCCGTTCCTAATTTTTCGGAAAGAAGTAGAAAAGTAAGAGATGATAGACACGGGCCAACCAGCTGGATTTCCATTACTTTAACCGAAGGGAAAAATAGGCAAATCAGAAAAATGACAGCTGCTGTCGGCTTCCCAACATTGCGATTAATAAGAACACGAATAGGAAATATTTATCTAAGAGATTCAATGCTTGGAAAAGTAGAATGCGTAAATAGTTTTTCAATCTAAAAGCTGAAATGACGAGGTAGCTTCACCCGAATTAGGATTTATGTAAATAAAAACGCCCCGAAATTTGGGGCGTTTTTGTAAGGTTGAATTTTTTCTATTGATTAAAGATCACTCTCTTCGTTCCAATGTACTGTCCTTCTTTTCTTATCTGGAAAAAGTACATTCCTGATTTCACATTTTCATCTGCAAAATAATACACTGATCCATTTATCTTCTGGCTTGAAACCAGGCTTCCTAAGCTGTTATATACCTCCAGTTCCCAATCTCCATATTCTTTCAGATCGATCATAACGCCTGAGCTGGAAGGATTAGGATAAACATTAAATGCTCCTTCCTGCGCCTGTGTTCCCTCGTCGATTGAATTGGTGATTGGCAAATTGTAAACAGCAAAATTTGTTCTCGATTCGTTTTCAATCATTGAAAATTTACCTCCTACAAAAAGCTTTTGACTTGCCGCCTTCATTGTAAATACGTAATCATCAGGATTCGGACTCCAGGAAGACGCTGTACTATTAAAGATGTTAAGCTCTCCAAGATTTTGGGATGACTGCGATCCAATTACAGAGAAACTTCCTGCAGCGTATAATTTGTTTCCATCCTTCGCAATAGTTTCAACCGCGCCGCCCGCATTCGGGTTCCAGGTAAATATAAATGCGTTGTTTTTATCCATTGCAGCAATCCTGTTTCTCGCTCTGCCATGAATTGTTTTAAACCAACCTCCAACATATAGTGTATTGCCATCTACTAAGAGAGTCCTAACAACTCCTCCTGTATCTGTATCAGAATACCAATTTGGTACAAGATTTCCGGTATTTGCTTCTATAGCAGCAAGTGACATCCTGGATTGGTTTTTTACGCGATAGAACAAACCGCCAACATAAATATTATTTCCATCTTTTACCATTGCATTTATCACGTTATCAGCATTTGGATTCCAGGTTGTTAACGAAGATGTTAATACACTTACGCAAGCCAGGTAGTTACGCGTTACGGTACTATTTACTTTGCTAAAATACCCGCCAAAGAATAATTGATTTCCTGCCTTCTGCATACAAGTAACATAACTATTAACATTAGGATTAAATGGAAGCAATGTGCTTGTGGTAACATCAACCGCAGAAAGCCTGTTCCTTGGCTGCCCTCCTATATTTGTATAACCTCCTCCTATGAATAATGTATCGCCGGATTTTAAAAGCGAATAAACTCCATTGTTGGGATTAAGATCAAAAGCTGTAGGCTGTCCCGTTGTCATATTCAACGCGATCAAATAATTTCTTGTAATACCGCCAACACTTGTAAAAGCCCCACCGACATAAATTTTATTTCCATACACATCCATGGTGAAAACTGTTCCACTCGCATTTGGACTCCAGGCAGTTGCGTTACCTGTTGAGGCATCTAAGCACGCCATATTTGACCTGTTCTGTCCGCCAATATTTGTAAAACTTCCTCCGGCATATACAACACTGCCATTCGGGACGATAGTGGTAACTGTATCGTTTGAGTTTGGATTCCACGTTGTTGCACTTCCGGAAGTTTCATCAATTGCAGCTATAAAATTACGCGGTGCACTACCTATGTTTGCAAATATCCCACCAGCATAAACAGTTGTTCCTGATTTTGCGAGACAGAATACTGTGTTGTCTGCATTCGGGTTCCATGTAGTTGCTGCACCAGTTGAAGCGCTAAGTGCTGCTATCCTGTTTCTATTTGCGCCTCCAATATTGGTAAATTTACCAGCAGCATAAATCGTTGAACCACTTACTAAAATATCTTTAACAAAAGCATTGGCGTTGGGATTCCAGGAAGTTATTGTTCCAAGACCTGTATCTACACATGCTATTCTGTTCCTCGTATTTGTATATCCGTTCATGGAAGTAAAACCTCCCCCTAAATAAACCTTATCGCCCGAAGGATAAATAGAAAAAACAGAATCGCTGGCATCAGGATTCCATCTTAAAGGCGCTCCGGTGACCGCATCAACACATGCTGCATTATTTCGCATTGATGCCCCTATAGTTTGAAACCAGCCTCCTAGGTATGCTTTGTCTCCTGATATAGAAAGACATTGCACCGAATTTATTGGGCCCGGCTCCCATGGATAAAGCACTGTTCCTGTCGCAGTATCTACTGCTGCAGCATACGATCTGCTAATAGAATTAATTGTTGAAAAAGAACCAACCATGTAAACCTTATCTCCCTTAACATCCATAGCGCTTACTGAGCTATTAACAGTTGGGGTCCATACAGTAGCATTTCCTAATACCGGGTCAACTGCGCCCAAATAAGTTCTCGGCTGTCCGCCTAATGTATCAAACCATCCTGATGCATAAATACTATTTCTAGTCGCATAAATTTCCATTATATAACTGTTGGGGTTAGGATTCCATGATGTTAGCGCGCATGTTGCTGAATCGAGCGCAGCAACGTATTGTCTATTGGTAGTCCCCAAAGTGCTGAAGTATCCACAAATATAAATTGTTGTGTCAATAATTTCAATATCCACTACCGTACTCGATGCATCGGGATTCCAGGTAGTAACAGCTCCTGTTGTGCGGTTAATTGCCGCAACACGATTTCTTGTTTGTCCGCCAACAGTTGTAAATCCTCCTCCGATGTAAACCGTATTTCCATGAACCCTCAGTGTTTGTATGCCGCTGTTCGCATTAGGGTTCCATGAAGTAACCGCGCCTGTTGTCGCATCTATAGCAGCTAAGTAATTTCTTGTCACTCCGCCAATTGAAGTAAAATAACCTCCTACATAAAGAGTATTGCCATATAATTCCATTGCATATACCACACTGTTTGGCGGGCTGCTTACATTCCAGGGGCTCACCTGGCCCGTTGAAGTAATGTGCGCGAGATACTGACGGCTAGAATCTCCTACCATACTGAAATATCCTGCGATGAACCATCCTCCATTCCCATCAGAAACTGCAGTGTTTACAGAGCTGTTTGGAGAAGCAAAGCCTCCAATCGCTTTTCCCAGAGTTGTATCAACTGCAGCACCATTAGCACCAGATTGCGGACCTATATAATAAAAATTACCGCCTACATAAAGTTTATTATTGTCCAAGGCAAGCGTGCCTATTCTTGATCCCCAGGAATTAAATGAATATTGATTGAAAAAAGCAGTAACATTACCCGCCGAATTGATATGTGCAAGCTTATCTCTTAATGAATCTCCAACTCTTGTAAAAGCACCTGAAATATACCAGCCACCGTTTCCATCAGATATTGCTGAATAAACTTCTCCATCCGGCTTATCAATAGTTTGATTAATAACACCTGCATCACTTATCTCCACCCCAAAAGCACGGCTGGGTCCCCAATAATTAAATTCACCACCAACATAAACTACATTGTTGGTTGGGTCAGGGAGAATCGCCCTCACCTCACCGTTTGGCTGCCACCAGTTCGGATCAAGGGTTGGTTGAGCCGAAAGAGCGGAATAAAAAATTACAGAAGCTATGAGTAAATGTTTTTTGAACATTGGATTTATGGTTATTTTAATTAATTACTATTTACGTTGTAAAAGGGCAATAAATTTAGGAAAAAGTTAACATTTATCTAATTTTATTTGTTTCAAAATCAGGGCCTTTCGTGGGTTTCAAAAGGCCGTACAGCGGGGATATTAGTTCAAATTACGCATTTTTATCCGTAACTTCATAGTTCAATATCAACAAGACATGGAAATCGTTAATAAGGTTGCACAAAGCGGGTTGATAGAATTTAATCTGGAAGATCACTATCCGGAAGGGAAGCGGGTTCTTTTTGATATAAAGCCTTTGTTGTTCCGGGAATTGATATTGAAAGAAAAGGATTTTCGTGATTTTGTATCTAAAGAGGATTGGACCAAATATACCGGAGTGTATGTTGCGATCATCTGCTCCTCTGATGCAATTGTTCCCACCTGGGCATATATGTTGCTGTCGACAGCGCTGGAGCCTCATGCAAAAAAAATAGTTTTCGGCAGCCTTGAAACATTGGAAGCAATTTTATTTCACGAACAATTGAGCAAAATAAACCCGGAAGATTTTCGGGATAAAAGAGTAGTAATAAAAGGCTGTAGCAATAAAGAGGTTCCGGTTAGTGCTTATGTTGAAATAACAAATTTATTACAACCGGTTGCAAAAAGTATTATGTATGGTGAGCCTTGTTCAACAGTACCTTTATATAAAAAGAAATAAATTGTGACTTTTTTCGTTAACTTCATTTCATGTACATTTAAAAAACTATTTTCCATGAAACAATATCTCTTTTCCATTACCTTATCAGTATTAGTTAGTTCTTTTTCTTTTGCTGAAGACAAAGGCATCATATTTAATCACTCCGATTTTAAAACTGTTCTTGCCCAGGCTAAGAAAGAAAATAAGCTTGTTATGATCGATGCGTATACCACATGGTGCGGGCCCTGCAAATGGATGACGGCTAACGTTTTTATCAATGATACTGTTGGACAATTTTATAATGCCAATTATATCTGTGCAAAGTTTGATATGGAAAAAGAAGAAGGTTTAACAATTGCAAAGACATATTCTGTATCTGCGCTTCCTACTTTCCTGTTTCTTGATGGTGACGGAAAAATGGTTCACAGAACAGTTGGTGGAGTTCCTTCACAAAAATTCATTCAATATGGTAAGGATGCCATGAATCCTGAAACGCAATTAATTTCTTTAATAAAAAAATATGAAGGGGGAGAACGCAAAAGCGAATTCCTAAATATGTATGTACGCAAACTTTCTGCAGCATACATGCCATACGAAGTTGTATTGACGGAATATTTTAAAACACAGCCTGAAGCTGATTTAACATCCGCTGAAAACTGGCAGCTTATTTCCGACCTGGTTTACGATTATAAATCCCCTCAATTCAATTACGTACTAAAAAACAAACAACTGTTTGCCGCTAAATACACGGAAGAAAAAGTGAATGAAAAAATTAAGAATGTTTACAATGCATCTCTTACAAATTGCATAAGAAAAAAAGACGACCAGGGATATCAGGATATAAGATCAATTATAGAAAAATCGAATGATTCTAATTCCGAATCCATTCTCTTTAACGCCGATCTAAGTTATTATTCCATGAAAAAAGATTGGGACAATTATGCTAAACAAGCTTCTCTTTACACGGATAAATATTTTGCAACCAGTCCAGGCACGTTAAATCAAATTGCATGGACTTTTTACGAAAATGTTACCGATAAAAATATGTTAGCTAAGGCAGAAGGCTGGGCGAAAAAATCAATTGAAATAAAAGATGGTTATGCAAATCATGATACTTATGCTGCGGTATTGTACAAATTTGGGAAGTACAAAGATGCTAAACAAGCTGCAGAAGATGCAATAACCCTGGCTAAAAAAGACGGAGAAGATTTCAAGGAAACACAAGCACTGTTGGATAAAATTAATGCTCAGCTAAGCAGTGGCGGAAGTCACTAACCTGCAAACAATTTACAGCCATTTATTTTGCAAAATGTCTTTTGCGTGATAGGTGATAATGATATCGGCTCCGGCTCGTGCGAAAGCAAACATGTTTTCCATTACTAATTTTTGCTCATCAACTAATCCCTGTTTCGCAGCTAATTTTACCATTGAATATTCTCCGGATACATTATAACATGCCACCGGAAGCAGGGTGTTATTTTTAAGATTACTGATCACATCCAAATAAGCTAACGCCGGTTTTACCATTAAAATATCAGCACCTTCCTGTTCATCTAGTATCGCTTCACGCATTGCTTCTCTACCATTCCTAAAATCCATCTGGTATGATTTTCTGTCGCCTTCTTGAGGTGCTGAATTTGCAGCTGCCCTGAATGGTCCGTAATACGCAGAAGCAAATTTTACCGCGTATGACATTATGGGTGTATTGCTAAATCCATTTTTATCCAACGCATTCCTTATTGCCCCTACTCTACCATCCATCATATCCGAAGGCGCAACCATATCAGCTCCGACAGCGGCATGACTCAATGCCATCTTTGCGATAACCTCAACGGATGAATCATTATCAACGTGCCCGTGATCCAAAATTCCGCAATGTCCGTGAGTAGTATATGCACAAACACAAACATCGGTGATCACATAAATTTCATCACCAAAGTTTTTCTTTAACTCTTTTATCGCTTTTGCAACAACGGAACTGGAAGAGTGTGAAGATTGTGCATTAGTCGTTTTCTGTTCATCAACTCCAAACAATAATATTTTATTCAAGCCAAGCTTTAATCCTTTCTCAACGTCTTTAATTAATTCATCAACAGAAAAATGATATATGCCCGGCATTGCTTTTATTGGTTCTTTTATTTTTTTTCCTTGTGTAACAAAGTAAGGATAAATGAACATATCCTTCGAAAGTCTTGTCTCAGCCACCATTTCGCGGATGATGTTGTTTTTTCTTAATCTTCTTGGACGAGATGTCATAGGCTATAGAACGCTGATTATTATGATAGTTATGATTTGATAAGATTTTTATACGAGTTAGAAAATACTTTTCTTTTAAACTGAGGTTCTTTTCCGAAGTTCAACAATAATCCAACCTCAAGCTCAGTTGCCTTTAAGTAATTTATCAATTGGCATTCGTGTTCAAACGCCAATCCTTCCGCAGCCTTTATCTCAATAATTACACATTCATTAACAACAATATCTGCAAAGTATTGTCCAACAGGCAATGAATCATAGAAAACTTCAATTGACTTTTGCCTTTCACAAAACAGTCCCAATTTTTTTTGTTCAATTGATGGTGCGTTCTCATAAACCTTTTCAAGAAACCCAAATCCTAACTTATTATATACCTCATAATAGGCCTTTAGTATAAGTTTAGTAATGTCTGAATGTTTATGGTTTTCGCTTATCATAAAATATCTTAATCATCATAAAAATCCGTGTGCCATTAATTAAACACTAAACACCGCCTGCACCAAACCCATATCATCAAACGAAGCAGGCATAGTATTTGCTTTTATTTTGAACTTACTTAATGCGTTTTCTGTAGCGCCACCCATGGCTACTATTTTTTGCTCCTTACCTATTTTATTTTTTTCAAGAAATGCTTCTACGTTAGATGGGCTGGTAAACACCAATATATCGGCGTACTCAACAGGTGTGTCGTTCCTCTTTATCGTTTCATACACCAGCATATCAACTGCCTGTCCCAGCTTGGGTAATTGCTGCTGAATTGTTCTCATGCTCCCTCTTGCCGATGGGAACAACACTTTTTTACTTCCAACCACTGCTGATAATTGTTTCCCCGTTAATTTTATATCCGTGGAATATCCAATAAAATCGGCCTTCTTACCAAACTTACGAATTTCATCAGCCGTTGTTTTTCCAATAGCGCCATACTTCACTTCTCCCAATAAAGGTTTTTGCGCAAAAAAATGTTTCACGGCGTTCTTGCTTGAGAAAAATATCCAGTCGCAGGCAGGCATTGGCCTCAATGGGATCCTACGCGTTTCTATTAAGGATTTTGCAGTAACTGTATATCCATGTGCTGTAAGTGCTTTTGAAAAAAAATCATTTTCCCTTGAATCACGACTGATAAATACACTTGCAGGTTTTTGTGAATTAATTTTTTCAACGATCTTCTCCGCAAAACCTTCCGCCCTTTTTGATTCAAAATAAAAATAACGAGGGTGTTTATCCCAAGCTTCTGCCTTAGACACCCATGTTTTATAAATAGTTTCTCCGCTATCATTATCTTCTTCGGCTTCACAATAAACTCCCAATGGCAATTGGCATCCTCCATCAAACAAATTCAATACTTTTCTTTCAACCTCTATTGTTTTTTGTACGTCAATATTATTGACCTCGGAAAGTTTTCTAAATAAATCCTTATCTCCTTCTCTTATCTGCAATGCAAGCACTCCTTGTGCCGGCGCCGGAATAAATTCTTTTGGATTTATTTTTTCAACATGTAACCCTTCCATATCTAACTCTAACCTTTCTACTCCCGCAGCCGCCAGCATAATGGCATCGTATTTTTTTTCTTTTAATTTCTGAACGCGTGTTGGAACATTTCCCCTCAACTCTTCCATTGTAACATCAGGTCTCAATGCAAGTAATTGCGCTTTTCTGCGGGATGATGAAGTGCCAACGACAGCATTTTTTTTCAATGAAAATTTTTGTTTTTCATCAACAGCATCTGCTCTTATCAATAATAATTCTGATGGATCTTCCCTGTATGAAACGGCTCCGATAATGAGTCCGGTAGGTGATTCAGTTGGAAGGTCTTTATGAGAATGTACAGCAAGGTCGATTGTTTTTTTTAACAACTCTTCTTCTAACTCTTTTGTGAAAAAACCTTTGCCTTCGAGTTTATCAAAACTTAAATGCTGAAGAGCATCGCCTTGTGTTTTTATTATTTTTATTTCTACCTCACAGCCAATCTCCTCCAATCTCTCTTTCACAAAGTTGGCTTGCCACAATGCTAATTCACTTCCTCTCGATCCAATTATTATTTTCTGCATTTAAAGAAACCTCCGAATAATGAAGGGTTTATTTTTTTGTATCCGAGTTAAGCATAATCTCTCTTGCCATTATCATCGGGACACTGATGTATTTCTTTTCCAGGTACGATATCACCTTGTCTAATACTTCTTTGGATTGCTCATCCAGCTTATCAATATCTTTTGCAAACACTTCGTTCAACGCAATGTCTTTTATCTCTTTTACTTTACGCGGCACGTCGCTCATAGCTAATTCCACCTTGCGCTCCTTTAATAATTTTTTAAATTCCTCAATGTTTTTTTCAATGATTGTTTTGCAAACAGTCATTTCCTTTTCGCGCTCACGTAAATTTCCTGCTGCCACTTCCTGCAAATTATTTACCGCAATAAGATTTACATCGTAACTATTTAATATCGCAGGATCAAGATCACTTGGAACCGCAAGGTCAATTACTATTTTTTTAGAATTGTCAGGGCCTGCCAATATTTTATAAATATCGTGTGTGATAATATATTCTGTTGAGCCTGTGCAGGTAACAATTACGTCAAACCCTTTTTTATAATTTGTAAGTTCTGTAAGCGGTAATGCTTCAGCGTTGATCTCTTTTGCTAACGTTTGCGCGTTGGCTAATGTGCGATTAAAGACTGTGAAATTTTTGAAACCATGTTTCTTCAGGTACTTCGCCATGGTGGTATTGGTAACACCTGCGCCAACAATTAAAATGCGCGCATCCAGTTTCACATTCAACTCGCGTAACCTGCGGTATGCAAGCGATACCACTGATACCGGATTTTTCGCGATATTGGTTTGTGTATAAACTTCTTTGGCACTCTCAATGGTTTTCTTCAATACTATTCTTAACAGGTCGCCGGTAAATCCCCATTCATTGCACTGATCATATGCACTACGAACCTGTGTGATGATCTCTCTCTCTCCAACTACCAGGGAATCCAATGATGAAGCAACATTGAACAAATGTCTCAACGCCTCTTCATCTGCATAAACTGAAATAAGCGGTAATGATTTTTCAATTAACTGCTTATCATGCTTCGGATATACAATAGATAAAAACTCTTTTAAAAAAATCGCATCGATTGATTTGCTTTCAGAAATTAAAAATTCAACACGGTTGCAGGTACTGAGCAGCATTACCTCATCAAAGTTCATTTGCTCCTTTAACTCTTTCAATCTCAATTGCTGAACAGGTAATTCCAAATGGAATTTTCCTATCTCATCAACCTGAAAAGTTTTATGAGTAATGGCTATAACTTTGAGTTTGTTCAAAACCTGTTAATTTCTACTACAAATTTGCAGAAATTCGGGCGTTGAATTGTCACAGAATTGTCAGAAAAGGGGCGAAAAGCCTTAAAATCGCAGTTCAGAATTGTTCTATGCTTCGTTCAACGAGAAATCATAGCTCTCCATGATCTGGTTAGCCAATAATTTTTTGCAGGCCTCGTCAACTTTTACTTTAGCAGCATCTTTATCAGCAGCATCTACTTCAAGAGTAATGTGTTTTCCTATTCTCACATTTACTATTTCAGGAAGACCTAAATTTTTCATGCTTGAACTAACAGCTTTCCCTTGAGGATCTAGCAACGCCTTGTGCGGCATTACATTTATTTCGGCGATAAATTTCATCTACTACTCGGTTAATTTAATCCTGTTGTTTATAATAGAAAGTAAAATATACAATACCATTGTGAACATAATACCTAAGAACTTAAAAGGAATAATTAATGCCAATGCAAGTATTAAAAATACATACCGCATTTTATTTCCTGTCCAGCCAAGTGTTTTAAACTTTAATGAGAACATATCGATTTTGGACACCATCAAATAAGAAATGAATATTGTTGTTGCTATTGGGAAAAATGGGCTAAGGAAAACACTTTCCATTAAAAATTCATTTGAGATATCCTGGTTCTCAATGATCAGTGGTAAGGATGCAATAAAAATTGCCATTGCCGGTGTTGGCATCCCCGTAAAGCCTGATGATTCAGATGAAAGTACATTGAACCTTGCTAATCTAATTGCGGCAAAGATGGTAATGAGAAAACTCAGGTAAGGAAGTAAATTAAAAATAGCCCTTGTGTTTCCTGAAATATCTGCTTGTAAACCATATGTAAATAATGAAATGCCTATAAGTTTAAACATGATAAGACCCGGCACTACACCAAACGATACCATATCAGCCAATGAATCCAAGTCTTTTCCAATTGGTGATTCAACTTTTAATGCTCTTGCCACCATTCCATCAAGAAAATCGAATATCGCTGCAATGCCCACGAAATAAGCGGTCCACATGGCGTTATCATTGGTAGCAGATACAATTGCGAAACAACCGCAAAGTAAATTGAGGCTGGTAAAAATGTTAGGGATGCTGTTTTTGAAAGCCATATTGGTATGACAAACTTAACTATTGTTCGATAAACTGTCAATTTTATTTTTAGTCGCATTTAGACAATAGAAAGGCTTGAAAAGTCAAACTATTGTATTAATGCGACTTATCCCGATTAGAGGCTTTTGCGCGAGCATCGGGAGCTCCCCCCCTCCTTTTGTGTATCCCCTCAATAATTAATAGGTTTGTAAGAAGCCATATGTTATTCAATTCCCTTCCATTTATAGTCTTTTTACCCGTAGTGTTTATCCTACACTGGCTATTGCCCTTTAAATACCGGTGGATCTTATTACTTATCGCCAGCTATTTTTTTTATATGTGCAATAATCCCTGGTATGGATTATTGCTTGCCGGAACAACGTTGATAGATTATTATATCGCATTAAAAATTTCGGATGCAGAATCCCGAAGGAAATCAAATTTAAATAATCTTGGTGTTGATTCCTCCGGGATAACTGAGAGTACGTCTTTAAAACAGACTACTCTCAGTAAAAAGCGATGGCTGCTCTTAAGTGTGATGAGCAATATAGGCTGTCTCGTTGCATTTAAATATTCCGCTTTATTCTTTAATACAGGAGTTGTAATTAGCAATGAGGTCTTAAATACTTCTTATGATTTCATGGCCAGGATCGTGATACCTGCGGGTTTATCTTTTTATACATTTCAATCTTTGAGTTATACTATTGATGTTTACCGGAACGATATTATTCCCGAGCGAAATCCATTTCGCTTCGCGCTTTTTGTTTCTTTCTTCCCTCAACTGGTGGCGGGGCCTGTAGAGCGGTTCCAGAATTTAATGCCGCAGTTTTATAAAGAACATAAATTAAAAATAGATACGCTCGCATCTGCCGTTAAACTTACTATTTGGGGCTTTTTTAAAAAATTAGTTATCGCCGATCGTGTTGCACAATTTGTTGATCCTGTTTTTGCGAATGTAGAAAATTATTCTGCAGGCACTTTTCTTGTAGTAGGTTTCTTTTTTGCTGTGCAGGTGTATTGCGATTTCTCGGGATACACGGACATTGCAACAGGTGTTGCAAGGATGTTAGGTTATGAACTTTCATTGAACTGGAGAAGACCATTATTGGCCACCTCATTGCATAGTTTTTGGAAACGGCACCATATTACTATGACATCCTGGTTCAGGGATTATTTATATTTATCACTCGGCGGAAACAGGCATAAAGTTCCACGTTGGCTGCTCAATGTATTTTTAGTTTTTTTAATCAGCGGTTTATGGCATGGTGCTAGCTGGACATTTGTAATATGGGGCGCATCTCATGGTTTGGTATATGTAATAGAAATATTAGTAAAAAGACAATGGCCCGCCTTTAAAATTCCGAAACTGTTGGGCTGGTTCTGCTTTATTTCGTTTTATGTTATTACCCTGCTTGCTTTCCGTGCGGGCAACACAGCAGAACTAATGTTGATCTATAAAAAAGTATTTGCGTTTCATTATGATTTTAAACTTGCACTAAACGAATTAAAAAGCGCAGGGGATTTATTCCCATTATTATTATCAATAATATTCTGCGTGTTTATTTTTCTGAAAGACCTCAGCGAAGAAAATACACTTGCCCTGAAATACCCGTCCTTGTTCAATTCCCTGCGACCGGCTTATTATTTATTTATCTTCATTTGCATTTTTATGTTTGGCGTGTTTAATGCGAATGAGTTTATTTATTTTAAGTTTTAAGGTAATTACTTTTCATATTTTAGATCACAATGACCTGGACCAGAAGAAAATTTATTAAAACGGGCCTTTTCGCTGGGGCCGGACTAATATTGTTCGACTCATTTTGGGCGGAGAAATTTTTTATTGAAACAAACGAATTTTTTTTAGGCAATACTGATAAAAACAAGTCTGACATTAAAGTTGTACAAGTTTCAGATCTTCACATTCAATCTGTAAATTATCAACTTAAACGATTAGCCAAACAACTTAATGAACTCAAACCAGACCTGGTCCTAATTACTGGTGATGCGATTGACAAAGCAAAAAACCTTTCTATTTTAAATACTTTTCTTAAACTTATTGATACAAATATTAAGAAAGTCGCGATTCTTGGAAATTGGGAATACTGGGGACAGGTTGATTTAAACGAATTAAAAAATACTTACATAGAAAACAATTGTGATTTGCTCATTAACGAATCTAAACAATATGCTTTTCGCAATAAAACGATTTCAATAACTGGTTTAGATGATTACATTGGCGGCAATGCAGACATTGAGATTGCTTTAAAAAATTATCAAAAAAGTAATTACCATATTGTTTTAAACCATTGTCCGCAATATAGCGACACCATTGTAGCCAAGGCTTCAAAAGCTATTTCTATTGACTTTATTTTATCAGGTCACACACACGGGGGGCAAATAAATCTATTTGGATTCGTTCCCTTTAAACCTCCGGGCAGCGGTATATATCTTAAAGGTTGGTATAAGGATGATTCTAAAAACCTTTACGTTTCAAAGGGAATTGGCACAAGTGTTTTTCCTGCACGCTTCATGTCAAGAGCAGAAGTAGCCATTTTCAACCTGGCAACTTAATTGTTATAACCTTATTTCCCTTCCCACTCCCCAAACGCTTTTTCCAACGCTTTTAAAATTGTTGAGGGGTCCTGCGCTCCAGAAATACCATACTTCCTGTTGATCACGAAAAAAGGCACACCTGAACATCCTATTTCGCTGGCTTCCCTCACATCCGTTCTCACATTATCAGCATATAATCCATCCGTCAACATTTTTTCAACCTCATCCTTTTTCAATCCTACCTCAACGCCCAATTGAGTTAATGTTTGGTGGTCGGCAATATTCTTTCCTTCTTCAAAATATGCTTTGAACAAACGCTCTTCCATTTCATCTCCTTTCCCATTTTTCTTGGCCAATTGTATTAAACAATGTGCATCAAAAGAATTAGCCACAACAGTTTTATGGAAATTATAGTTTAGCCCTTCTTCTTTTGCAACTTGCGTGACATTAGCAAAAATTTGTTTTGTCTGCTCTGCGGACCACCCTTTACTCTCCGCTAAATGTTGAGCGATACTTTTACTTGTGTCGGTTTTCATATCGGGATTTAATTGAAAGCTTTTCCATTCTACTTCAATTTTATCCTTATGCGCAAATTGCGCCAGTGCTTTTTCAAACCTGCGCTTACCTATATAACACCAGGGACACATTACGTCTGACCAAATCTCTATTTTCATCTTACTGCTATTATTTATTGTTGTTGGTTCCTGTAAATTTTTTGTGATTTGTTTCCCTGAATTAGAACATGAATTAATAACCAGAGCACAAATTATAAAATATAAAATGTTTTTATTCAAAATATTAGAGTTTATACCGATTAAGTTTATTATGCATACTTCACTTTTAATTTC
>CAZQIC010000076.1:0-22217 GCA_964593555.1 uncultured Bacteroidia bacterium | reverse complement strand
CAATTAGTTATATCGTTATTTATTAACAATTTGATTTTTAGAACTCCCCTATAATAAATTATGAATTGAGAGCAGATCCCGGAGCGGTCAAACGTCTATAGAAAAACATATTTATACCAATAAAACCCGGAGGGGTTGAATAGTTTAGTTTTCATGGCAAATGACTTAATAATGCTCCAAGCCCTTCAAATAAAATTTGACCAATTAATTCAAAAAGCCCTTCATCAACATAATGACTTAAAGTGCTCTTTGAATCTTCTATAGCTCGTTGTCTACCCTTAGTTGCTGCGTTTTTTATAGCATTGGAATAACTGGATATCTTATCGTCTGTTTCATGTTTTGAAGTAATGGGTGTTGCGTTGGAATGCTTTAACACATAATCATACATTTCTCTTATAAACGGGTCGCCGATTACTCTATAGGCTTCGTTTGCTTCAAAAAAATTTTTGCGGGCTTTTGGATCCTTATTTTTGTCGGGATGAAACTTGATTGCTTTGTTACGAAACGCTTTTTTAATTTCTTCGTCTGTGGCAATTTTTGAAACATCGAGTATTTTATAGTAGTCTTTCATGAAATTCATTCACACTTTTCAATTATTGCCTCACGATATGCGTCTTCTATAAGCTCTTTTAATTTTTTCGCCTTTTCAATATCAGTGCAAGTTCCTGCTGCCAAAATAAAGTATGGTTGCTCAAATGTTATATAGGTTTTAATTTCAGGATAAATTTTGATAAAATTCTTTTCCTCTGAAAAGATTGAGTCCTTTGACCCTTTTAGAATAACTAGCCTATATGTTTGTTTTTCTATAATGCTGTCGGTTTGACTTTTAAGAGTGGAGCAATAAAAGGTCAATATGAAAATAATAAATGTCAAAGAGTTACATTTCATAATGGCCAAGTCAGATTTATAGTATAATGTAATATAATCAAAACGAACAATTAATCCAATGAATACTATAAGGAATCACCTATACTTAACTCTCTTTTACAAAACGAATGCTCATGTATTAAATGATTAGAGCATACAATTACTGTACGGTTGGCAGTATATTTTCCTATGAGTTGCTGGTACCATTCAATTCCCGCTTTATCAAGATTAGAACATGGTTCGTCCAATAACAATAGGGGAGTGTTGCTTAAGATTGCAAGGCCCAATCTCACTCTTTGTTTCATTCCAGATGAAAAATATTTTAATTGTTTATCAGAAGAATTTTCAAGACCAATAATTTCCGGGATTTTTGAAAGCTCAAGACCTTCAAATTTATTCTTAAAATGAAAATGAAATTCAATGTGTTCTTTTAAGGTATAATCTTCTATTAGTTCCATATATGGCGCAGCAATAGTTAAGTGCTCATATACGTTTTCGGAAGTAGATAATAGGTTGATCTCATTTGCAGAATACGTAATCTCGCCTTCGGTAGGCAACATGGCACCTGCAATTAATTTCAAGAGTGTCGATTTTCCTGAGCCATTGGCTCCTAAAACTACAAGGTGTTCACCTGAGTTCAATTCCAAAGAAATGTTTTTAAATATCCATTCCCTCTTGTACTGCTTGGAAATATTATTGAGAACTACCTTCATTAAGAAATTCCGCGCATAATGCCGTTTGTTGAATCTTTGATGAAGCGTACAATCTCTTCTTTCTCTTTTGATGAAGGCGCTTCCTGTTCAACAATTTTTAATGCATTGGTAATGTTGTGTCCCACAACGTATATCGTTCTGTACATGTCTTCTACCTGCAGAATAGAATCATTTGTAAATCCTCTTCTTCTTAGTCCAACAGAATTTATTCCTACATATGAAAGTGGTTCACGTGCGGCTTTTACATAGGGCGGAACATTTTTACGTACCAATGATCCTCCTCCAACAAATGAATGACAACCGATCTTTACAAATTGCTGCACCGCTACAAGTCCTTCAAGAATTGCGTGATCATCAATGCAAACGTGTCCTGCAAGATTTACACTGTTCGCTAAAATAACATTGTTGCCAACAATACAATCGTGAGCTACGTGTACATACGCCATCAATAAACAATTACTGCCTACTACAGTTCTCATTCTATCTTTTGTACCGCGGTTAATGGTAACAAATTCACGAATGGTAGTATCGTCTCCGATTTCTACGGTTGTATTTTCGCCGTCAAATTTTAAGTCTTGTGGTATTGCTGAGATAACAGCTCCCGGAAATATCCTGCAATTTTTTCCGATCCTTGCGCCTTCCATAATTACAGCATTAGAACCTATCCAGGTCCCATCTCCGATTACAACATCTTTGGAAATGCTTGCAAACGGATCTATGGTAACATTGTTACCAATTTTTGCATCAGGATGTATGTAAGCTAAAGCTTGGCTCATTATTTTTTACTTTAACAATTTGTGCCATCATTTCGGCTTCCATTACAATTTTTCCTCTCACAGCGCCGTATCCTTTCATATGACAAATTCCTCTGCGAATTGGTGTAACCAGGTCTAGTCTGAAAACAACTGTATCACCCGGTAATACTTTTTGTTTGAATTTCACTCCATCAATTTTCATGAAGTAGGTCAAATAATTTTCGGGATCGGGAACTGTTTTTAATACCAATATTCCACCGGCCTGTGCCATCGCCTCTATCAATAAAACACCAGGCATTACAGGGTTGCCGGGAAAATGACCCTCGAAAAAATACTCATTCATCGTCACGTTTTTTACACCAACAACGTGAGACGCACTCATCTCCATAATTTTGTCGAGAAATAAAAATGGCGGACGGTGCGGAAGTATTTTCATAATATCATTGATATTATAAAGTGGCTCCGCATTAAGATCGTACTCTGGTATTGCAGGCTTTTTCGATTTCTCTTTTTTGATCAGATCCTTAATAAGTTTTGCAAAGGCAATGTTGCCGGTATGTCCGGGCCTTGCTGCTAAAATATGTCCCTTGATAGGAACACCAACTAAAGCTAAGTCGCCTACTATATCTAATAATTTGTGTCTTGCTGGTTCGTTAAAATGATGTAACGAAGTATTATTTAAAACTCCTTTTCCTTTTATTTCAACATTTGGCTTGTTGAATGCCTTGGCAAGATACTCCAGCGTTTCATTTGGTATCGGCCTGTCAACCAATACTACTGCGTTATCCAGGTCCCCGCCTTTAATTAAATTATGTTTAAGTAATTGTTCTAACTCATGTAAAAAAACAAATGTTCTGCAAGCCGCGATATCCGTTTTAAATTCACGCACGTTGTACATAGTAGCATGCTGCGTTCCCAACACTTCGGAATTATAATCAACCATTACGGTTATACGAAATTCATCCTGTGGTACAGCAAGCATCTCTACTTTTTTATCTGTGTCTTCGTATGCAAGAATAGTTTTTAATTCGAAATAAACTCTCTCTGCGTTTTGCTCTACATATCCTGCTTTTTCCAATAAAGAAATGTATGGCATAGAACTTCCGTCCATAATAGGTACTTCAGGGCCGTCTAATACAATGAGTACATTATCAATTTCCAAACCAACTAATGCGGCGAGTACATGTTCAACAGTACTTACCCTTCCTCCGTTTTGTTCCAATGTTGTTCCGCGTGCAGTATCAACTACATTGTCAACATCTGCATCGATGATCGGTTCTCCTTTTATATCGGAACGTTGAAATTTATATCCGTGATTTTCCGGTGCGGCCTTAAAAGTCAAAGACACTTTTTTCCCGGTGTGAAGTCCCACTCCCGAAATGGATATTTCGTTTTTTATTGTCCTTTGTTTAACGCTCATGACTGTTTAGAGTGAGTTTGATGCAAGGTTTTAATATTATTTTCAAGCTCGTTAATTTTAGTATTGAGCTCCGGTAATTTTCTGTAAAGAATATAAGAGCGTTTGTAATCACCAATTCCAAATGCAGGTGAGCCTTGTACAATTTCTCCTTCGTTTGTGATGGAAGTGCCAATACCCGACTGAGCTGCAATTTTTACTTTGTTGGCAATGGTCAAATGTCCAATGATACCAACTTGTCCGCCTATCATGCAGTCCTTACCAATTTTTGTAGAACCTGCTATTCCTGTCTGTGAAGCAATAACAGTGTTTTCTCCTATCTCCACATTATGCGCGACCATAATAAGGTTATCAAGCTTAACGCCTTTGCGAATTATTGTTGAACCTAATGTTGCCCTGTCAACTGTAGTGTTAGCGCCAATTTCAACATGGTCTTCAACGATCACGTTGCCGATGTGCGGAACTTTGTTGTAATTATTTTCCGAGTTTGGTGCGAATCCAAATCCGTCACTTCCTATCACAACACCTGCTAGAAATGTACAATGGTTTCCAACTTTACATTCGGCATGTATTTTAACACCAGGGAAAAGAATAGTGTTGTTTCCTACAACGCAGTTATTCCCAATATAAGTATTCGGATAAATTTTTACGTTATCACCAATTTTTGCATTTTCTCCAATGTAAGCAAACGCGCCTACATAAATATTTTTTCCAAGTGTAGCGGTTTTTGAAATATAACTTGGCTGCTCAATACCAATATGGTTATTGTTAATTTGATTATAAGCTTCTAATAATTTTGCGAAACTCTGACGGGGGTCATCAACACGTACAAGGGTACAGGTTTTTTTAACCGGTTTTTCCAATGCAAAGTCTTTAGCGACAATCACTATTGATGCATCGGTTTCGTATAAATACGGACTGTATTGAGGGTTGGATAAAAATGACAATGAACCGGGTGTCCCTTCTTCAATTTTAGAAAGACTATTCACCTTGGTTGAAGCATCTCCTTCAACCTTACCATTCAATAAATCTGCTATTTGGGCGGCAGAAAATTCCATCTATCAAATTTAAGAGAAATAATCGATGAAATAGCCTAAAATTTAATTAAAAAGGAGTGGTTTTTGTGAATAAATCGCGTATAAGACAAAGGAGTTTTTGGTTTAAATTTACTTTGTAAAGTTAAGATCGTATGAAAAAGGAGTTTATTGATGAATTGTTCGCCAAGTTTGAAAATGCCTGTTATATCTATGAGGGCATCGAATGTTGGAGTGCAAGGGATTTACAGGATGTTTTGGGCTATGCTCAATGGAGAAATTTTGTAAATGCCGTTGATAAGGCTAAACAAGCTTGCGAGGGGCGGGCGAAAAGGTCTCCGACCATTTTGCTGATATCGGCAAAATGGTAGATATCGGGTCAGGTTCTCAAAGAACAATACCCGATATTGCCTTAACAAGATACGGTTGTTACCTGGTTGCACAGAATGGAGATCCGGCAAAAGCAGAAGTGGCATTTGCACAAACTTATTTTGCTGTGCAAACCCGTAAACAGGAAATTATTGAACAGCGTTTATTAGATATTGCAAGAGTAACTGCCCGCGAAAAACTTTCTAAAACGGAGAAAAAATTATCAGGGATTATATATGAGCGGGGAGTAGATGATGCTGGGTTTGCTATTATTCGTTCAAAAGGAGACCAGGCATTATTTGGCGGCTTCTCAACAAATGATATGAAGAAAAAGTTAGGTGTGCCAGGCGGTAAACCCTTTGCCGATTTTCTTCCAACCTTGACTATTAAAGCAAAAGATTTTGCGACTGAGTTAACAAGTCATAACGTAGTTGAAAAAGATTTGAAAGGAGCTCAGCAAATTTTTAAAGAACATATTGATAATAATATCGCCGTTCGTAAAATGCTTATTGAACGTGACGTTAAGCCTGAACGTTTGCCTCCCGCAGAAGATGTTAAGAAAGTTCAACGTAGGCTGGATTCAGATGAGAAGAAAATTTTGAAAGAGGTTAAAAAGAAGGGGAAGAAAAAATAATTTTTTTTGACGCTCTATTTATTTTATCAGATCAGAGGTGTTAATGTCTTTAGGAAAACAAAGGAAGTATTTCTTTATGTTTTTCGCCAATACAGAAAGGTTCAATTGGTCGGAAGAATCGCTGATATCGGCAGTGCTCCCATCTTTAAAAAGTATACTTATCCTGATCTTATCAGGGTTGTAAATGTAATTGGTTACCGCGCCTGAAAACACAAAATAAGAAGCTTCTTTATCCGTCAATTTGTATTTTTTTATAACCTTTTCTTTGATTTTTTCAATTGTCTGATTATTGAAAGGTGCATTCTGAAGTTTGGTTTTATAAAGCATGCGATTCACCAGGTTTTGACATAAGGTTGATAATACCCTGTCCTTATGCTGTGTCCATACTTTTACTGATGCCATAATATCGTTATCATCGAGCTCGGCAAAAATATCAAGTAACGCGGGCTTTTTGATAAATGATTCTTTTGTATAGCGATTGTATAAAAATTCCCTGAATGCAGGTGTGCAAAATAATTCTGTGTTTTGTTTTGCTAATTCTTTAGCACGTTTCAGAATGTTGATCAAAAGATGTTCTGCACTCAAAACAGTTTTATGCAGGTAAACCTGCCAGTACATAAGCCTTCTAGCAATAATAAATTTTTCAATGGAATAAATGCCTTTTTCTTCAACAACCAATTCGTCATTTACAATGTTCAGCATTTTAATGATCCTGTCGGTACTTATTACTCCTTCTGATACACCTGAATAAAAACTATCCCTGCTTAGGTAATCAAGCCTGTCCATATCCAGCTGACTGGATACCAATTGATGAAGAAATTTTTTATGGTATTCGTTACGGAATATTTTTATTGCCAGTGAAAGTTTTCCCTTAAAATGTTCATTGAGCCTGTCCATATAAAACCCCGAAATATCTTCATGGGTAATATCGTGTACAATGCTATGCTCAAGCGAATGAGAAAATGGTCCATGCCCTATATCGTGCAATAAAATGGCTATAGTTACACCGGTTGCTTCCTCTGGTGAAATATTGTGACCTTTTGATCTCAATGTATCAATAGCCTGGTTCATTAAATGCATTGCACCAATAACGTGATGAAATCTTGTATGTAAGGCTCCGGGATAAACAAGGTTAGTAAGACCTAATTGTTTGATCCTCCGTAAGCGCTGAAAATAGGGGTGTTCAATGAGTTGAAATATGATACCATCGGGAATAGTAACAAAGCCATAAATGGGATCATTAACTATTTTTTGCTTTCTTATTTTTTTAGCTCTCACAAAAGGGAAAATAAAGCGTAATTTAGCAATTCGCTATGTAACAAATATACGAAGCTGGCGTCATAATTAGATAAAAAGATTTTCTATGGATAGAGTACAAATACTATGGGCCGATGATGAGATAAATCTCTTAAGGCCGCATATCCTTTTTTTGAATGATAAAGGTTACGATGTGAAAACTGCAAACAGCGGTGATGAAGCATTGGAGCATTTGAAAAAACAAACTTTTGATATTGTTTTCCTGGATGAGAATATGCCTGGACTTTCCGGTTTGGAGACATTGAGTCAAATTAAAAATTCAAATCCTGAGCTACCTGTGATCATGATCACCAAGAGTGAAGAAGAGCATATAATGGAAGATGCTATTGGTTCTAAGATCGCAGATTACCTGATCAAGCCGGTTAATCCAAACCAGATATTGCTTTCATTAAAAAAGATATTGGATAACAGGCGTATTGTGAGTGAAAAAACTACATCGGCATATCAGCAGGAGTTTAGGAACATTGGGATGAGATTAGGCGATAAGATGAATCATAAGGAGTGGGTGGATATTTACAAACAATTGGTTTATTGGGAGCTTGAGTTAGAAAAAAGTGAGGATAAAGGAATGGCAGATATATTGGCCATGCAAAAAACAGAAGCGAATGTTCAGTTCTCGAAATTTATTGATGCGAATTATGTAAGTTGGTTAAAAGGAGGAAGCACTGATGTTCCGCTGATGTCACATACACTAATAAAAAATAAAGTTGCGCCTTTCCTGGATAAGGATAAGCCGGTTTTTTTAATGGTGATCGATAATTTACGCTACGATCAATGGAAAGTGTTGCAGCCGGTTGTTTCACAATATTTCAAAGTAGATAGTGAAGAATTATTTTATAGCATTCTTCCAACGGCAACTCAATATGCACGTAATGCAATATTTGCGGGGCTCATGCCATCTGAAATAGAAAAAATGTTTCCTAAGCTTTGGGCGAACGATGAGGATGAGGGACCAAAGAATGCACACGAAGAAGAATTTTTGGCAGCACAATTGAAAAGATTGGGTAAGGATGTGAAAATGTCTTACAATAAAATTACCAACCTGGCTGCAGGAAAAAAACTTGCTGAGAGTATGAGTAATTTAATGCAGAATAAATTAAATGTGATCGTATACAATTTTGTTGATATGCTTTCGCATGCACGTACAGAAATGGAAGTGATACGTGAACTGGCAGATGATGAAGCAGCCTATCGTTCAATAACACTGTCTTGGTTTGAACATTCTCCCTTACATGAAATGTTAAAATTTATTGCTTCAAAAAATGCAAGAGTAATTATTACAACCGATCACGGTACAATAAAAGTTACGGAGCCATCTAAAGTTGTTGGTGATAGGAATACCAATACCAATTTAAGGTACAAGCAAGGAAAAAACTTAGACTTCGTGAGGAAGGATGTTTTTGAAGTGAAGAATCCGGCTGATGCTTTTTTGCCAAGGCAGCATGTGAGTTCTAACTTTATTTTCGCGAAAACCGATTTGTTTTTTGCTTATCCTAACAATTTTAATTACTACGCAACTTATTATCGCAATACATTTCAGCATGGAGGGATTTCATTGGAAGAAATGATCATTCCGTTTGTGACTTTGTCAGCGAAATAATATTATAGTGAAAAAAAGAGTCCGGTATTTGTCGGACTCTTTTTTGTTACGTTAATTTCCAACTGTTCCAACAACAACTTTATTCGGTGCTGGCCTTGCACAAGCCGGACATAATTGTGGGTCAAGTTGTGAAATATCATTTCTACTTGCTCCGGTATTGCACATTTGGACTAAGGGAGCCAATGTCCAAACCTCACTTTGAAAGCCTCCAGGCGCAGGGGCTTTATCAGGACATCTTAATGTAAAAATGCAGCCCGATACCCACCATGATCCATCTCCAGCTTGTATGGTCATTTTTTCGGAGGCTTGCATGGTAGTGATAAAACTGTTTACGTGTATATCACCTAACTTTAATTTAGCTTTTTTCATATTTTAAAATTTGTGTCTATTTGTTATTGCTTATTTTTTTCAATAGCTAACCTTATGTTAAAGATTGATTCAAAAATATCTGCAAATAGACAGTATATCCAGCTAAATTAATTTTACTATCCTGTTTCTATTTGCCATTTATTGGAAACAAAAAAGTGTTAAAAGGAAGAAAAAAGTTAGTTTTGTCTTCGTTTGTATTTTTTAAAATTCGTTTTTAAAAGCTGTTTATGAGTGAATATGTTGCCGCTTCTGTTAATGAACTAAAGTCTACTGCTGAAAAAATTCTTGCTGATTTTTCGGATAAAAAAGTATTTGCATTGTATGGTGAAATGGGAGCGGGGAAGACTACTTTAATAAAGGGATTTTGTAAAGTGTTAAAGGTGACTGACAATACTTCAAGCCCTACTTATTCCTTGGTGAACGAATACAATACTTCTGACGATGAAAAGGTTTATCATTTTGATCTGTACAGATTAAAAAGTCTGAAAGAAGCTTTGGATGTTGGCTGTGAAGAATATTTTTTCTCTGGTAATTATTGTTTTATCGAATGGCCCCAATTGGTGGAGGATATTGTTCCCTGGGATACAGTGAAACTTTCTATTGAGAGAAAAGGGGATTCTTCTGTGGTGACTATTTTATAATATTGAAATTTTTGGGCGTCATTGCTAGGATAAAGGACGAAGCAATCTGCGAGTGGGAGAGTTCGCTTCGCCCTTCCTTTCGTCAGGACTCATGATGACGGCAATACTATTTAGAGTTACAATAACTCATTATCCCCTCATAATACGCTTCAGCCACCTGTTTTACTCTCGATGAAGTTTTAATACCGTAAACTTCTGTATCAGGATTGCTAAGTAATAAGCATTCTTTAGCATTATCCTGGTAAAGTGTTTCGCCGTAAACAACAGTACCTTTTACAAGCCTCGTCAGCGTTAAATTGCGAGAGTAAACACCTTTAACATCAGCAGGCATGCAATATTTTGTAAGGTATTCTGCATCTCTCACTGTTGCGGCCGGGACATTCAATTTATTCGTAAAAGTGCTAATAAGGTTCCCCGATAATTTTACTGACTGTTCCAGATCATCTGTAACTAGCATTCTTAAAAATGCTAATCTATCTATAGGTTTTTCTAATTCATTTTTTAAAAAACTTCCACCAACTAAAACCATATTAAAATTTTTAATGGTTGGTTTTGTCCAGCCAGTATTTGTTTCGTCTACATTGTAATGAATAACTATGGTAAGGTCAGGGGAGAAAGCATTTATTTTTCTTACTCTCTCTTTCATATCCAAATTGTTAAAGTAGGTTCGGAAGATATCGCGTTCGGTAGCTTTCGTAAGCAAAAATGTTTTTTCTTTTTCCGTGATCTCTCCATTAGCAAAAGAGGTATCAACAGAGTTTTTAAAATGGCTGCCCAGCCATTCGTGATATGTAATTCCAAAAGCGGTTTGATTAGGCTCACTGCGGGTTAGCATGACTTCTGCGCCTTGCTCTTCGAGCATTTTTTTTAGAATAAGAGCGGTTTGAAGTGTGAGCAATCCTTCTACGATCTCAATATTTTTATTGTTGTACTTAAAATGCAATGATTTTTTTTCAAGGATCCCGTTTTTAAGATCCCCCGCGATATGGCCTGGATCAAGGGCAATTTTTACACCGCTTAGTTTTTTGTTTGCATCAACTTCGGAGCCTTTTTTATTACAATCAAGTTGTTTTAGTCTGTTCGGTTCTTTAAGCCACATCAATAAACTATCATCAGGATAACAACCAATAGTTTTCTTTAATGTATTTATTTCGCTCCATGGAATAAAGTAATCAATTGGAATAATCCTCCCTATGGGTTCTGCATAAATGTATATCCCTGAATCATTTATTGTATAATGTGTGCCTAATGCTTTCTCTTTGTCGAGATATTTTTCGACTTTTGCTTTGTAGTACGCTTTTTGCTGATCAATGCTTTGTGCTTTGCAAAGGAAATGCAAGAAAAGTAAGATAACAGGTAAGAATTGACGTACGAACATCATATACAAAAGTAATGTAATTTTATGGCACGCAGATTATTATGATAATTATGATTTACGCTGATTTTATTATCTTAATTAACCATAATCATCCGTGTTTATCTGCGTTCTATTTTTAACACATGTCTATAATAAAAAAAACAATCGACCTAGATAAAGAATTCGTTTTTAAAACCAGCCGCAGCGGGGGTAAAGGTGGACAAAACGTAAATAAAGTATCCACTAAAGTGGAATTGTGCTTTGATGTTTGGAATTCTATGTTGTTGAACGAAGACCAGAAAAGACTGGTATTATCAAAACTTAAAAATAAGATCAGCAAGGAGGGGATATTAAGTGTTGTATCTCAAGCCGAACGCTCGCAACTGAATAACAAGGAACTGGCCGTTGAGAAATTTTATGAGCTGATTGCCAAAGCGTTCTTTGTTCCTAAAAAGAGAAAACCTTCAAAGCCTAGCAAGGGTGTTAAAGAAAAAAGATTGAAAGAGAAGAAGAAAAGATCGGAGAGGAAAGTAAGTAGAGGGAAATTCTATAACAACGACTAAGTGATCTCAAAAAAGAAAAAGGTATTAATTGTTGTTACTGTTATTTTAGCTATAGGATTTTTAATCCCTCAGAATTTTAAAATGCCTGTTGTCGGTGCTTCAAAGGGTAGTTATAATCAAGAGTCTTTTTGGTATTATCCTTGGGGGAAATCGGGAACACATAAAGGCGTAGATATATTTTCGAAAACAGGTACACCTGTTCTGTCATCAACAGGCGGCTTAATAAATTTTACAGGAGAAATAAGCATGGGTGGAAATATAATTGTTGTCTTGGGTCCTAAATGGAGAATTCATTATTATGCTCATTTAAATGAAATAAAGACTTCTATTTTTTCTTTTGTTGGACATGAGGTTACGATTGGAACAGTGGGAACTACAGGAAATGCAAAAGGTAAGCCACCTCATTTACATTATTCCATTGTTACTTTAGTCCCATACGTTTTTGGAGAATAGACTTTGATCATCAAGGTTGGAAAAAAATGTTTTACTTAAATCCGATAGATTATTTGAACAATAATTGAAGAGATCTGACTTCACAAATCCTAAATCTAAAATCTCACCTCTCACTTCCCTACAGAAATATCTCTCCACAAATTGTCTTCAGGCACCGGTGCAGTAATAACAATGGGTTCTTTTTTTACAGGATGCATAAATTCTACTTGTCGTGCATGTAAGGAAATAGAACCATCTTTATTGCTTCTGGCAAAACCGTATTTAAGATCGCCTTTAATGGGGCAGCCAATAAATGAAAGTTGTACGCGAATCTGGTGGTGGCGGCCTGTGAGTGGCTTTGCTTCCACTAAAAAATAATTATCTGATTTTGCTATTACTTTATATTCAAGTTCAGAGAGCAACGCACTATCAACTGATTTTTCGAACGCTTTTGATTTATTCGCAGTTTCATTTTTTTTCAAAAAATGGACAAGTTTACCCTGGTTTGGTTTGGGTTCATTTTTTACAATGGCCCAATATGTTTTTTTTATTTCCTTATCGCGGAACATTTCATTGAGCCTGCTCAAGGCCTTGCTGGTACGGGCAAATAACACTACGCCGCTTGTGGGCCTGTCGATACGATGTGTGACTCCTATAAAAACTTCACCGGGCTTATCATAGTTTTTTTTGATGTATGCTTTTACTTTATCACTCAGCGGTTCGTCGCCGGTTTTATCACCCTGCACAATATCCGATGAGCGCTTATTGATCGCGATTATATGATTATCCTCATACAGCACTTCCAAATCTCTTTTTACTTCCTCCATTCGTAGTTATTCGTAAATTAATATTGTTCTCTCTCATTCGGAAAATCTTTCGACTTCACATCTTCTACATAACTTGAAACCGCCTCTGTTATGGCATCATATAAATTAAGGTAACGTCTTAAAAATCTCGGACTAAATTCTTTGTTAAGTCCCAGCATATCATGTAATACGAGTACTTGTCCATCAACACCTCCGCCCGCTCCAATGCCTATTACAGGTATCGCTATTTCTTTAGCAACCAGTGTGGCAAGGGCTGCCGGAATTTTTTCAAGTACCAAGGCAAAACATCCTGTTTTTTCCAGGATATGCGCATCTTCAATTAATTTTTTAGCTTCGTCTTCTTCCTTTGCCCTTACGTTATAGGTTCCGAACTTGTATATCGATTGCGGTGTTAATCCAAGGTGTCCCATTACCGGTATACCTGCAGATAAAATACGCTCAATAGATTCTTTTATTTCATTTCCGCCTTCCATTTTTACCGAATGTGCGCCCGACTCTTTCATAATACGGATGGCAGATGAAAGTGCTTCTTTTGAATTTCCCTGGTACGATCCAAACGGCATGTCAACGACAACTAATGCCCTGTCAATAGCTCTTATCACAGATGATGCGTGGTAGATCATCTGGTCTAGGGTAATAGGCAATGTTGTCTCGTGACCTGCCATTACATTTGAGGCGGAGTCACCCACAAGAATTACGTCTATGCCCGCATGATCTACAATACGCGCTAATGAGTAATCGTATGCAGTAAGCATAGATATTTTTTCGCCGCTGCGTTTCATTTCCTGAAGCACGTTGGTTGTTACTTTTCTTACTTCTTTATGTACTGACATGGTTAGTGATTGTCTGTTATTTGTTGATACCAAAGCTACAAATATTATGTATTAAAAAGCTTGTATAGTCACTGCTATATTATTTGCAATTGCTACCGGTGTTTCTACCTTTGTTTCTCATGTTGCTGCAAAACCATATTAAAAAAGAAAATTATCCCATCCAGATATCTGGTTTGTTGTTTTTTGGCTTCCAGCTCTTTCTCGCAGTTCTTTATTATAAAGAAAGAATGATCAATACCGATAACGCATTTTATTCTTTTAAAATCATTCAGTATGGAGATTACATGACCGAAGGTCCGAGAAAAATACATTGGATAACTCAGTCACTCCCTTTGTTGGCTCTTAAGTTAGGTTGTTCCATTAAAACATTTTTGCGATTATATTCTGCCTCTTTTGTTCTGCTTTATTATTTAGCTTTTTTATATGTCACACTGTTTTTAAAAAATAACAAGGCAGGCATTGTAATGCTTTTGTCACTGTGTTTATGTTTCAGGCATGTGTTTTATTATCCCGTTGCTGAACTTCAATCCGGTATCGTATGCTGTGTAATGCTTTGGGCTTATATATCCCGCGAAGAATATTATAGCTTACCTCTAAAGCGAATTGCAACCTGGTTTTCCCTTTTGATCCTATTTGCATTGTGTTTTATTTGTCATCCATTAACAGTTTTCTTGGTTGCATTTTTATTGTTGATGGAATCTGCGGAAGACAATAAATGGAAAAATCCCTGCCTTTTTATTCCGATGCTGTTTGTTGGGCTATTGTATATTGTCCGGTTCTTTTTTGTTCAGGTTTCCGATTATGAAACTAACCATCTCATTGGTTTAAATACAATTCTTGGAGTAGATATTTATAAGCTATTGCATGAGCCGAGCACTCAGTATATAATAAATTTTATTTCCACTCAATTAAAAACAGCTTTACTTTTGATGGCAATTACAATTGCTTTGTTAATTTATTTGAAACGATGGGCAGTATTGGTATTACATATTTTATTCTCATTTGGCTTTTTTGTACTCGTTGTTATTTATTTTCAAAAAGGAGATTCACCGCTTTTCTTGCAGAGTTATTTTGTGGCACATGGTTTTTTTATTGCATTACCGCTCATATCATCCGTTAAAAATAAAACGCGCGAAACCAGGTCTTTGTTTATAGTGTCACCTTTTATTCTGTTCAGTTTATTCAGTATATATCAATGCAAAAGTGTATTGACAAAAAAAATACAATACATAAGTCGAATGACCGAATATGGGAAAAGTTTCCCCGAAAAAAGATATTTGCTTGAAGACAAAAATTACTTGTGGCAGGTTGCCTGGACCAGGTGGACATTTCCGTTCGAAACTTTTTTGTATTCTGCTATGCAAAACCCGGACTCGGCAGTAACTTATTTTGTTTCGGATAATTTGAGTAAATACGATTCGCTTATGCAGGACAAAACTGTTTTTCTGGGCCCAGAATGGGATGCATATATGTTTAATTACCCCGCAAATAAATTGAATAAAAAATATTTTAGATTGCCTGATCTTGGTTACAGAAAAATTAACACTGCACAAACCGATAGCATAGTAATGGATTCGTTGTTGAACAATCAAGCTGTAAAGCTTTATCCGTTAATGGAAAGCATTAAATCTGATATGGATCTGTTTGTGATTATGCCGTTTGTTATTGAAAATAAATCAGGTAAGGTTATTCCTTCTTTTCGTCAAGCCGCGAATTCAATTTCATTATCGTATCATATTTATGATTCGGATGGTAAACAAATAGTATGGGATGGATATCGAACCCCTTTTGATGTTGATATTGATAAAAAATTCACTCAGGGACTGGTAGTAAATATTCCTGAAGAGAAAGGAACATATATAGTAGAAGCAGATATTATTACAGAGGGCATTAAATGGTGGGGCATTAACAGTAGGTTTAAGTTAATTGTAAAATAGTATCTGAAAATATTCCTTTATCCGTCATTTTGCGCAGCTCATTTTCATTTATGACCGTTAATGAAATAAATAATAATAAATACGATTAAAATGATAGATTTGTAAATATGAGTTTCATGAAGTCCTTACTTGTTTTTGTTACAGTTTTTTTTCTGTTGAATTCCTGTAAAACGGACGTTGATGTGTTGGCTGATTGGAAAGAAACCACCATTGTTTATGGTTTGTTGAACCAGGCTGACACCGCACAATATATTCGAATAAATAAAGCTTTTCTTGGTGAAGGAAATGCGCTGGAAATGGCCCAGGTGTTTGACTCCATTAATTATGCAAATTCTTTGAATGTGAGAATGGATCGTTATTTGAATGGAAATATAGTTGAGTCTTATCCGCTTATAGAAGATCATTCGGTGCCGAAGAATTCCGGCATGTTTGCTAGTCCTAACCAAGTGCTTTTTAGATTAGATACTACTTTGGATGATGAAAGTGAGTACAGGTTAAATATTGTAAATACAAAAACAAATAATACAGTTACTGCAAAGACCACTCTTGTCCATGATTTTAATATAGAAAAACCTTCGCCGGCATCACCGGGCATTAGTTTTACCCACCCAACAACACCGCATAAAGTTACATGGAGAAGCTCTGTAAACGGTAAAATATATGATTTTACATTAAGATTTCATTATGACGAAGAAGATATTGTTAGTCATGTTATAACACCGAAATATGTAGATATTTATTTTGGCACTCTTAAGTCACGGGATTTAAGCGGTGGTGAATTACTTGAGGTCAATTTTATGGGAGAAGAATTTTACAAATCGCTTACGCGCTATTTAACTCCTAATACGGATGTAATAAGACATATTGGGAATCTTGATTATCTGTTTTCGGCTGCAAGCGATGATTTTAGTACGTATATGGAAGTAAATCAACCTTCAACTGGTATTGTTCAGGAAAAGCCTGAGTATACAAATATTGATAATGGGATAGGGATCTTTGCGGCACGATATAACAAGGCCATAAAAAATCTTCCATTAACCTTATCCTCGAAAGACTCCTTAAGACTGGGTCAATATACCAAAGACTTGAGCTTTCAGTAGTCAACGCTGGTGTCGTTTTGTCAGTTTTTATCCTTTTATTTCACTGCCAAGCTCTAATTTTGTGCCATTTTTTACCAATTTGCCCCATGGCATAATCATTGACATTTGGCCATTGTTATAAATACGTAAAAATTAAAATATATATAAGTTATGGGCAAAATAATAGGAATAGACTTAGGTACAACTAACTCTTGCGTATCAGTTATGGAGGGCAATGAACCGGTTGTAATACCTAATAGCGAAGGAAGAAGAACAACCCCTTCTATTGTTGCATTTGTTGAAAATGGAGAACGTAAAGTGGGTGATCCTGCAAAACGCCAGGCGATAACAAATCCTACAAAAACGGTGTTTTCTATCAAGCGTTTTATGGGTCATACTTTTAACGAAATAAGCAGCGAAGTAGGTCGTGTTCCTTATAAAGTTGTGCAAGGAGATAATAATACTGTTCGTGTTCAGATAGATGATCGTAAATATACTCCGCAGGAAATCTCTGCAATGGTATTGCAGAAGATGAAAAAAACTGCGGAAGATTATTTGGGTCATGAAGTAACGGAAGCGGTTATTACTGTTCCTGCATACTTTAACGATGCGCAGCGCCAGGCTACAAAAGAAGCCGGAGAAATAGCTGGTTTGAAAGTTAAAAGGATCATTAACGAACCAACTGCAGCAGCGTTGGCTTATGGGCTTGATAAAAGAAATCGGGAAATGAAAATTGTGGTGTTCGACTGCGGTGGAGGTACTCATGACGTTTCTGTTCTGGAATTAGGTGATGGAGTATTTGAAGTAAAATCAACCGATGGTGATACACACTTAGGTGGTGATGACTTTGACCAGAAAATAATTGACTGGCTGGTACAGGAATTTAAAAATGAAAATGGCAATATAGATCTTACCAAAGATCCAATGGCTCTTCAGCGTTTAAAAGAAGGTGCTGAAAAAGCTAAAATAGAATTGTCAAGTTCAGCATCTACAGAGATCAACCTGCCATACATTATGCCTGTTGATGGAATACCAAAACACTTAGTCAAAACATTGACCAAAGCTAAGTTTGAGCAATTGGTAGATGATTTGATCAAAAGAACAATTGAGCCATGTAAATCGGCAATGAAAAATGCCGGTTTGTCTATTGGCGATATTGATGAAGTTATTTTGGTGGGCGGTTCAACGCGTATTCCTGCTATACAAGAAGCGGTTCAAAAATTCTTTGGTAAAGCAGCTTCGAAAGGAGTAAATCCAGATGAAGTTGTTGCAATTGGAGCGGCTATACAAGGTGGTGTATTAACAGGTGAAGTAAAAGATGTATTGTTATTGGATGTTACTCCGCTTTCATTGGGTATTGAAACAATGGGTGGTGTATTCACAAGACTGATCGAATCCAATACAACTATACCATCTAAAAAATCTGAAACATTTTCTACTGCATCTGATAATCAGCCTTCGGTTGAGATACATGTGTTGCAGGGAGAAAGACCAATGGCAAGGGATAACCGTAGTATCGGAAGGTTTCACTTAGATGGGATACCGCCAGCTCCAAGAGGAATGCCTCAAGTAGAAGTAATTTTTGATATCGATGCGAATGGTATATTGAGTGTAACTGCGAAAGATAAAGCGACAGGTAAATCTCAAAACATCAGAATCGAAGCAAGTTCAGGTTTATCTAAAGATGAGATAGACAAAATGAAAAAAGAAGCAGAAGCAAATGCTGATTCTGATAAAAAAGCGAGAGAAGAAGTGGATAAAGTAAATGCTGCTGATTCATTGATCTTCCAGACTGAAAAACAGTTGAAAGAATATGGCGATAAAATTCCTGCTGATAAAAAAGGAAATATCGAAACTGCTTTTGCTGAATTAAAAACTGCTCATGGTGCTAAAGACCTTGCAGGTATTGAAGTTGCAATGAACAAATTAAACAGTGCATGGCAAGCAGCATCAGAAGATATGTATAAAGCTTCTCAGGGCGGACAAGCTGCGAATGGTGCTGGCAATGCAGGCGAAGCTCCGGAAGGGGATGGGAAAGCCAATTCAGATGTGACTGATGTGGAGTATGAAGAAGTGAAGGACGATAAAAAATAATCAGATTGATAAGTGAAATGCAAAAGCGGCGGGTAAAACCCGCCGCTTTTTTTGCTTTAAGCCAAAAGTAGTTAAGTGTGACTTTTTAACCATCCCGACATTATATTGTTATGCCTCTTCGTTTAATTATTTGTTTGTTGCTATGTGTAATATTTTCCTCCGAAAATAATGCGAATATCTTTTATAAATATGCTGGTTTAAAGGGTGCTGTTTGCCAAAGGAATAATGAAACAGTAAAGATTGAAGTCTTATCCCGTAAACATTTAGTGTTTAGTCAAAATTGCACAGACGATCTTCGTAATCTATTTGAAACAATGTGGATTACCAAAAGGGGAAGAGGAGCGATCATACATTTACTAAAAACGAAAAGCAAAATTAATATTTACTTCAGCGATAGCATTGGAGCGTATAAATACGAGAATGATGTAGCATTCATGTATGCGATCACCGGTCCTGTCCGAAAAAACGGATTCGCGGCTTCGATAACCGACTATGATGGAAAACCAACATGGAAGGAAATACGGATAATAATTTGCAAGGGAGCCTACAGGTTTGGTATAAGAGATTTGAAGGGATATAAAGAAGGGAAAATATTATTTATAAATTATTTTGGAGACGGAGAGGAAATAACGGGTAAGTCCAGAGATAGTCTTATGGCTAAATTACGACATCAGAAAGAACACAGGGACAGTATTTATAGGAAACAATTAAACGAACAGGTTGTCCTTTCTGAGGCTACCAGGCGGGCAGATCCTAAAGGACAATCGTATAATTATTCGAGCTTAAGGGAATTCTATTACTTGACTGGAGTGCATGAAATTGAACATACGAGATCAAGAAACATAGCGTTATCCAGGAAAAATAAGGACAGTGAAAGTCCTGCATGGGAAATAGAATTAAAGGCACGTAAGAAACTAAAAAAGGTACTTAGAAGTAAAAGAATTAGTTACGATTAGTGCTACAAAGAATCTGGATATTTTAAACAAGATTATTTAGTTGTGATTTTAACAGCAATTATTTTCGCCACCCTCACACCATCCATAGCTGCAGAAACAATTCCACCAGCATAACCACCGCCTTCACCGCAAGGGTAAAGGTTTTTTACCTGGGGATGCTCTAGCGTTTCCTTATCCCTTGGTATGCGTACAGGTGATGAGGTGCGTGATTCAACTCCGACAATGACGGCATCTTTATGTAAATAATCTTTCTTTTTAATTCCGTAAGCTTTAAATCCTTCTCTCAAACGCATGGAAATATCCTTTGGTAATAGTTCATGCAATGGAGCAGATTTTACTCCCGGTTGATATGAAGTAGGAGGGAGGTCAAAAGAAGTTTTTCCATTAATAAAATCAAGTAAGCGTTGTGCTGGAGCAGTTTGTGTTTTGCCTCCTGCCTCCCATGCCATGCGCTCTACTTCCTGTTGGTAACGAAGTCCTGCAAGCGGCCCATGTTCTTTATATTTTTCAAGATCTTCAAGTGTAATGCTCACCACAATTCCTGAATTCGCGAATGGATTATTTCTTTTTGAAGGAGACCATCCATTGGTTACTACTTCTTCCTGTTGAGTCGCGCAAGGCGCAATGATCCCACCCGGGCACATGCAAAAGGAATATACGCCCCGGTCTTTTACCTGTTCAACCCAGGTATATGGTGCCGCAGGTAAATGTTTTCTTTGCGTCTCTACTTCTTTAATGCTGCAATGGTACTGCATCGAATCAATAAGATCCTGCGGATGCTCAACACGAACACCCATTGCGAAGGGTTTAGCTTCAATTAAAATATTTTTTTTGTGAAACAGTTCAAAAATATCTCTTGCAGAATGCCCGGTAGCAAGGATTATAGCATCTCCATTGAATTCTTTAGTTGTATCACTGATGAGATCTTTACAAATTGCAGATGAAATAGTTTCATTTTTAATGTCAAGATCAACTAACAATGTGTTAAAATGTATTTCTCCGCCGTGATTGAGAATGGTCTCCCGCATTTTTACAATGATATCGGGAAGTTTATTGGTTCCTATATGCGGATGTGCATCAACCATTATTTCTTCACTGGCACCATGCTCCACAAAAGTTTTTAATATAGCTTCTATATCACTTTTTTTTCCGGAGCGTGTATATAATTTTCCATCGGAGTAAGTTCCTGCGCCGCCTTCACCAAAACAATAATTGGAATTTGGATTTACAATGTGTTCTTTATTTAACGCAGCCAGATCACGACGACGATCACGAACATCTTTTCCTCTTTCAATAATAACTGGTTTTACTCCTTCCTTGATCAATTCCAACGCAGCGAAAAGTCCTGCAGGGCCAGCGCCAATAATAATTACGGATTTTTTTTCGCTTACATTTTTATAATTTGTTTTCTCAACTTCTTTAGAAATCTTTTCTTCATCAACATAAACTTTAAGTGTTAGGTTTATTTTGATGTGTTTGTTTCGCGCATCAATGGAGCGTTTAATGACCTGAATTTCATTTATGTTTTTGATGCCAATTCCCAATTTTTCACTGGCTTTCCATTTGAGAACTTCAGGGTCGGCCGCTTCATCTGGTGCTACAGTAATTTGTACTTCTTTAGGCATAGGGAGTTGTATACATTATCCCTCAAAGATAAAAGAGAAAAGGAACACTTTGGAATTAAGTTTGTTGATTCCCTGAGAATATACATAAGAATCTTTTATAAGCAGGTCACGTATTCCTACAGAAAGTTTTCCTTCGATGGCGAATTTAAAATAAGGTAGGTAAAAATCCATTCCAAACCCACCTTCATATGCCCAGTCATTGCTCCTAAGTTTAACAATTTCACTTCCGGGTTTATCCTGCACACCTTTTTGTGATGCAAGGTCAATTGTATATTTCCCACCGCCAATAAGATAAGCTCCAAAATTGTTTATCCGCGCTGTACGATATTTTATATCCAATGGAAAATCAATAAAAGTAGATTCCACTTTTTTCTCCACAATGTAAATACCGTATTGTGTAGTTTTTAGTTTGTATTGTAGATTTCTCTCCCCGAAAGCAAGATCGGGTAAAAAACGCAGTGTGACATGATCATGCAGTCTTAGTTCTGCAATGATTCCCAGGTTAAAACCCATTTTAGGAACAGATTCTATTGACAGTAAAGTATCAATTGGATAATTGACCGGGTGTATTACAAAATCGGCACGGTTAACTCCAATGTAAAAACCGAAATTCAGTGGCTCTTTCAAATATTTAGGCAAATTCTCTACTTTCTTTGTCTGACCATGAGATATGGTAAAGCCAAAGAGCAAAAAAAGTGTTATGTAGAATGCCTTTTTCAAACTGAGATATATCTTAAACGAGAAATAGAGTTTATACCGAATAAGATATTAAGAACATAAAGTTAGAAAAAAGTTTGA
>CAZQIC010000075.1:0-22460 GCA_964593555.1 uncultured Bacteroidia bacterium | reverse complement strand
CGCTTAATAAGTCAAATATAATAAAACTAAATAGCACAGTTTAATTTACACTCCCTACAATTTAGCAGAGGAACACAGAGTTTATCCGCAGACTATGTGGCAAACCATTCTAAGAGCAAATCACCATAAGTTAAAGACAATTAATTTAGGGTACACCGCATCGCAAAACAAACGAAAGTTTGGAGCAAAGGTGTTAAAGAATGTCGCTTATATTCAAATGCGAGACAGTTTCAACGCTCAACTTATCTCTACAATTGCAAATAAAGAGTTGATAACAGTAAAGAAGTAAATGATTAAAAATAAAACTAACAGGTGTAACTGAAGTTACACCTGTTTTTTAGTTTTGAGGTGAGCAAGGAATATGAATGGTAAACGTTGTAATCAATTCCGGCAATTAAACCACAATAGTTTTCACTTGTTCTGTAACTGATAACGATACCAACCGCTTCCCGTTCCTGCCTGGGATCATACTCAGGTTTCAATTTGAGTTCAAGTAATTCCCATTGCGGATCCTTAATTACTTTCTCAAAGAATTTCCTGTTCGTATCAAAGACAGAAATTTCACTGTTCTTATTACTTACATTTTTATAAAGCTGATAATAATGGTCAAGCTCTTTACTTGAAGCATTCTCCACTATTCTGACTTCAAAACGATTTTCATATTCCAGGACTTTTCTTTTGATGTACTTGCGTTTATCGGTAGTCAGTTGATCTAAAAATTCATCAACGCCATTCCAAGCAAGTTCATCAATTATATGTCCGTCCGGAATATCCATTTTGATAAAGCTCTGCTCTAAGAAGAAGTCTTTCATCTCCTGATCGTTTGAATCAAAATCCCGCAAACTTAAAACAGTAGCTTTCTGGCGGTCTTGTTCTTTCCATACTTCATCGAGCAATAACATCACAACTTTCTTCCAGTCCTCACGGCTCTTGTCAATGTATAGATGCTCTCCGATTGAAAGCATACAGCCCATCATAAAGGTTGTAGAAGTCAGGTAGTAAGGATTGTCTTTGCGTTCATACTCTAATTGTTTTGAAACAGCAGACGGAGAAAACATATCGTCCTTGGCAATAGTTGTTGTGAAATAAGTTGCTAATACAGGCGTATTCTTATTATCACGAATGATGTAGTAATGAAAATTCCAGTTATGTTCCGGTAATTCATGGCCTGAAAAAGATTCCTCAAAAAATTTCATTTGATTCCAGTCATTCACACCTTTGCCTCCGATCAACTTATTCCATAGCTCCTTGTCAATTTTTTCTATGGTCGTTTCATGCTGAAGTGTATAACCGTCTCCAACAGATTTAGATTCCTCTATCTCCATTGGAAATTCCTTAAAGGTTGCAACTTTTCGGAATGCACGTTGTAGATCGGCAAATGTTCTGCCTTCTTCTTTCAGAGCCTTTGGAAAGTGGTAAGCTAATTTTGCAACCAGGTTATCTATATCTTCCTTTGTATGATGTAATGTAATAGTAAAACGAACGCCCGTGCAAATATCTGGTACAGCAGGAAACATGGCCAGATTAACATAGAAGCCGTCATTCATCATTCTTTTTACCATGTTAACACCAACCTTTGTAAGTCCGCATCCAACAAAATTTATTGGTGCATCTTGGTTTGATACTACTGGAAGATTGTGTTTTAATAATAACTCATGGCAGTAATGTAATTTTTCCTTCAGTTGCGCCTGGCGAACAATTATTTCATCGGACAAATGAATTTTTGCTGAAGCAATACCGGCTCCTATGGTTGCGTTTGCAATCGGACCGGAAAATATAAGTGGGCCACCGCAATTCATTACCTTTTTGCAAAGTTCCTCATCAGGGAATACAAATACGCCACCGCCACCAACCGCAAAAGCCTTGTTCAATGAAGTTGCAAGTATCATTTTTTTATGCAAATCTATTTGGCTCAACACAACTCCACGTCCATATTTACCGGCAATACTCATTCCATGAGCATCATCCACATACAGGTAAAATTGCTTGTACTTTTCCATAAGTTCAACAATTTTTTTCAAGGGAGGATAATCACCATACATGGAGTAAATACCATCGATCATATACCACACCTTATCATACTTCACAATCAATTCAATGATTTGGGCTTCCAGTTCCTCCATGCTACTGTGCCGGATTTTTGTTACATGAACACCTTTTGAAACCATCTTCAGAGCTGCATCCTGAATACTCGCATGAACCTGTTGATCGAGGATGATTGCGCTGCCTTCTTCAACTACTATTGGGATCACCGCATGATGTCCTAAAGAAGTTGTTGTCGTAAGGATAATTGGTGCGCCAAATAATTCTCGCATCAATCGTTCGTACTCGGCATGGGGGGTAGAGGAAATGTACGTCCTGGATGAGGAACATTGTATGCCATATTTTCTGATGGCCTCAATTGCTCCCTCTTTAATCCGTTCATCAACATCAAGCCCTAAATAGCTACATGAGCCAAAGTTGATGTGTTCCTTTCCTTTGATCCTAACGGTTCGTCCATTGTAGGATTCATCTTCGGCATAGAGATGTAAAACATCCCGTTCTCTACCGAAATTAATCATATCATTGATAGTCTCAATGATACTTGCGGTTTTGGTTTTTGTTCCCATAATTTTGCTTAATTTTGATGGTTTATAATTAATTTAATTGTTATATAAAGATACTCAGGCTGATTCCGCTATAAGGCTTCGTGATATCATTTATTATCACTAAAGCATCCCAATTTATTTATGAAAGAGAGATATTTAGAAAATGATTATGCGGAAATATGGTTTGAAAATGGCGTGGTACATATTGTTTACAAACCTGGTTGCGTATTAAACATCAACAATATTAAACCAATTGTTGAGGATAGAATAAAAGTTTCAGATGGAAAGATTAGTCCAATTTTAATTGACTTAAGAAACTTGGTTTCATCAGATAATGCCACACGTTCATATTTGGCAACTCCTGAAGCCGAGAAATATTTGAACGCTGGAGCGATGATTATTAATAATGAAATTCAAAGATTATTAATGAATCTTTATCTGAAAATTGACAAACCAAAACTTCCTGCAAAAGTGTTTACCAATAAAGAGAAGGCCCTGGAATGGCTGGAACAATTCAAATACCTCAATTAATGGAAAATGTAATGATTGACAACGACTACATAGAAATTTGGATGGAAGATGGAATTATTTTTAGTTCCTATAAGCCAAATCTTGTTATCAATCTTGAAATTGCCAAGCTCATGGTGAAGGAGAGGTTAAAGGTTACAAATGGAATCGAACGTCCATTGTTTATTGACATTAGTAACCTGATTTCCGTTGACCTGGAGGCGAGAGAATATTTATCAGGTGGCGATGCAATCAAATTTATTAAAGCTGGTGCTATTTATACCAAAAATCCTATTGCGAAATTTGCAGGGAAACTTTTCGTTGATGTGAACCAGCCACAAGCAACAACCAAGATTTTTACAAATAAAGATGAGGCAATCGAGTGGCTTCAGCAGTTCAAAAAATAATATTATAACCTATTATTAATCAAAAAGACCAGATAAGTAGCCTGGTCTTTTTGATTAAGGTTGTTGACAGATTTTTTAATGATCTTCTTTCTCCGAAGTTGGTTCAGATTTTTTAAGGAAATTCCCTTGCTCATCGAATATCGCATCAAAATGATCCTTTCCTTTTTCCATTTCCGCTTCAAACATTGTTTTATCGGAAGCATCTGTAATTTTTGATGCTTCTGATAGTTTATAGCCTGAAAAATTCTTTGTGCAATAGTCTGTAACTGCTTTCGGCAAACTGGAAGATTTTACTTCCTGCTCAAACTCTTTGAAGTTTCCGTTGGCATCAAATGTTGCAGACGATTCTACTTTGTTCCAGTCAAACTCCGCTTCATAATCTGCGTTTTCTTTTTCCCATTTTTCCGCTTTCGCACCGGGGTACTTTTTCGCAAATGTCTCTTTTACTTTTGCAGGAACATCTGCTTCATTCATTTTTTGAGCGTTGGCACAGCTAACTATTAGCACACTTGCCAGCATTATCATTGTTGTTTTCATTGTTTTTGTTTTTGAATTATAGAGTAAAATTAGTTCTCGATTCTAAAGCAAATCTTTAGTATCAAAACTTATAATTATATCCCACACGTATTACCTGCGTTTCGTAGTAATCATATCCTAAATAGTTAAATCCATTTCCTCGTATTTCTTCTTTCACAATCATAGTGTTAAGTAAATCGGTTGCATTCAGGAACAATTCTCCTTTGTCCTTTTGTATGGTTTTTTTGATACCAAAATCCAACGTAAACCGTTGTCCGATTTTTCCCTGCGGGATAAGATCAGCACCCAAGTAGATAGCAGATAGCTGTACCTCGTATTTCTTAGGTAGATGGAAGAACGTATTCAATTTTACATTCCCTGAAATAATCTCTTTTGCAGGAGAACTGTATGTATTGCTTTCAGGATATTTATTTAAAACCGTATAGGCATCAAACTTATTCTGATAACAGTTCACATTAAAGTTGAAGGAGAAAAGTTTGGTAATATCTTGTGAAAGTGTCATATCCAATCCGCTGGTATGACTGCTTCCTGCATTTTGCATGATGGAATAAATAACAGTACTGCCCGGTACAATGGTACGGATCCTGGTGAGCGTATTATATTTCTGACGGTAATAAGCTGCCGAATAAAAGTAACCGTTCTTCCAGCTGGTTTTATATCCAAGCTCATAGGTGTTGGTGTATTGTGGCCGTAATCCCGGATTACCGACTTTAATAATTTCTGCATCATCGTATTTAGGAAAGATCCGAATATCCACTTCGTTCGGTCTATCCACCCTGCGGTTATAGAAAAGCGATAATTTATTATTGTCATTGAGCTTATAAGCCAGTCTCGCATTCGGAAAAGGTTGGGTATAATTATAACCATCACTTTTGTAAGTGTTGTGGTTAGGATTAACCTGGTATTGCAGGTTCACATATTCCACACGTAATCCAAGCTCTGCTTCAATTTTTTTACTTTCGTACACGTAAGTGCCGTACACTGCCGGAATAATTTCTTTATAGTTCGCCCATCCTCCAGCATTGGTATCTAAAGGAGAGTTCAATCCGGGAAAAAATTGCATATTGGTTGGAATATCTCTTTTCCTGAACTTTAAACCTGTTTCAATTCGTCCGTATTTTAAAGGCTTGGTATAATCGAAATTGAAATCAGCTACGTGTTCATCGGAGAGCAATTTGAAAGCATCATGGCTGGTATAAGCAGGTAATATGTTGTCGAAAAAATACTGCTCATTTTCTCTGTGAAATGTATAGTTAAAACCAATGTTCAAAACGTGTCCCGGTTCTTTGAATTTATGCTGATAGGCAGCAGTGGCCATAGCAGTTGTCTTTAATTCATCTTCAAGGAATTGCCACAATCGAAGCCTGTTTGATAAATCTGAATTAAAGAATGGTTCATCTCCGTTATCAATTATCTTTTCGCTTCCGAACAATCCTGAAACAGTCAGCATATCATAATCGTTCATATACCAGTCTATACCCGTTTTAAGCGTTGTAAAATGTGTGTTCCGGTTTCTTTTGGTTTGTTGCTTAATGATTGTCCCATCGTCATAGGTTCTTGTAACAAATTCATTTTTGTTCAGGGTTTCTGTGTATAAATAATCTCCTTGGAAAAACGCATTGATTTTTTTCTTCCGGTAGTTTAGTGATAAAGAGGGATTGACTTTGGGCGTCATAGTATATTGTGGCCGTATAGTCGGTAAATTCTCTTTCTTTACCCACAGCGCACCTGCTCCGGTTGAAAGCCCTGCTTTCCCGTTAAAACCCTCCTTCTTTTCTTTTTTGTAAATGATATTGATAATCCCTGCATTACCGTTTGCATCGTATTTGGAAGAAGGGTTATTGATGATCTCAATTTTTTCAATGGCTGAAGCTGGAATATTATCTAAACCGGACTGATTACCAAAACCTGTCAATGCAGTTTGCTTTCCATCCACCAAAACAGTTATTTTATCACTTCCACGCAACTGTACTTTTCCGTCCTGTACAGTAACACCCGGCAGGTTTTGCATGGCCTGTAAAACAGATCCCCCACTTTGACTTACGTTGTCTTCGACAGAGAATGTTTTTTTATCCATCTTTCCACTTACTGCATCCATCTTTCCGGTTACCACTACTTCCTCCAATGTTTTTGTGTCTGCTTCCAGCTCGACCTCACCTAAGTCCAGGAATGCACTTAACTCGCCAACTAAAACACTTTGTTTGGTATTGAGATAGCCAATGTAAGAAACGAGCAATAAGTAGTTACCGGGTTTGATATTGGAAAGCGTAAACCGGCCTTCTTCATTGGTGATGCCTCCGGTTATGAATGCAGTGTCTTTTTCTGTTTTCAACACCACGCTTACATAAGGTAGTACCTCTTTTGTGGCTTTATCTTTTATCACTCCTGATAGAGTAACAGCCGTTTTTTGAGAAAAACTCTGAAAGGCAATAAGAAAACAAATGGAGAATAAAATAGAGCGCATACGATTGAATTTTTATTCAAACTTATGGTATGAATCTAAAGAGAATCTTTAGCCGAAAACGAGAACCAACGTTCCCGCAGTAATAAGACCTGCACCAAGCAATACTTTTGGGGATAGCGGTTCTTTGAGAAAGAAAAAGGCAAGTAAAATAGTAATCACTAAGCTGGCTTTATCAATGCTTGCTACAATTGATACGTCTCCTATTTTAATTGCACGGTAATAGAATATCCAGGAGAGCGTTGTTGTAATACCTGAAATACAAAGAAAGAGAATATCCTTTTTGGTAAAATTGCCTAACTGTTGAGTGTGTCTAAAGGCAATAGCATTTATCCATACCAGTACAAAGATCATGGTGGTGCGGATCGCTATTCCTAAATCTCCCGAAACATTTTTAAGACCAAATTTTGCAATGACCGAAGTTACTCCTGCAAAGAGCATTGAAGCGATTGCATATAAAATCCAGGTTGGCATTGTTTTAAAATTTTATAGTAAAAGTGTGCAAGGAATTTGAATAATCATAGTGTATTTCAAATCCATACAGATCAACGATACTTTTAACTATGGATAGTCCCAAGCCTAATGAATCTTTGGAGGCATCGTCCTTTTTAAATCGTACAAATAAATCTTCCTTGTTAACTGTTAATGGTTCTCCGCTGTTTGCTATGCACAGTTGTTTGTCCTTTATTGAAACTGTTATTTTTCCACCTTCCTTGTTGTGCCTGATTGCATTCTGAAACAAGTTCGATAGCAGTATATCTACCAGTGCAGGATCCATTTCAAGAACTGGCTTGCTTTCAAAGTTTGTTTCTATTTGAATATTTTTAGCCTGGATCAGATCGGCATAATTGCTCAATGTCTTGGTGATTGCTTCGTTTAAATGGATGTTTGCCTGTTCGTGGAATTGGTTGTTTTCGATTTTAGTTAGTAGTAGTAATGATTTATTTAAGGCGCTTAATTTCTTTAATGTGTTCTCCATTATCTGTAACTGATTCATTTCTTCTTCCTTCAGGTTGGGTGATTGCATGAGCAAAGAAAGATTAGCTTTTACAATTGCTAATGGTGTTTGCATTTCATGGGATGCGTTCTCGGTAAATTCTTTTTGCTGTAAAAAATCGGAGTGGATTTTTTCAGTCATTTTATTCAGCGCACTATTTAGTTGATTGAACTCACGGGTGGTGGCGGATTCAAACGTATGCAGCTCATGTTTTTTAATATCGTAAGTATTCAGCTCTGAAAGAGTTTTATGGAATGGCTTCCAAAGTGTTTTAGAAAGCAGCCAGTTCACGATGAAAAAAGCAATTACCAAAAGTCCAATAATAATTCCAAAAGAAAAAAAGATGCCTTCCAATAACTCGTCTTCCTCGATAGTGGTCTTTGAAACGGTTATCAGGTAGTAGTTATTATTGTAGCTATAATGGCTCTTTAAAAACCGGTAGGGTACATATTCTTTTTCTTCTCTATCGTAGATACTTGTATCGGTGAAAACCTCTCCTGTTCCCATTGCTACAACTCTAATTGTAGAAAGACTATCAAAACTTAAATTAACGTTGCGTGCCTCTGTAAAAGAATGAATGAGCTGTATTGCATTTGCTTTTTCTTTCTCCAAGGCTTCATCTGCTCCGTCTCTTAATTCTATGCGGATAAGAAAGTAAGAACAGAAGCCAGCCATGATAAGCAAAGGCAGACTTATCAGCAAATAGTAAATAATGGTTTTATTAATCAGTTTCATCCGTTCACTTTAAAATTATAACCTATTCCATAAATGGTTTGTACGTAATCATTGCATCCTTTTTCTGCTAATTTTTTGCGAAGGTTTCTTAAATGAACATAGATAAAATCGTGGCTGTCCATCTGGTCGCTGTCATCTCCCCACAAGTGTTCAGCGATAGCGTTTTTTGATACTACACGATTTTTATTCGTAATGAAAAACAAAAGAAGATCATATTCTTTGGCGGTCAGATTAACAGGATCATCATTGACTTTTACAATCCGCTGTTCGGGTAGGATGGTGATTTCATTTACTACAATAGAGGTATTACCGTCAAAATTTCTTCTTCGTATAACTGCCTTAACTCTTGAATTAAGTTCGGCCAGATCAAAAGGTTTAGATAAGTAATCATCGGCTCCTAAATCAAGTCCCGTAATTTTATCTCCTGATGAGTTCCGGGCTGATATGATGATGATACCTGCCTTTGAATGATTCTGTTTAAGTTGTTTGATAATATCAAGGCCACTGCCTTTGGGCAGGGTTATATCTACCAGCACACAATCGTAATCGTAGTCAGATGCTTTTTCTGATGCTTTAATGAAGTCGGCTGCGGATTCCACCAAATAGCCTTCCTGGTGCAGGTATTGTTTGATGGATTTTCGCAATTCGGGTTCGTCTTCTATCAGGAGAATTTTCATCCCCCAAATTTCGGAATAAATTCTAAAGCAATTCTAAGTTTTAACAGATTTATACAATTCCTGAATAAATCATTTTCTGCGGATCAACTTTTGCGCCTGAAGGATCTGTTAATGTGAAGTGTAAATGCGGACCAGTACTCTTTCCTGTATTACCTGACAATGCAATAACATCACCCTGTTTAATTTTATCCCCTTTCTTTACCATAGCCTTTGTTAAATGGGCATAGCCCGTTTTATATCCGTTCTCATGTTTTAAAATTACCTGATTGCCTCCATCTCCACCTGATGATACATTATCCACGATTCCAGGCATAGGGCTTTTAATAGGAGTATTTAAAGAAACAGCTAAATCAATTCCGTTATGAAAAGCATTTTGTTTTCCTGTTTTTGGATCTGTCCGATATCCAAACTTACTTGTGATTTTAGCAACAACAGGACGAAGCCAGTTCTGCGCTTTTTCGGCTGCATCTTCCGCAACTTCCTTGATTTTCTTTCTATTCTTATGAACCAGAACACCGAGCGTAATTAATCCCGCTGTGATACCAAGTCCCCAATAAATTTGTTTACGTGAAATTTTCATGTTACTTCAATTTGTTTTTACAATCACATTCTTTTTCTTGAGGCGTAAATCTGTCATACAATGCAATTACAGTCCTTGCAGTAATGGCAAGAAGAAACACCGCATAAAGTAACTTCATTCCTTTGCTTTGCTCATTCATGGTCGTGCGTTTTAGATAATTCTGTCAACTGATTTTTTAGTTGAACATTTTCCTTTTCTACCTTTTCAACTTTTCCTTCCAGCTCAACTATCCGCTCACGCTGGCTTTCAATTTGTTTTTTGAGACCATGATTTTCTTCAGCTACCGCTTCCAGTTCCTTTACTCTTGTTTCCAATTTCTGCGACCATTGCACCCAATTTTCTACTACGTGTCTTTCAGATTGGGCATTGAGATTCCTGATCTCTGCGGACTGCTTCCTTTTGTCAGAGCGAAACTTAACGATAAGCTCCACCAGCTTCCAAAAGCCGGTTGCACTAAATAATACTGCAATTAGTTTTAAATAATCCATTATGGTTCTATTATTGGTGGTTCAAATATTGGTGGTAATATGACCGGTGTTGGCAAATGAAATTTCGTTTGATAAATCTGTATGGCTGCGTGTACAAATAAGTTTTTACCTGCTATCGCCTGCACTGTGGGATTAATATTAGTTCCACTTATGACAAAAGAGATAGAAGGAATCAATCCAATATCATTCCTGATAAATATTTGAGAAGGGACTTTTCTCGGCACAGCGCTTATCCAGGACACTACCCCATTTACATTTTTTACTGCTCCCTGAAATGTTCCAATCCAGCTTTCACCAATCTGACCAATCGAACCTGAATTTTGCACAACATCAAAATAAATCTTAAAGTGCTGAAGGGAATTTAATGGTGCAGTCCATCTATTTGTTAAACCTCCGGTTCCATCAAGATTTATAATTACGGAACCCATCCCTGAATTAACCTGTCCCCAGGCTTGTATTAAAATTCGTTCAGCAGATCCTTTTACATTGAAAAAGCCTCCCGCTGAATGTGCAGCAGAACCATACATGAATGCATCGGCATATCGCCCTGATGCAATGCTCCAATCTTTATCCGCTTTGTTATGCTCTCCATTTAAAATAGTTGAATGTGATCCATTAGCGGAATTGTCAATTGCATATTTCGGAATAATCGAATTAGTACCTACTCCTTTTATCCATTGCAAAAGCGTATTGATGGAATTAGCGAGCTTCAATGGTGTTACAAAAGAATCATCATTTATTCCTTCTACTACCATTTGCTGAGTAGCTATTTTAGCAAAGCCAACAATTGATTCTGTCGCTTGTACCACGTTCACCTGTATAACATTCCAAAATGCACCAACAGCAGCTTCATTGCCTCCTGCATTATCAGCCATGCAATAGATCACATCTCTAACTTCTACCGCCTTGCCATTTACACCTCCTATTTTACCTGCTGTTTGAACGGTATAAGCATCGCACTTTTGTCCGACAGGGTAATTGGGATTCGTAAAACAATTCAACAATCCTTTATCTTCCCATAAACCGGTTATCTTATCCGAAACATATTGTGCGAGCTTTTGAGGGGTAATAGCTTTGCTATTATCCATCCCGGTGTTTGTTTCTGCCTGTGTCGCAAGCTGAATAATTCCTGCGTTACTTTCAGAAGCCGGTATTGGGTCGCTTTCATATCCATCTCCTGCCATGATCGTGATTTTTTTAAGATGGTGGTTGTGTTGGATGAAACTCTAAGGGAAATTTGGCAACATACGGATTGATATTGAAAAGCAACTCATCATTCGCATTGTTGAAAGTTCCAAATAAGGATACCCTGCCACTACTATCAATGCTATACATGAATCGTTCACCTACATTGCTAATAATTATTCCCGAAAAGCCAGCACCCTGGTACACCGGTTTTGGAAAATTCAAAACGTGAGTGCCAACAACAGCAGGAACAGCATTTGGTTTAAAACGAAAATCCCTTGCAACAAGCAAGTTTCCGTTAATTAAAGCAAGTTTGTTCCGTCCGGGAGTGCAATAGAAATTCGGATTGATATTTTCATTACCAAGTGCTAAAATAGATTCCCTGTTCAGGTAATTATTCAATCTTACCTGCAATTTAAGTGGTGTGATTATTCTGCTATCATCCACACCAGCATCGGTCTCTGCTTGCGTGGCAATTTCCGCAATACCTTTTATAGCTTCAGTAGCTTGTTGCACAACAACAGCTAAGTGCGTAGCGAGTTTAAGTGGTGATACATAGCGCACATCATCTGCTCCTGCATTTACTTCAGCCTGAGTTGCACGTTCTGAAATACCTGCCTGAACTTCCGTAGCGAGCTGTGATGCGAACCACGTAACTAACTTTAAAGGAGTGATATGTCTTAGATCATCCGCACCTGCATTTACTTCTGCCTGTGTCGCTCTTTCTGAAATTCCGGCCTGGGCTTCCGTAGCAAGTTGAGCTGCAAACCACGTTACAAGTTTTAAGGGAGTAAGAAATTTAGAATTATTTACTCCGGCATTCACTTCTGCCTGTGAAGCGATTTGAGCAAAGCCAGCAATCGCTTCAGTAGCCTGTACTAAATTGGATTGAATAATATTCCAGCTATTTCCAACAGCTGCTTTATCACCTCCAGGATTATTTGCAGTACAATAGATCACATCACGAACCTGTACATCATCACCAAGCACACCGCCTATCTTACCAGCCACACTGATTGTATAAGCATCCCCGATCTGGCCAGCCGGAAAGTTAGGATTGGTTGAAGCGTTTATCAATCCCTTATCTTCCCATAAACCTGTTAACTTATCTGCAACATAAGAAGCGAGTTTTGCAGGTGTAATAAATTTCGCATCATTTATTCCGCCAGCCACTTCTGCCTGACTTGCAATCATAGAGATACCCGGAGTGGCCTCTGTCGCTACTTTGGTTAAAAACCAATTGGTCAATTTTAGAGCGGTGATGTGTCTTTCATCATCTGCTCCAGCATTTACCTCTCCCTGTGTAGCTCTTTCTGTTACTCCAGCTGCAATCTCACTTGCTAATGCCAAAGGGGAATTGTCGTCAAGGTTCACTACCTGAAATACATTTCCGTCAAAAATTAAAATGTATTGCTGGTTTGCCTTTAGATCATTTGGCTCAACATCTACTAAATTATTATCCACTACTTTTTTAATAGGAATATTCCCTTTGCCATTCACATTGATAAGTGAAGCTCCGGTATTTGTATTTAGGAATTTGACTTCAAGCCTTTGTCCATCACGGTATTGAGATAATCCCGGATTGAGTGTAAGCACATAACCGTTTGTTCCTGTTGCAATGCCGTACCCTCCGAGTAAATGTTCGGCAGGGAAATCACCAACGTAATTAATATCGTTGAGATTTACATCACTTTGATAACCTCCAATGAAGCTCATGTATATTTGTATTAGTGTTAATGTTTATTTTAAAATGGCCAACGCTGCAAACAGAAATGTGCCGGCAGCAAATAATCTTTTCTGCCATCGTTCATTCCGGTATTTCTTTTCGGATCGTTTTAAATCTGTATTCAGATTTTGGATAGTACCGTCCTGATTTCCGATAAGGTATTGCTGGTTTTCTGCTTTCATTTTTAGTACCAGTATGGAACTATCATTAATAGCTTGCAACTGATTTAACAGTTCTACTTCATTTTCGGTTTGTATTAAAACAGAATCACAATAAGTACTGTTCTCCAAATGCTTTGCAATCACTTTGCTTTGCGGTATTGTAAAACAGAAAAGTGTATCCTTATTTTGTACTTGTACTTTCGGTATTAAACTTTGAGAAAAACCCGAAAAGCCCATCATTAGTGAGACCATCAATGACATTAATTTTTTCATGTTGTTTGTTTTTTAATTGAACTATGGTTTGTTTGGTAGTGGAAAGTTTTTCCTGAATGCTGTCTGCTTTCAATTCAAGTGCTTGGTATTTTTCATCCAGTACCAAATTGTTTTGTCGAAGCGAATCATTCTGTGCTTGCAGTCGCTTTGTGTTTTCTTCGCACTCTTTTTCTCCGTCCTTGCAGGGGGTTTTCAGCTCAATGGCTACATACAGCGCAAAGCAGATAAATAGCAGAATAGAGGTTATGATGTTAGTCCCTTTCATTAGCTGTTAATTTTTTTGATTTGTTCTTCGGTTAAAATATGCTTGCTGATAGATTCCGGTAGTGCGTGTTTAGCCAGCCAATACAAGAGTGCTTCCACAATGAACTTGTGAAACACCAAAGCGAAAATAAAGGACTGAAAAAGGTTTTCGATTTGCTTCAACTTATACCCCCGAAGGAAATACAACCCAATAGCATATACCACTCCGATAATAATTACACGGTAACGTGTGCGTGTCTGTGTTCCGGTTGCCTTCTGTAACCCTTCCTTTACCTTGTAATGGTTGATACCATAACAGATAATAATGAAGGTGATAATGTACTGCCAGTCAAGGGAAGTCATGTAGCTTTGAATGTGTGCGATAATTTCGGTTAAGGTTTCCATAGGTTATTTTTTTAATGATTATGTGCCGAAAAGAATTGTATCAACTGGTTTTAAGTCGGCCCTTTCCAGTATCTTTTTTTCTTTGAGTTTCGCAATCATCGGTGAAATCTCTTTTTCAGGCGCACGTAGAATTGCTTTTTCAGAATAGTTGGCAAGCAGCTTTACTTCCCATAAGTAGAGCTTGTCCAGTTCTTCTTTGAGCTGCTTTATTTGTTCTTCATTCAATTCCTTGTCTTGCTTTTTCGCTTCCTCTGTCCAGGACTTCACCAGTTTTTTAATTAAATAGTCCTTCAACTGTGAATAGGTCAGGTAAAGCGTTCCGGCTGTTACTGAAATTGAAAAAATGGCTATCAATGCTTTTTTCATTTTTTTATTTGTTTTTATTCTTCAGTACTTCAATAAAATCACACTTTGTGTGTGAACATTGATTTTATCATGTAATAAGCAACGGTACTTAATGTGGTGGCTCCAACTACCGCAGCCACGAACTTGAAAATCGTATCATTGGTAAGCGTGATTTTCACATCCGTTCTTAAACCTTCATCTCCGAAAGTGTTATCCAGGTACTTTTTTAATAATCCCTTTTTTTGTTCTTTATCTTGTGTTGTTTCTGCCATCGCTTATTTCTTTTTTGGTGGTTCAGCTACTCTGTACTGTGGAAGTTTTTTTGTGATCTCCAGTATTTCTCCAACTTCATCCTTGCTTAACCTGCTTTTCAGATCATCAATCAGATTTATTTTTTCGGTGGAAGCCTGGTAATATTGGAATGCCACTTGCGATACTTGTACCTGGTCTTTCAATGCACGGAACACGCCTTTGATTTTATCTTCATCATCATCAAACACTCCCCATGAATCACGTATGTCTTTTGCATAGGCTTTTGCACTTGCTACTGTGAGCATATACATTGGTTTCTTTATCTTTTTTCCAACGTTTTCCCAATAGCGTATATCAAAGGCATTGCTTTCAACAAGTCCAACTGAATCAGGAGCAATATCTCTTTGCAATTCACTAAAAAATGCAATGGCCAATCTGTCCCTGTTTTTTCTTTTCTTATTGAAAACAGCAACACCTATCCACACTCCGGCAATGGTTACAACACCTCCGATGATGAGTGCTTTTTTATTTGTCCGGGCAATATTTATAGCAGCAGCTTTCATTTTAGTAAGCCAGCCACCCTCCCTTGTGGGGTTAATGCTGCAATGTCAGATGCAGACGTGTTCTGTGATACCTTAACAATGGCATAAAGGATAGCTGCTATTACCGCAGTCAATACAATGGGAACTCCATAGGTCAATACCTGAGTAATGCCTTTACCAAGGCCCATAATACTTCCTCCTAAGTCCGCAGCGGATGCAACCGCACTTGTAGCAAGGTTGGTAACATCAATATCCTGTTTCTTGAAAAAAGCATTAAAGTCAGGACGGGTAGTACAGGAAGCTGTTGAGCCATTCACCTGCCATGTTTTTAACCAAATGGTTTTTGCATTTTCAGCTCCGAACTTTTCCTCCAGCTTTTTGAAATAGCTGATCCACTCCGAGCATTCGGAACTTTTTTCCGGTATGATAATGTCTTGTATTATTGTGGCCATTTCGCTTTTAAATAATGTGTTTATGACACCTTTAATATGTTTTCAACTTCCTTTTGCATTTCCTTTGATGGAAGGCTTGGCAGGTTTTCCATAATGAACTTTTCCAATTTCTTGCGAATGTTCACTTCACGTTCTTTCGCCTGATTTTTGGCGAGTGTCATGTAGATTTCCCTGCCGGCCCAAACTCCGGCAGCAAGTATGAGTATCGTCCTCATCATGCTTCTGCTTCAGTAGAATTTATTTCTACTGTTTCTACTGCCACTTCTTCTTTCTTTTCTTCTGCTGATGGTTTATGATAAATATTAGCATCCGCTACACCAATGGAGCGCAACCACTCACCCACGTTAAAACTTGGGCAGGCTTTACCATGTGCATTAGGAGCTTCGTTATGCCCAAGCACTAAAATTTTTGGATGGCGTTTGATGGTGTATTTTACATACACTTCAAGGGTTGCCAATTGTTCTTTGGTGCGAGTGTCTTTCGGATTTTTGTTCTCCTTGTCCATTCCACCTGCATACACGATATGACGGGAATTGCCGTTCAATCCTACAACACCGTTGCTTATTTCCCATTGATCCACAAAGTCATCTGTATTGAAAGGAATGATGCTTACTAAATCTCCATCAAGCTCTACGATGTCAGCATAGCCGGGACGGTTCCATCCACGTCCTCCGAGATGTACAGGGTTTGTGTGCCAGCGAATAATATCTTCTTTTGTTACTGGTCTTCCTTCAGGTGTTGCTGTGCAATGAAGCACTAAGTAGTTTAATTTGTTGTTCATGGCTATTGATTTTTATTTGTTGATTTATAATTTGTTGGGCTTAAAATTTCTCTGACCTCGAATTGGCGATACCATACCAGGATGCTCACCGTATGAAGTCCGGGTAGCTTAAACTGCCAGTTCATTTTACCATCGATGACGGTTCCGGCCAACTCTGTTACTTCTGCTACATTCAGCTTACTTTGAGGGCTGGCGTATAATTCAAATGAGATAGGTCTGCTTTTTCGCGAACCAGTAGGCGTAAACTTGTTTACACGGAAACTATTCAGGCGTTCTAATCCAGTAACAACAAATTTTGCGTGTTGAATAACTGCCGGATTGCTTTGCAGATCTTCACGCATTTCAGCATAGTCGGAATTAATGGAAATATTACTGCTTACTTGCAGATAGCCGATAACATTAATGGTGTTATTGCTGGTATCTGAAACGTATATTGAATTATTAAAGCTGTTGAAAGCTCCACCGATGTTTTGCTCACCGAAACTTAATCCGTCAATTTTGCTGTTGTCCGGGCGAATGATAGTGAAGGTGTTATCGTCCCTGTTCTGCACATACAGAAAGCCATTGTAAGAATCGAAAAAACTGTTGTATGGTTTACTGCCTGTTGCAATTGTTCCAACGATAGTATGCGTGAGTGTTTCTATCTGATAAACAAAATTGCTATTGGTAGCAACGGCATACATAGAGTTGTTAGCAGGGTTGTAGGTAATGGAGACAGGGCGTTGACCAACTGCCGGAATAGTCGTTACAAGTGCGTTGGTACTATCGTAAACAGTAATGCTATTCGCAAGTGAATTGGCAACATAGATATCGCCATTTACAGGATTAACTCCTACACCGATAGGATCCTGTCCGGTTGGTAATGGAGAGCCTATAATTTCTGTAAGAGCTTCCGCATCAATAACACTCATGTTATCGCTGACCAGGTTAGCTACATACACACGCAGGTTTATTGGATTGAAAGCTACTGCCACCGGACGTGTACCAATTGGTATAGTTGCCGTTACGTTTAATGCTAAATCAATAACAGCAAGCGTATTTGCTACCGAACAAACCACATACACAAAACCGTATTTACTGCTGGAGCTTTTTGTATTAACCGCCAATGCAACCGGTGATGTGAAACCGGGAAAGGTGGGCTGAAGCTGAATAACTTTTACAACCTGGTTGCCGGAATCCAAAACAGTTATAGTACCGCTTAACTGATTGGCAATGTATATCAGTTGATTTGCAGGATTAACCACAATGCCCTGCGGATGCACTCCGGCAGGGATGCTGACTTGTGCAACAATGGTATGATCCTGAACATCTCCCGGAGCTGGAGGACTAATACTAATGTTTTGATTTGCTCCCCACAATACAACTTCTTTTTCTTCGGTAGATTTATTTTGAATAGTTACCTGTGCTTTTGGGAACTCACGGAATATATCTGAAAAGGGATTAGCGGAAAATGGAGTTACCTCACGAGGTTTCCATTTACTCATCATTGCCTTATAAATTGCTTTGCTGAAATCTGTTGGGAAAGGTTTTTTCTTTTTCCTTTTTGCCGGATCATCGTTCGATACACGGATAACACCTTGCCTTGTTCCGAAGCGTTTTAAGTCTTTCTCGTATTTTTCGCTATACCTTTCGTTAGTAGGTTTTGAAGGCTTTTTAAGTGGTAACTGTTCTTTGTTGCGTTTGTTGGGAATTGCATCATCGGCCACCTCAATTATTTTGATGCGTGTACCAAAACGTTTTAAATCCTTTTCGTAGCTCTCGCTTTTTTTATCCAGGTTAAGTGCTGCACGAAGATTTTTATTTGTTTCTTCAAAAAAACTGTCTTCTGTATCTCCATAGGTTTTGCTCACAAAGTTATCCTCACCGGATTTCTTCTTTTCAGAAAAAATCTTTTTGAGGCTTTGCGCCAAACCGTTAATACCTATGTTACGACCAACTTTCATTACTTCCTTTGTGTTTTTAAATTTTCTCTGCCGGAGTAATTGTCAATGAAATTCACAATGTCTTTCACTCTGTCTCTGTGTCCCTTCCCTACGGATTCAGGATGAGAGGTAAATATTTTTGTAGTGGCGTAAACCGCCTCTGTTCTCGGAAAGCCCAAGTCCAGGTATAAGCGTAAGCCGTGTAAGTCGGCTGGCTTTTCCAGTCGTGTTGGAATCTGAAAGTGATAGCGCTCATGGAACAGTACCACTACTCTTACCGGAATGGTATAGCCAGCAAATGCCGATTGCGCTACTTGTATTCTTCCTGATTTGCGGTTGGTCCGTGCAGGAGTTACTAATGGGTTGCCTTCTTCATCTTCGATAACAGGCAGGTATTGAATAAGAAAATCACCGTCCTTGCTGTCATAAACTCCGGTAGGCATATATCCGGCCTTCACAGCAAAGTCCTGTGCGAAGCCGATAAAGCGGTGCATTTCCGGTTCAGCCCAAATATTTTTCGGCTCTATTTTCTCCAGCTCAAATTTTTCAATGCGAAAATTTCCATTGTCTCCATACGCCTTATCGTACATCTCCACCATCAGCTGATCCGGTGAAAGCGGAAAGGGAAGGGTGAACTCTTTGTAACCGGGATTTTTTCCTTTAAATAAATCTTCCGTAAAGGGAACACGCCTGCGGATATAATCGGTATTCGGCTTTGTAGCATCATAGCATTTCACGCCCAAAGCACAAGGCTCATAAGCACGAATGCCTACCTTGACTTTAAACCGTTGTTGTTGTGATGGAATTGGTATGACCATGTTGATTTATGCTGCTGCTTGTAAAACTGGTTCTACTGCAACCGGAACTGGTGCAGGTTGTATTTGTGGCTGAGCCTGTATGTTTTTGTTTTTCATCATGCGTGATGCACCATAAAGTGCTGCAAGCAAGAGAACAGCACCACCCACATAAACTGCTATGGGAGGAAGTCCCATAATTGTTTTTTCAGCTTTGGGATCTCCTTCGCCTGATCCACCAACATTCATTTCGTAATCGGAAGGCTCGCTGCTCTTAAAGTATTTCATCACGTTCTGAATAGTGCTTTGAGCGCCTTCAATACCTCCGGCTTTATCCAAGAGGTCTTTTGCTTTTTGTCCGAGATGTTTCTTTTTATACCCTTCAGCTTCGGAAACAGTTTTATCGGCTTTGTCGGCTTCTGATTTTTTTTGTTGGGCTGCTGCTTTTTTTGCTTTGCGTTTCGCTTTCAACTTATCAAGAAAGTTGTCATAATCACTTTCGTATAGCTGCATGATGCGATGTGCTTTTTCTGCTCTTATCATTGCTTATAGTTTTAAAGGATGTAAAGTAATTTGAGGGTTGAACCGTTGACTACATAAGGCAATGCCTTATACCCTTTGCCAACAAAGGAGTAGCTCTTAGCTTCTCCGGGAGGCAGAGATACTCCGTTAAAAGTGGCAATATTGGCTCCGGTATTTTTCACCGAAACAAACAAAGCTCCTTGTGGGGTTGCTCCATCAACTGTTACTTCCTGTTCAATTGGATCTGCTAAAATGTCCATGTGTTTTAAGTTTTACCGTCAGAGACGGAGTTTAATTTATGCTGCGACTTTCATTGGTTGTAGATCCGAAATAGGTCTCTTGCCTCCCCTGACAACTGCAATTCCGGCCAACAAAAGGGCGATGCCGAGAAAAGCAAAACCTACCATTGGCCCGAAACCAGCTTCTTTAGGCTTTGCATTATTGTCAAGCTCTTTTGCTTCCAGTTTTGCTGCCTCTGTTACCATTGCTGCGGATTCACTTCCAGGAGTACCTCCTTCGGATTTATCCTGCATAGCTGCTGCGCCTGCACCTGCCATAGCTATCTTTTTTTCTTCGCTTGTGGAAGATTCAGAAGTGCTACCAGGTTCTTTCTTTGCAGATGAGCTGGTAGAAGTACCTGTGGCATTTTTCTTTTTGTTCTTATCAAACAAACCGAAATTTCCGAGTATCGGAAGCCTGCGTTTACCTTCGGATCCAGGGATTTGTTTTTCATTTCGCTTCTCCTGACGTTTGTCTTTTCGGTCAGTGCGCTTTTGCTGACGTTCTTCTTTGGATTTGCGTTTGAACAGATAGTCGTAGTTATCTTCTTCGTATCCGTCATAATCGTTGTTAAATGTTTCTCCGATAATCATGGCTTTGGGTTTTAGTTGTTTTTATTGATTAAGCTGCTTTTGCGAATACCGGAGCAGCTACCGGAGTTTGTTTTTTGTTCATCATTACATAGCCTACGCCTGCAATGAATATTACTCCCACCACCGCAGCAACAATCATCATGGTGTTATCACCTCCCCCTGGAGGTGGTCCGGGAGGCATTGGTGCGCCTACTTGACCGAGCAAAGACAATTGAGATTTCTTTTCATCAATTTGTGTTTGCTTCAGCTCGTTTTTCAGCCTTTTCTTTTCGCTGTTTAATTCACGCTTTTCCTGTCTTTCAGATTTCCTTTCTTCCTTTCGCGATCTTCTATCTTCCTTTTTTGTCTGCCTTTCTTCTTTTTTTTCTGCTCGCTTCTCCTTGAATCTTTTGAAAAGACTGTCGTATGCTTCATCGTCATAACCTGCGTAGATGGATTGACGTGTAAGACCGAAATTATTTTTTTGTAAAATCATGGTATTAGGCTTTTAATGGTAATGGTTGCTGTGATTGTTTTTTTGTGTAATAGGCGATTGCTGCTACTGCTAAACCAAGCAGAACAAAAAGGGCAATGAGCATATACATTTTGTTTTTGCCCTTGCCGTGTTCATTGGCTGCCAGTTGCGCTTTGTAAGCATATATTCCCTGGAGTGTTTTTGAAGTTGCTTCCTCTCTTGCCCTTTTTCCCGAACCAATGGAACCGGCAATTCCTCCAACTGCATTGGCTATTCCTGCCCACAAACCACCACCACCGGAAGATTCTCCGCTTTCTTCACCACCTGAATCGCCTCCCTTCTTAAAGAGAGATTTAAAATCAAAGCTGTCATAGCTGCTTTCAAGTGTGCAATCCAGTATAATACTTGTCAAGTCATTGTTGAACTCTTCGTTACATTCACCAATAGCGGAAAGTAATTTTTCGGTAAGTTCTTCGTCTGTTAGGCTTTCAGAAAGCTCTATACTATATTCTTCCAGTAGCTCCCGAATAGCTTTAGGATTATCGGCAATGATGATCCCGATAATCTGAAGCAAGGCTTTTGATTTCTCATTGAGCATTGCTTCCGGCTCTCTTGGTTTTACTTTTTCGTTATTGATTATCCTTACCATTGATTAGGAAATTTTTGCAATGACAACTCCGGCAAGAAAGAACAGTCCGAATTTTAACCACAGACTTTGTGTACTTTCTTCGTTTTTCTTTTCCAGTTTTTCAGATTGCTTTTTTCTGCGTTTGAGTTCATCCCACACGGTTTCCACTTCAGCCATCAATGTTTTATCCTCCGGTGTATCTTTCGATTTTTTTTTGGTGTCTTCGTAGAGTTGTGTCAGATCATTCACAGAGAGCTGTGAAAGCTGATCGAGCAATTCTTTTGTTTCTCCTGAATAGGAACTGTTGCAACCGCAAAAATTGCTTTCATCACTCTTATGGCCTGATACTTCCAGGATCAATTTTTTTTCAGGGTGAATAGCTATCAAATCTTTGATAACCGGCTCTCCTTTTTTCTTTACCAGGAGTTTAACAGCCTTTACCAGTTCGTCCACTTTCTTCGGAGCTTCGTATCCATACTTCTCAACTATTTTAGCTGCTTCTGCCGGCTTTTGCAGTACGATGTAGTCTATCCTGTTTTGTGCTTTTCCTTTACACATGATTTATTGTTTTAATAATTTGGTATGTGTGCTGGTTATATCCAACACGCTCTGCGTGTGAGGCAAAAAAGCCAAAGCTGAGAGGGTTTCCCGCTTTGGCTTTTTATGATAACCCTTAGCTGAAATTCAGCTTATCTGCGTTTTCTTAACAGCCTTCTTGGGCCTCCAGGTCTTCCTCCACCCACAGGTCTGCGAATAATTTTGCGAACCATTTTTTTAGGTTTTGGTTTCACTCCAAACACATTTGAAGGTTTTTGTTTTGCCAGGTCAATTTGTGGTAAACCTGTTGGACGTGGTGCTGTGGCAACTTCCGCAACATTTTGTCCTGCTAACACATTACCCATGTCCACACGTGCTTTGATGGTGAA
>CAZQIC010000074.1:0-22705 GCA_964593555.1 uncultured Bacteroidia bacterium | reverse complement strand
TTAAAGTTAAGATTTTGTTCTTAATTTTAAATAGCACAGTTCATTTTACAGTCTCTGGAATTTTGGCTACGGAAGCAATTCTTCCACACAAAACAATCCTAATCATTGTTTCAGCGATAGCGGATCATACAACATTACACTTACTGTAACGGATAATAATGGCTGCTCTAATTCGCTTACACAAAATAATTATATAACTGTTTTCCCTAATCCGCATGCAAACTTTTCTGCCACTCCACAACCCACAACTATTTTAAATCCAATTATTCATTTTACTGATAAATCTACAAATGCTTCACAATGGGATTGGAGTTTTGGAGATGTTAATGCGAGTGGTTCAACATTGCAGAATCCCTCTTATACCTATTCAGATTCTGGTCATTACCAAGTTAGACTTATTGTAAATAATCAATACGGATGTTCGGATACCGCAGAGGATATAATAGTTATAAAAAGTGATTATGCTTTATATGTACCTAACACCTTTTCTCCAAACGGTGATAATATAAATGATGTTTTTATTCCAAAGGGAATGGGAATTGATGTTGACAAATATGAATTTTGGGTATTCGATCGCTGGGGAGATTTCATATTTAAATCTACAGACCCAAATGTTGGCTGGAATGGAAAAGCAAACGATGGCAAATTTGCTGCTCAACAAGATACGTATGTATGGAAGGTTGCAACTACGGATGTTCTTGGTTACAAGCACAGGTACATGGGACACGTGAACCTTATCCGTTAAGCCCTATAAAAATTATTTCACTAAACTTATATTTCCTTTTAGCTGGATATCTTCTCCGTCATAGAGAAGCCCATTTAAATAATAAACAAATACAGCGGGATCTAATGCCTTCCCTTTATAATAACCATCCCAACACACTTTGGGATCTTCGCTTTCAAAAACTTTTTCGCCCCAACGATTCACTATCGTAAAATGAATCGTCTTAATACAAATTATTCCTTCAACACATAATTTATCATTGACTCCATCCGCATTAGGAGAAAATGCTGTCGGAACAAAAACTTTTCCGACACATACAGGGATGTCAAAATCAAGACTGACACATGCTGTATCAGAACAACCATTAGCATTTGTTCCTGTAACACAATAAATAAAAACACCGGGATTTGATTGAACAACCGAAATGGATTGGTCGGTTGAACCATTACTCCACAAATAGCTGGAAGAACCTGAAGCGGAAAGCGATACCTGCTGCCCTATTGTAATATTAACACCCGATGAAATTATTGTAATAGAAGGAACTGAATTAATATTTAATGTAGTGGTTATTATACTGTCACATCCGTTTGCAGAAATCAATGTACTTGTGTACACGCCTGATGAAGAAACCAAAGTGCCATCAGGAAGAGAATAGTCTTCTCCAAAACATATTTGTGCATTCGCGGCGCTTGAAGAATTATTATCAACCGCTACAGAAATTGTATTCACCGCCATGCAGCCATTACCATCCGTTACAACCAAAGTATAAGATGATGCGATGGCTGGCGAAACCTGGATGCTGGCATTCGTCTGACCATTACTCCAGCTATAACTAAGCGCACCCGTACCTCCACCCCCATTAGCGGAAACTGTTACTGCCCTCCCTGAACAAACCTTAGGATTCAGAGGAAGCAAACCAACAAAAACAGCAGCGGGTTGTTGGACATTAACTGCTTGAGAAAAAGTACAGCCATTATCATCAGTGACGACAATTGTATATGTTCCATTTGCAAGACCGGTAATGTTTTGTTCTGTCTGCGAACCACTCCATAAGTAAGAAAGCATACCTGTTCCTCCTCCCGAAGATATACCCGCAGATCCATTTGTCCCACCAAAACAAGTAACCGAAGTTGTACTAATTGTACCTGTTATTGCAGCGGGCTGTGCTACTGAAATAGTTTTTGTTGACACACAATTATTTGCATCTGTAACTGTAACACTATATACGCCCGAGGTTAATCCACTTACGCTTGTACCCGTACTACTCATGCCTCCCCAGGAATACGTATAGGGAAGAGGAGATGTTGTACCTACACTTACAGAAGCTGTTCCGGTAGCTCCGCCATTACACAATACGGATGTTGAACTCAAATTAATTTGTGGAACAGAAGGGTTGATCAAACTTACAGAAGCAGTGTCCTTACAACCTGCATTATCAGTAACAGTAAATGAATATGCACCAATACTTAAACCGGATATATTAACTGTTGTTGCACTTGTGCTCCATAAATAAGTATAAGGCGAACCGCTTCCGCTTACATGCGAACTTATGGTCCCATTGTTTCCTGGATTACAATCAACACTTGTTATAGATAATGAATCAAGGTTAAGATCATTTACATTAATATAATTTATTTTTGTCATTGAATCTTTACTACATAATGTATTCACGACTAGTTTCACATCAAATGCACCCGGACCATTATACGCAATACCTGTTGGATTTTTAAGTGTTGATGTATGTGTTGTACTTCCGGAAAATGTCCATGCATAAGTTATTTCTGTACTATCACAAATATTATAAATGAGATTAAAATTTATTTTGTCGCCCTTACACAAATTTGTTTTGCTTGCACTAAAATCAAGCGGAACAATACTCGTATCGCCACAACTGTTTGCACACACTTTAACTATTGCAGCATCATAAACCCCTCCACCATACAGTTGTTGATATGCCCCCCCCCACAACTGGATAACTTCCCTGAGTTGTAGTGGAAATGTATAAAGAGCCACCGTACCAATCTATCCCTCCCTTACGCCAATCCAAATCGTCTTCGTTCGTGCCACCCAGATAACTAAAGCAAACAAGTACACCGTTAGGAGTAAATTTGGCAAAATACTGATCTTCGTAATTAGAATAATTTTTTTGATATGCGCAGGTGGTAGCAGGAAAAGTTCCCACATTGTTTCCATCCACTTCCCATTCGCCCAGTATGTATATATAATCATTGGCATCAATGGTGCAGAGAGTCTTCCATTCTGCCTGCGAGGTTCCATAATACGTTGCCCATATTCTTGCACCACCATTCGTAAACTTTAATAAAAAAGCATCTCCAACAACGAAAAAGCTTGGCCCCATTCCGCCAAACGCTGCCTGGTACGGATTTAGCGTAGGAAAATTATTTGAATTGGTTGTTCCTGACACAACCACATCGCCCTTACTATCTACGTTTATGCACCAGCCCTCATCATCATCCGTACCGCCATAATAAGTGCTCCATTGAGGAGTTCCTCCCGAATTAAATTTAGCAACAAACGCATCTCCCCAATTCCAGTTAACTCCTACCCCGGCCTGTGCGGGCTGAAAAGGTATTATTGTAGGGAAATTTAGGGAGGCCGTAAAACCAGTAACAAAAACATTTCCCGCCGCATCTGTTGCAACCCCATTCCCGTTTTCTTCCGAGGTGCCTCCAAAATGTGTAGCCCACTGAAGTGTTCCTGTTCCGTTAAACTTTACAATCATTGCGTCTGTGCCTCCTGCTCTAGCTGGCTGCCATGCCAACAAAACAGGGAAATTATTAGAAGAAGTTCTTCCTGTAAATATTACATTCCCCAGCACATCGGTAGTAACATCCTGCGCTTTATCATCTCCATCATCACCATAATAAGTATCCCACAGCCTTATCCCGGCCGTGCTGAATTTTACCAGAAAGGCGTCATCAAATGCAACCCTGGTAGTTTGAAATGCACCCAGCTTTAAAGGAAGATCTGTTGAACTTGTTGATCCTGCTACAAACACATCACCATTTATATCAATAGTTAAATCTTCAGGGTATTCATAACTACTGCCTCCATATAATGTACTCCATTGGCGTACACCAGCTACATCAAATTTGACAAGAAACATATCATATATACCTCTTACTTGCGTTTGAAATGCCCCAACTGTTACAGGAAAATTAGGCGAAACCGTATGACCGGCAACAAAAACATTTCCACTTGCATCAACACATACACCTGCGCTGTAATCGCTATTATTTCCACCATAGTAGGTGATCCAGGGATCTATCACAAGATCGTACCTGGGATCATACTTGCCAATATCAAAACTTATTGTCCCATCATCATTGATCACATATTCTGCGGCTACATCTTTTATTTCATTATTAATGCGTTGATACACTTTAGGAATAAACTCCTGTAGCTGTCCCAATGAAGTTTCAATCTGAAGTTTGCCGTTAAATAAATTTACCTCGGCTCCTGAATACTTTAATAAAATATTTTTGGCGTCGGCTCCAGTATGCACAATCATATCATACTTTAACCCCTTTTGCTTATCGCCATGATACACAACATCAATACCTTCATAAATATTTTTTTGAATTAATTTGTTGTATGAATTTACATTAGCTATTCCTTGTTTACAATGAGCATAATAAAAATTGGAATATCCTTCTGCCAGATCATGTTCTTCAAAAACCGATGCATTTGATGATCCAAGAAACTGAAGATCGAACCTATGCGATCTAACCAAGGCATCCCTCTGTGCTACCTTACCTCTGCCTAATCTTTCGAGATAAACTGACAGTGAGAGAGTGTCGCCGTCACCGGGAATATTCTCGTCCACTTTATTTAACACATAACTAATCCCCGACTTATTTACATAAATACAATATGAGCTGCTCTCCCCGACATAAAGCACATCGGGGCGCAAATAGCCTGCGGCATCATTGACCTGGCCCTTGTTTGGAATAAATTGTAATCCATCGCCCCGTTTACGTGAATATTCAGTTGAAGCGTGTATCGTTGTAAAAAGAAACACTGCCGCTAAATAGCTATACTTACGAATAATGCGGGAGAAGTTCATCCTTACCAAGTTAAGAATTTAATAGGGGTTTCTTGAAAAATTAGTCCACCAAATAATATGATCAAACCCTCTTTAGGAGAGTATGTTTGACGGTTTAAAAACTTTTGAATTCAAATACTTATTCTGTATCCGCCTAAACGACTGTAAACGTGCGCATTTGAGATGTAGTGAATTTTTTCATGAAGAAGAAAGATAATGCCAACAACGAAAAATTATAATACGAAAATCGACAAAATCAGCAATTGTTCCTATAAGAAATGGAAGAATTTTAAAATTTTAACAGTCTTCATAATCAATTTATTCAGAAGAATAACTACCCCTGTGATCAAGCCAATGCTTTGTATGATCGAAGTACAAAAATAAATGAGCGACCACCAAAGCCAGTCCTACTCCGAAACTCACATCCAGTGCGGAATGCGCACCTATTGCAACACGTGAAACTGCAACCGAAACGGCCCACATGAGAGGCAGCAAAAATAATTTATTCGCCAGTCTGCTTCTCGATCGTTTCATGTTATAAGTTAAGACTACAGCCAGCAAAAATGCATTGAACGAATGTCCGGAGGGAAATGAAAAACCTGACTCTTCTATCCAATGATCCAGCACAGCTTGGTCAATCAAATCAAATTTTAATGGATTGTCATTGATCAATTTCTGAAATGCGATTTGCCTCTCCTTTTGTTCCATTGAATAAATAGAATCAAGCGTCATCTCATTCCCCGACTTTTCAACCATGTAAAGGTGACTTGGTCTTGGCAGTTTTGTAATTTTTTTTATCAGGTTTTCATTTACAAAGGCAAACACCGCCAGCAAGACACCTATCGTAATTACAGATTTAAAAAATGTCAGAATTTTTTGCTTTAGAGATTCTGCTCTTAAGGTGTAAAAAAAAGCCGCGCAAATTAAAATAAGCGGAGTGCCAATTTTTCCCGCCGATTGGGTTAACAAGTATGCAATGCCGCACCACCAACTATCTTTCGCGCATGAGGTAAACTCCACAGGGGAAAGCCATACAATACCAAGAAGTATTAGGTAAAATAGAATTGATATGTAATTTAAATGCTTGATGGTATTTATATTAAAATAATGATATAGAGAAGAATTTTAATTGTGAAACAGTGCGCAAGCAAGGACAAAACGCGATGCCGTGTTGCCTGTGCGGAGCAATCGTTTTGTCTTGATTTCTTTTGTTACTTTTCTTCATCAAGGAAGAAAAGTAAAGAATAACAACTAATACTTCTAACATAATAAGTTACGGCAATGTGCTTTGAGAATGGGTTGTGTCCTTTTTGTTTATTAATTTAGAAAAAAATATGACAATGAGCAAGTACGATACACTTAGAGAATTAGTAAACATCGATTCTCCAACCGGATATACAGATAAGGCCTGCGAATATATTTTTAATTTACTTAAAAAGTACGGATACAAACCCGAGTATACTAATAAAGGTGCTGTAAAATGTGCTTTAGGGAAAAATCCAACATTGGCAATTGCAGCACACGTTGATACATTAGGCGCGATTGTTTCAGGTGTAAATGGCAACGGCACACTTTCATTTTCATCTTTAGGCGGATTAGCATTAACCAGCGCTGAAGGAGAATACGTAAAAATATATTCCATGAACGGAAAAGTTTTTACAGGAACTCTCTTGCTAAATAACCCCTCTGCTCACAGCAACAACCACCGTGAAAGCGAAAAAAGAAATTATGATACCATGCACATTCGTATTGACAATGAAGTATATTCAAAAAAGGATGTTACCAAATTAGGAATAAAAACGGGCGACATGATCTGTTTTGATCCCCGCTATATGGAATTACCAAGTGGATTTATCAAGTCAAGGTTCATGGATAACAAAGCGGGATGCTATGTTCTGTTTGAATTGGCAAGAAGGTTAAAAGAAAAAAATAAAGAAGTACCTGTTGAAATATTTTTCTCCAATTATGAAGAAGTCGGACACGGAGGAACCTGTGGATACTCACCAACTATAAAAGATTTGTTAGTCATAGATATGGGAGTACTTGGAAATTCCTGCGAGGGAAATGAAGTAAGTTGTTCAATATGTGTAAAAGATTCCACCGGACCATATGATTATAATTTCAGGAAAAAACTGGTAGAAATCGCTGATAAAAATAAAATAACATATGCGTTAGATGTTTATCCATATTATGGATCAGACGGTTCGGCAGCATTACGCGCCGGCAACGATTTTCGTGTTGCCTTAATTGGACCGGGAGTTGCCGCATCACATGGAGTAGAGCGCACTCACATAAAAGGCATTGAGGCAACCATTGACTTGTGCATGGGATATATTAAACACATTGCCTGAATTTTTAAAACCTTGCTGATGGGAATTGACAAGTTTAATTATACCCTTTCGTACCAAATCAATGTTTTTAGAATTGCTTATACGTTTTACTACTTCAAATAAAAATATTTAATATGTTGTAACTATTAAGACAAGACATCGTCTTAAAGATGAGTCTAATAATTTTTAATTAAATTAGCGAACCTTAAATCTCATTCACATGAAATCAACCTTACTTCAAAACAAAAAACTTAAAGCATATTCTGCACTTGCTTGTTCAGTTGTAGCTATTGGGAATGCAGCAAATGCTCAAATTGTTTATACCGATATTACACCGGATTATACTGGCACCAGCGCAGCAACCTCCATTTATCAACTGAATCTTAATAATGATGCTTTAACAGATTTTCTAATAGGAACTGCTCAATCGTCTGGTGGTGCCCGAGTTGCCGCTAATGCAGTAACTACAGGAAGAATTGGCGGCAGTTCATCCTGCCTGGCATTAAATGCAAACGCTCCAATAAATAATACAGCAATAACATCATGGAGCAGCTCTGCAACATTGGCATCTTGGGGCACTACAGGTGTGTACGGAAACTGGGGAAACGTTACAAACAAATATTTACCCCTAAAAATTGTAATTGCCGGACAGGACCGTTTTGGCTGGGCCCGTTTGGATGTTTCAGGATCCGCTAGCTCTGCATCATTTACTATAAAAGATTATGCATATGATTCTACAGCCACAAGCATTAATGCCGGACAACAAATAGCAGGATTTTCAAATCAAAATCTCCTCTTTAATACAATTACTATTCGTACTGGAAATAAAACACTTCACCTGGATATTAAAAACAATGAAGCGCTTATAGGCACTGTTAAAGTATTTAACTTATTGGGAGAAGAATTAAAATCATCATCCATTCAAAATAATGAAGTTGTTATTGGTATGGACGATTGCACTACAGGTATATATCTTGCCAATATTACAGCTAACGGAAGTACTGTTACTAAAAAATTTTTAATTAAATAATTAAATCAACATCTCTTGAAAAACCCCTTTTACAAGGGGTTTTTCTTTTGTAGCAAATGGAGAATAAAAAAAATCAATACGTAAGAGATTTTAAAAAACAAGAAGTCCCTTTTGATATCCCTGTCGAAGGTTCATTGGGCTTACTTGCACTTGGTGCGGTTGGAATCATCGCATGGAAAAAAAAGAAACTAGAAACAAATAAGGGAACGACCTCCGGGCGCTTTGAAAAAAAATGAGTGAACGTCTTGCAAAAAAAGTTTTATTAATTGGCTGGGATGCTGCTGATTGGAAAGTCATTCATCCTCTTCTAGATAAAGGCCAAATGCCTGCTCTTGAAAAGCTGATCAACGGTGGAGTTATGGGAAACCTTGCAACACTTGACCCTCCTATGTCACCCATGCTCTGGACTTCAATAGCAACCGGCATGACTGCCGACAAACATGGCATCCTTGGCTTTGTAGAACCAGAACCCAATTCAGCAGGTATAAGACCAGTAAGCGTTACTTCAAGAAAAGTAAAAGCCATATGGAATATTTTAACACAGAAAGGATTTAAAACACATACCGTTGGCTGGTGGCCCAGCCATCCCGCAGAACCTATAAACGGAATATGTGTTTCGAATGAATTTGCCGCTGCGAAAGGACCAATAAATTCCGAGTGGCCATTACCAAAAGGCACAATATATCCTGAAACATTTTCAGAAACACTATCTCAATTAAGAATTCATCCAGAGGAAATTACACACGCACATATATTACCCTTTCTGCCGCTTGCAGCCACCATAGATCAGACACAAGACAAAGGGATACAGGTTATTTCCAGGATACTTTCAGAATGTTCAAGCTACCACGCTGCAGCTACTTGGATCATGGAAAATAATGATTGGGATTTTATGGCAGTTTATTTTGATGCTGTTGATCACTTTTGCCATTCATTTATGAAATTCCATCCTCCGCAGCAAAATGGAATACCCGATGCAGAATTTGAAAAGTATAAGGATGTTATAAATGGAGCATACCGCTTTCATGACATGATGCTAGAGCGGCTAATGCAATTAGCGGGAGATGACACAACAATTATTTTATTATCCGATCATGGTTTTTACTCTGATCATATGCGTCCTCAAAAACTTCCTAGCTATCCTGCTGCACCTGCATTAGAACACAGCCCATATGGAATTATTTGTATGAACGGCACCCACATTAAAAAAGATGAACACATTTACGGGGCATCGTTATTAGATATCACCCCTACCATACTCACTATATTCGGACTTCCAGTTGGAAATGACATGGATGGAAAAGCACTTGTCAGTGCTTTCGACAAAGAAATTTCACCAGAAATAATACCAAGCTGGGAAAATGTTCCGGGTGAAAGTGGAATGCATCCCGAATCTATGAGGGAAAATACTTTTGAAACGCAAGCAGGATTGGATCAGCTTATTGAACTTGGTTATATAGAAGCCCCTTCCGATAATACACAACAACTTCAAAAATCAGTCATCAGTGAATCTAGATTTTATCTTGCGAGAGTATTCATGCATTCAAGGAAATACAATGAGGCACTTTCTATTTTAGAGGATCTCTTTGAAAAAGATAAAGATAAAACGCGGTATGGATTACGATTAGCTACTTGTTATCAATTATTAAATCGTGTCGAAGATTGCAGAAAAACAATAGACATATTAAGAACTGCAAATAAAGAACTTCCACAACTTGACCTTCTTGAAGGAACATTGTTACTGGGAGAAAATCGTCCCAGAAAGGCGCTTGAGTTTCTGCATAAAGCAGAGCAAAGTGTTTCTCATCTTCCCAATTTACATTTACAATTAGGGAGTGTTTTTTTACAAATGCATAACTGGAAAGATGCTGAAAGAGCATTTAATAGTGCGCTTCTAATTGATCAAGATAATGCACAGGCCCATTATGGATTAGCCATCTGTTTTTTAAAACAGGATAAATATGAAGAAGCCATAGAAGAAGCATTGAATGCAACGGGCCTTCTGTACAACTTTCCACCTGCACATTATACGCTTGGAGAAGCGCTGGCTAAAGCAGATGCTTACGAACAAGCAGCGCAGGCTTTTGAGGTAACAATAAAATTTTCACCGGGTATTAAAAAAGCGCATCAATGGCTTGCAAAAATTTATGAGGAGCACCTAAACAATCCGGATAAAGCAGCTATTCACAAAAAATTTATAAAGGAAAATATCAAAGGAACTATAACAATAGTAACCGGCCTCCCCCGCTCTGGCACCTCCATGATGATGCAAATGCTAAACTTTGGAGGAGTAGAAATTTTAACTGACGGCGTGAGGGAAAATGATATAAATAATCCCAAGGGATACTATGAATATGAAAAGGTAAAACGATTGCATATTGATAATAAATGGCTCAACGAGGCTGAAGGAAAATGTGTAAAAATAGTTGCGCCCTTACTGCAATTTTTGCCAACCAATTTTCATTACAAAATTATTTTCATGCATCGTGATATGAACGAAGTCTTGCGTTCGCAGCAGATCATGTTAGGAAAAGAAAAAGATGTAAAGAATAATACTTTTCCTCTCATGCTTTCAGAAGCATTCAAAAAACAATTGGAAAAAGCGAATACCTGGATAAAAAGTATGCCAGAGCTTTCTGTCATTCATATTAATCATCATGATGTAATAAATAATCCGATCGAAGAGGCTGAAAATATTTCCTCATTTCTTTCTCTTGACCTGGATATAACCGCGATGACATCCGCAGTAGATAAAGAATTGCATCGCAACAAATCCCAAAAAGTATTGTAATCCAATAATTCACGCGTTATTTTTCTTCTTTACCCATTTCTGGGTATTGTACTCTACTCTTAAATTTTATTGTTTAGCTATACTTGGGGCAACCATTTAAAAAATTACCGTCTTTAATAAAAACAAAACATTATTACTCAAACCGCGTTCAATAAAGAATAAAAATTCAAGACCATGAAAAAAACACTCAGAAATAAATTCGTAGCAGGCAGTCTGTTTACAATTGCCGTATTGCTTTTCGCTTGTAAAGACAAAACAATGTCGAAATATACTTACACAGCAAACGTTCCTATATATATGTCGTTTGAAGATCTACGCTCTTCTGTTAAAACAGAAAACCCGAAAAATTTAAATGAACCGGGGAAAATATTTCACAGTGGTAATTATATTTTTGTAAGCGAATATTTAAAAGGTGTGCACGTTATAGACAATACCAATCCGACCTCACCTCAAAACGTGACGTTTATAAGTTTACCCGGAAATGTTGATATAGCTATAAATGGTAATACACTGTATGCTGATTCGTATACAGACCTTGTTGCATTGGACATCAGCGATATGAATAACATTCATGAAATAAGCAGATCTAACTTTGCTTTTTATCCTACGCTTCCTCCTTATGATGAAAGATTTATGATCGATGGTTATGACCAATCAAAAGGAGTTGTTATCGGATGGAAAGTTGAAACCAAAACTGTGGAAGGTGACGGATATTATGGTGGACCGATGATGGGATGGAAAACAAATGAAGTACCTGTCCAAGGAAAAGCAGGTTCAACATCACGTTTTGCACTAAAAAATAATTTTTTATATGCAACGGATAGCTGGTCGATGAAAATTTATAATGTTTCAAACTCTACTGCTTTAGTTGAAAGCCCTGCAGTTTATCTTATGGGAAATGCAGAAACTATTTTCCCCACTAATGATAAATTATTTATCGGGACACAAACAGGAATGTTAATTTACGATATCACAAACGATGGAAATCCTAATTACGAAGGAATATTCAATCATGGCCGCGGATGTGATCCTGTGATCGTAGAAGGAAACAAGGCATATGTTACTTTAAGATCGGGCGGACCATGCGGAGATATTAAAAATGAATTACATGTAGTTAATATCAGCGACCCAGTAAATCCAGTGTTAGAACAATCTTATCCTATGCAGGAGCCACGCGGCTTAGCAATAGAAAATCAAACACTTTACGTTTGTGATGGCGCCTCTGGGTTAAAAATATATAATGCCAATAACCCTTCAGCTCTTAGTCAATTAACTAATGTAATAGGATATAACACGCATGATATTATTCTATACGACAATAACATGATGGTGGTTGGGCCTACGGGTCTTGAGCAATTCGATCGTTCAAACTCTGCGCAGCCATTACATTTAAGTACAATTCCAGTTTACAGCACATCCGCTAAATAAAAAATTATGACCCATAATCATTTTGCTTACATATTGCTGCTATTCATTTTTTCTTCGCAAAAAATTAATGCGCAGGAACAGGAAGATGTTGTATACCTTAAAAACGGATCTGTGATACATGGCGAGATCCTGGAACAAAATCCGGGAGAGTCTGTCAAGATCAGATCCGCAAGTAGAGACATCTTTGTTTATAAAATGGAAGATGTAACAGAGATAAAGAAAGAGCCCACTCCTTCATCAAAGAAAAATTTTGACATCAAAGAGAAAGGGTATCAATCTGTGATAAATGCATCGCTGCTCACAGGCAATAACCAATACTATACGGTAACGTCTTTGAGTTTAACAAATGTTCAGGGCTACCAGTTTAAATCGGGGTTGGCTTTAGGAATTGGTTCGGGAATTGAATGGTTCAACACAACTGTTATTCCTGTATTTGCTGATGTAAGTTATTATCCCTTGAAAAAGCGTAAGACACCATACGTTTCCCTGCAAGCCGGATACAGCGCACCGCTCAACCCAAATAATGGAAGTGATCTTGGATGGGATGGAGGCTATTACGGAAGTAAATATACCGGTGGTGCGTTATTTTCAGCTTCAATAGGGACAAGACGGTATTTTAGAAATGGATACAGTATGCTTTTAGGATTAGGATACAGATACCAGAAGCTTGAATATACCAACATCTATGATTGGAACGGAACCACCAGGGTCCAAACCGAATTATTGAACAGAATTAGTTTCAAAATGGGATTTATTTTAAGTTGATTTTTTGTAATAATTAGCGTATTAATAAACCCCGGTAACACGGGGTTTATTTTTATATTTGCGTCGTTAAAACAAAAAAATATGTCTAAAGGTCCAATATCACAATTTGTAGAAAAACATTATTTACATTTTAACTCCGCTGCTTTGGTTGATGCTGCCAAAGGATACGAAACGCATTTAGACAAGGGCGGAAAAATGATGATCACATTGGCAGGTGCCATGAGTACAGCTGAGTTAGGTATTTCATTAGCTGAAATGATCCGTAACGATAAAGTAAGTATAATTTCCTGCACGGGCGCAAATCTCGAAGAGGATATTATGAACCTGGTAGCACACTCACACTACAAGCGAGTTCCAAATTACCGCGACCTTAGCCCACAAGATGAGTGGGCTTTATTGGAAAAAGGATTTAACCGTGTTACCGACACTTGTATTCCCGAGGAAGAAGCTTTCCGCAGATTACAAAAACATATTCATAAGTTATGGAAAGACGCGAACGATAAAGGTGAAAGATATTTTCCGCATGAGTTCATGTACAAAATGTTACTATCAGGTGTGCTTGAACAACATTATGAAATTGACCCGAAGAACAGCTGGATGTTAGCTGCAGCACAAAAAAATATTCCAATTGTTTGTCCGGGTTGGGAAGACAGTACTATGGGAAATATTTTTGCATCGTATTGCATTAAAGGAGAAATTAATTCAACCACCATGAAATCGGGAATCGATTACATGGTATGGCTAAGCGACTGGTATCGCAAAAATTCAGCAGGACAAGGCGTTGGGTTTTTTCAAATTGGCGGCGGTATCGCAGGAGATTTTCCAATTTGTGTTGTACCTATGATGTACCAGGATTTAGAATGGCACGATGTTCCTTTCTGGGCTTACTTCTGCCAGATATCTGATTCTACTACAAGTTATGGTTCTTATTCAGGAGCAGTTCCCAATGAAAAAATTACCTGGGGAAAATTAAGCACCGATACTCCACGTTTCATTGTAGAGTCGGATGCTACGATTGTTGCGCCGTTGATTTTCGCTTGGATACTTGGATGGTAGTTTCTTAGTTCAAAGTTTCGAGTTTGGAGTTCAGGGTTTAGGGCTTCTAATATTTATTACATTTTTTGTTGCGTTATCTGGAAGCACCTGAGACACATGAAGAAAATCCTAACTTTAGATACTTGGAAATTATTCACCTATCTGCTACTTCCATTTGTATTTTTCATTGACAGTCCTATTGAATCCTTTTTGACGTCCATTTGGCTATTTGGACTAACATTTTGGTTTTTCATTTTAGGATATGAATTAAATTCTATTCCAACAAACAATTTTAAATTAGCTTATTGGTGTTTTCTGACTTCTATTATTATTGTCTTTACTTATTTGTCGCTAACCTGCATTTTATTTTTTAATGACTATCAAATCACTAAAAATGCTTTTGACGAAAAAACTGAATGGAAAGACATGGTAATGATCCCATTACACATTTTGACAACATTATCCTTATTTTATTGTATAATCTTCTTATCAAATCGCATTGTTACGATTGAGCAAAAAGGTAACATACCAACAAAGGAATATATAAAGACATTTTTTCAATTTGGCGTAATAACTCTTGGAATCTGGTGGCTTCATCCTAGAATCAAAAGAATATTAGAGAAAAATAACTCAGAACTCGAAACCCAGAACTAGGAACTTTTCTCAAGCGCCTGCTCAATATCTTTCATGATATCAGCAATGTTCTCTAGCCCAACAGAAATACGAACTAAGCCTGGAGTAATTCCAACAGCTAATCTTTCTTCTTCAGTTAATTTTGCATGAGTAGTAGATGATGGATGAGAAGCAATAGTTTTTGTATCGCCAAGATTTGCAGTAAGTGAACACATTTTAAGTGCGTCCATAAATTTACGCCCCTGCTCTACTCCGCCTTTTAGATCAAATGTCAACAATCCACCACCTGATCTCATTTGTTTTTTTGCTATTTCAAAATGCGGGTGGCTGGTTAAGCCCGGATATTTCACCCTGTCTTTTAATAATGGATGGTTACTCAGAAACACTGCTAATCTCAATGCATTTTCAGAATGTTTTTCCATTCTTAAAGAAAGTGTCTCTAAACTTTTTGAAAGCACCCATGCATTAAAGGGGGAAAGCGCAGGACCTGTGCTACGGCAGAATAAATAAATATCTTTTATAATTTCTTTTTTACCCAATACAATTCCGCCTAATACTCTTCCCTGTCCGTCAAGGTATTTTGTTGCAGAGTGGGTAATAATATCAGCTCCAAATTTTATTGGCTGTTGTAAATACGGTGTTGCAAAACAATTATCAACGTTCAATAAAATATTATACTTCTTACAAATTGAAGAGACGTAAGAAATATCAATGATATCCAAGCCTGGATTGGTGGGTGTTTCCACGAACATCATCTTTGTATTCTTCTTCACCAGCTTTTCGATACTCTCCGGTTTATTCACATCAAAGTATGAATATTCAATACCCCATTTGGGTAAAAATTTTGAAATAACAGTATCTGTCGATCCAAAAACCGAACTGCAAGCAATTAAATGATCTCCGCTCTTTAGCAATGCCATAAAACTTGCGAACACAGCAGCCATGCCTGATGCAGTAGCAAACCCTGCTTCCGCGCCTTCCAGGGCACACATTTTATCAATAAATTCCTGTGAGTTAGGATTTGAGAACCTGCTGTAAATATTTGCTTCTGTTTCGTCAGCAAATGCGGCACGCATATCCTCAGCATTTTCAAAAACAAAACTGCTCGTAAGATATAAAGGAGTTGAGTGCTCATTTTGCTGAGTGCGTTCAGCCTGGATTCTTATTGCATCTGTGTCAAAATGTTTCATATTAAAAATGTAAAAGTGTTCGAATAAAGTAGACCTATTATGTACCGTTCGAGAACCTCAGGGCACGGATTCCGTTCGTTGAGGTTCTCAAAACGAACGATTATAAACTGTGAACGTAAACAACCACACCTACTTATTATAAAATTTGTTTAATTTTTTCTCCATCTTGCCCACCACTTTTCCAGGGCCTTTCTCCAATGGCGTTCCTTTGCGCTCAGTTACGTAAAACGGAAAAGGTCTTTTTAATTTCTCGAATTTTTCATTCATTATTATAAGTGCCGTCCCATCCATCGACTCTGCATTAAGGGAAGAAAATTCCGCAGTTAAAAATTTACTTTGAGTCACCTGGATACTTTTATCAGGCATCAGGTCTTCGCCTAAAAAAGGAACCGCATTTAATTCATTATTACTTACATTTTTTGAATAATCACTATAGAAAAAATAAACAGGACTGAATTTATATTCTGCCTTGAATCCCTTTATTATTGCTTTGTTCAATATATCCTGATTTTTCTGCATCTGATCCGCCTGTTCTTTTTTCCCTTGGCTCCTTAATGCTTCTATTGCATTTTTCTTTGTCGATAACCTTACCAATAAAACACCACCATCGTGAAGCATTTTAATTTGTTCCCTGGCTGTCGATTTAAGATTTTTTCTCTTCAGGTCCTTTGAAGAAGTATTTGTATCCTGAGCAAATCCTATTGAAACAATAAGAGAGAAAAAAGCAATGAATGATATTCTGAGTACAGAAATCATCTGAAAATATACATAAATATCCCGGTAAGTAAAATATTAGCGATGGACAATGGGATCAATATTTTCCAGCCCAGGTGCATCAATTGATCATAACGGAAACGCGGCAATGTCCAACGCACCCACATGAAAAAGAAAATAAAGAAAAATATTTTCGCGAATAAAAACACAACCCCGAGTATCGCAAGTGTATTGCCATCCACAAATCTGCCAATGAAAGGCATGTTGTATCCTCCAAAATAAAAGGTAGAAATTATCGCCGAAGAAATAAACATATTGATATATTCTGCAAAAAGATAGAATCCGAGTTTCATTGAACTGTACTCAGTATGGTAGCCACCCACCAATTCCGTTTCACATTCAGGTAAATCAAATGGCGCACGATTGGTTTCTGCAAAAGCGCAAATGATAAATATCAAACATCCTAATGGCTGATAAATAATATTCCAATGCCAGCCATACTGCTGCGCCGCAATTTCACCTACACTTAAAGTACCTGTTGTCATGGTCAATGCAATAATCGCCAGACCCATACCTAACTCGTAGCTGATCATTTGTGATGATGCACGCAATGCGCCTAACAATGAATATTTATTGTTGGATGCCCAGCCGCCGATCATTATTCCATATACTCCAATGGAAACAACTCCAAACAAATAAAGTATTCCAATGTTTACATCGGTAACTTGCAAAGAATAATAATGTCCGCCAATTGTAATACCGGTTCCCCAGGGTATTACAGCGCCGGTCATGCAAGCCGTAAGCATGGCAATACTAGGACCAAGAATAAACAACCATTTATTAGAAACGTTTGGGATAATTTCTTCCTTCATGAACATTTTTACACCGTCTGCAAGCGGCTGCAAAATTCCAAATGGTCCCGCACGATCCGGGCCAATCCTATCCTGCAAAAAGGCTGCAACTTTTCTTTCAGCATAAGTAGAGTACATGGCAATAAGCAGTGTTATACTAAATACTACTACTACTAAAATAAATTTGTAAATAATTTCGTTAAGCTCCATACTATTTAGCCAGTGTAAATTTTTCTACTGTATTTTTCAAAGGCTTCATTGTTCTTAAATACGTATAAATAGCTTCAAGGTCTTCTTTATCCATTCCGCCATACATTGTCCATGGCATCATGGTAATATATCCAGTTGGGTCTACTTTTGTGTGAAGTGTTGCAGAATCGGAACGTGACTTAAAAAGTTCTACAAATCTTTCTTTGCTCCATGAACCAATACCGGTTTCCATATCGGGAGTGATGTTTGCAGAGCGAAGAACTCTACCATCACCCAAGGAAAACTCTCTGCCACCTGAAAAAGCAAGTTCAGGAATAATTTGTCCTTTTTCTACCTGTGTATGACAATCGATACATGCTGCGGCATTAGCAATATATTTTCCATAATTTACAACATCACTTTTACCAGGCATCTTTGTAAGTTCAGCTTTTTTAGGAATAGTATTGATAATAAAACTCATTGGAAAATCAGATGTAGATTCAGGCACCTTATTTTCAATGGGTGCGAGAGTTCTTATATAAGCAATAATACTTTTAATATCTTCTTCGTCCATGCGTCCATAATTATGATACGGCATTACAGGGAACATTGCTTTTCCTTCTTTGTCAACGCCCGTTGTAATTACCCTGAATAATTCTCCATCCGTATAACGTGTTATTCCAGCAGGAGTAATATTCCTTGCGTAGTACGCTCCGGGAAAACCATATTTTTGATCGAAAAGATCTCCACCCATACCAAATGTACCTTCGGTTATGGGCCCTGAAAATCTTGTCCAGTCACGTTTAGAGTGGCAATCAATACAAACAGTAACATGATTTGCTAAATATCTTCCTCTTTCAATCCTTTCCGGTGTAGCTTCCACTTTTATATCCTCAGCATCACCAACATTTGGTAACGCCAGCTTTACATAAGCGAGTAATCCAACAATTCCTATTATAACAATCAACAAAAGGTATCCAACAATCTTAAAAACTTTTTTCATAAATTATTTTTTATTTCCTGCTTGTAATTTCTTCTGTTGTTTGGATACGTCTAATTTTAATTGTGCTAAATTTTCGTAATGGTTTTGTGAAATCACCGAGTGGCGATCAATATGTGTTGGTTTTTCAACTATCCAATCAGAAATATTCTTTTTATGGAAACGACAATCGTTACAAATAAATTCTTCTACTTCTCCGTATTGGTCTTTTCTTGCAGTTACGCGCAGCACGTCATTGCCTTTGAACCACAGCCTCACCTTGCCGGAACACTTCGGACAATCTCTATGCCCTTCCACCGGTTTTGTAAACCAAACACGGCTTTTGAAACGGAAAGTTTTATCTGTCAACGCGCCAACAGGACAAACATCTATCATGTTTCCCGACATTTCATTATCAACCGCATTCTGAATATATGTACTAATCTCCGCCACATCTCCTCTATTCATAACGCCATGCACACGACCTGGGGTAAGCTGTTCCGCGACTTTTACGCAACGGTAACAAAGTATACAGCGTGTCATATGCAATTTTATATAATCACCAATATCAATTTGTTTAAACGTACGACGCTTAAATTCATAACGCGTATTCATTTTACCATGCTCATAACCAAGATCCTGCAAGTGACATTCACCTGCCTGGTCACAGATAGGACAATCCAATGGGTGATTGATCAATAAAAATTCAACCACTCCGGCTCTTGCTTCCAACAAATCGGGAGAAGTAATATTTTGAACAACCATACCATCCATTACCGTTGTACGGCATGAAGCAACCGGCTTTGGCATTGGGCGAGGATCCTTCGCAGAACCCTGTGTTACTTTAACAATGCAGGTCCTGCAATAACCGCCGCTCGTTTTTAATTTGGAATAATAACACATTGCAGGGGGGACAACCTCTCCACCTATCATTCTTGCCGCGTTAAGGATAGTTGTTCCGTCCGGAACTTCGATCTCAATATTGTCTATTGTTACCTTTGCCATATCAATAGTGTAGTTAACAAATATATGGTTTTTATTAATAAAAATGCCATTTTGAAGTGGCTGGGAACTAATTTTTCAACATTTTTCTCTGGTTTAACAGCCCTGCTTTCTCTAAATAAGAAACCTTGTTAAAAAAACAATAGGTTTTCTATTTTAAGAATGAAATAACAAATTAATAAAAATCAATTGTGGGTTATGAAACCTTGGTAATACCATAGTTAATTCCTTCCCATCGCTGAGTAGCTGTAACTTGCACTATGAATGGTCGTCTCAATTATATAAACGACCAATAAAAAACTTATGAAAAAATCAGTTCTATTATTTCTGACATGTTCAACTCTTTACTTTGCCGCGTGCAAAAAACTCCTTACACCTGACACTCAGGATCTTCGGTGCGGCACCACACTTTATCAACCATGGATGGATACGATCACAGCTGCAGGTTTCGCAGGAAATTACAGGCTTACAAAAATTGATCGTGGACTTTCAAACGGGAATGAACTTACGACTCAACAGTTTAGCGATACACTATACTTTAATGCAGACGGAACCGGATCAATTAACAACACAACTTGCTTTAATTGGCTACTTAAACGGAGACCAAAAAATTTTCCATTTATAATTCTACATGACGTTAGCAATCATTACGATTGCCTGAACGATCTATCTGTATCCTCTAGTACAGATTCACTGGTCACCATTTACTATCCAAGCATCAATACTAAAAGTGAATTGTTGACACAGGCGGCGGTTTTAAATTGTACAGTTTTCACTTTCGCAAAAATATGTTTAGAGAAATATTAATTTCTTTTGTGTTTGTATAATGTATTATACTTGCGAATTAATTGCAGCAACTATCTTGTTACAATTAATTTTTCAAAATACATTCCTTTGCTTGTAGAGATTGATGCAATATAATTTCCAATTGCAAGTTCTCCTATATTAATGCTTATCTCATTGGAAAAGGCTTGATCATTAACACTTACACTTTGTATAAGTCTTCCTTGCATATCACAAATAGAAATTGATCCGTTTAATGATTCTCTGCCTAAGGCCTGGATAATTATTTTATCATTTGCCGGATTTGGATATAAAACAATATCAATTATTTTCTCAAATTCATTTAGCGATAGAGGCAAGCTTAATAATTGAACTTTCCACAAACCTGTATTGGCTGCTGCATAGAGAAATGCACCGTCACTTGCAAAATCAACGACATTGGTATTTGGCGAAAGTCCAATATTTTGCGTTGTCCAAAGTACTCCCATATTATTGGTTAAATAAATTCCGTTTGAAGTGCCTGCAAACACATCACTCCCTATAGTGAAAAGCGAAAATATTCGTACAGTATTAATTATCCCATTGCTTGAACTGGACCAGGAGGTGCCGCTATTTGTAGATGTATAAATACCATCATAATCTGTTCCTGCAAATATAGTATTGCCACTCACCGCAAACGAACTTACACCAACAGAAGTGGGTAAGCCACTAGTTTGTTGGGACCAAGTGCCTAAGCCAGTATTCAATGTGAATAATCCCTGTATTCCATTACCCAGCGCACCGGCGAACACAGTGGTTCCAGAAACGAATAAAGAAGATATAAACGAATTTAGTGGCAAACCGCTATTGACCGCCGACCAAGAACTTCCGCTGTCCGTAGATTCGTAAATACCATCACCCCAGGTTCCCGCGTAAACACTTCCGTTACCTTCTGCCAAAGTATTAACACTTACATTAACAGGCAAGCCGGTGTTAGATGCACTCCAACTGATTCCGTTATCATTTGATATAAAAATTCCACTCGACCAATTTCCTGAAATTAAGACGGATCCTATTTTCGTTAAGGTATTTACACTGCTCCAACCAATTCCTAGTGTATCCAGATTCCATGTAACTCCTGCATTGGAAGATAATATCATGGTTTTATTGGAAGCAGCAATTATATTCGAACCAATAGTTTCTGTAGATTTAAACGGACAGGATGGAAAACCATTATTTGCGGCAGACCAATTTAAACCCGCATTGATGGATTGTTGAACTCCTCCATTTATTGTACCTGCATAAACATGACCATTGGGTATAGCAATTACCCGCAGTACTAAAGAGTCGGCAAGGCCTGTGCTTAAATTTTGCCAGGACATTCCATGGTTTGGTGATACGAATACACCGCTATATGTTCCCGCGAATATATCTGAACCAAAAACAGTTAAAGAATTTATCTGTATATTTTGCATTCCTGCATTTGCCGCATACCAATTACCCGAACTTGTATCGTATTTAAAGACTCCATTCGAGGTTCCTGCAAAAAGTGTAGCATTATTTAACATAAACGAACTAATCGCCATTGTTCCAACACCTGATGTATCCGCTTGCCAATTGCCGCTGTTCACAGGAGAACTGTGAATCATATCTGTATTTGAAGCGACAAATATTTTTGTGCCGTGTATCTCAAGTGATGAAACACTATAGTTCAGAGGCAAACCACTATTAAATAACGCCCAGGTATTTCCTGCATTTGACGATTTATAAATATCACCAAAGTATGTTCCCGCAAAAATTGTATTCCCGCTTGAGGTTAATGTTGTGTAAAAATCTATCGGCACCATCGTTACCAAGGACCAGTTAACACCATTGTTAGTTGATTTATACATCCCATTATTTGTAGCTAAAAATATATTTGTCCCACACACCTTTATATCCATAATGTTGAGATCTCCATACGTTAATGGCAATCCCATATTAACCTCTGTCCAGTTTTGTGCGGTGATATCGGATACATAAACACCTCTGCTTAAAGTTCCGACAAAAATATCACTGCCCTTAGCTGCAAAGCACATTGGAAGATCTGGCATATTAAATTGAGCTTTTTGCCATTGGCCAGATACGTATCTAACATGTAAAAAGAATAAAATAGAAATTAATATAAGGGAGGTTCTATTAATTGATTTTAACAAATGTAACCGTATTTTTTTTTA
>CAZQIC010000073.1:0-22847 GCA_964593555.1 uncultured Bacteroidia bacterium | reverse complement strand
TGAAGATACTTATGCAAAAATTAACGGACAGGTTGTTTATCTGAATCTTAAAAATATTACAAATAATATTTTATTTATCACCGTTACAAGTGATGATAACAGGGTAACTAAAACAATAAACAGCCACTAAATATTAAGAGAGGGGAAATACTTCCTCTCTCAATATTCAATTAAATTAATACCTTTGTTAAATTAGGAAGCCATAAAACAAAATGAAAAAAATAGCTTTAATACTACTTTTGCTTTTAGCACCCATTTTTGCCAAAAAGGTATTTTGTCAGCCGCCACCTCCGGGAGGTCCGCCATGCTGGCCGCCGCCATGTGCGGTTCCACTTGATGGTGGAATTTCATTCCTCATCGCCGCAGGTATTGCTTATGGAGGAAAAAAAATTTACGATAACTCTAAAAAAAATCCCTTTTAAAAGGGATTTTTACTTTACATGAATTTCTCTTTCAAAAATCCTTTTATCAAATTCCTTATTATTGGATTTAGCGTTTACCTGTGCTGGTATATTTTGTATGAATTCAAAGTCAAACCTCAGCACTGGCTCGATCTTTTTGTAGTTGACAACACCATACTTATCAGCAACTATATTTTGCATGCTTTTAATTACACAACATTTACCGGCGAAGAAAGATTATTGGGTATTGATGGCACACCCGGACTTTGGATAGGAGACAAATGCAACGGAGTTGAACTTTTTGCATTATTCAGTGTATTTGTAATTGCATATCCTGGATCATGGGAAAAAAAATTATGGTATATCCCGCTGGGGATAATCAGTATCCAGATCTTAAATATTTTGCGCGTAGTTGGACTAGCTGTAGTACAACACAATTTTATAGAATGGACCGAATTTAATCATACCTATGTTTTTAATATTATTATGTACGGTTATATATTTTTGCTTTGGATGATTTGGGCAAATAAATTATCTGATTATAAAATTGGCAATATCACAGGCAAACCCAATGAGAAATAAAAAAAAAGCGCTCCTTTTCATCGCTGCTATTCTTGCCTTTTTCTTCCTTGGATATTTACGGGATTTTATTTTTGTTAATCTTAACGACGCACTTTATTACATAGCTCACAAACAGTACAAATTACAACATGGAGTAGATAAAAGGCTTCAGTTTTTATTCAACTACAGTTATAAGCAATTATATTACCTGAAATGGTTATTAACAGTTATGTTCAGCTGTTTTTATTTTGCTGTTTCCTTTTACACACTCAGATTTTTATTTTCTCAAAAAAATATCTTCAAACCGCTTTTCATTCTTTATACCTTCCTTATTGTACTTTCATGTATGTTGACCCTTATTGGGATATTATTAAACGACAATACCTGGACCTATAAAACTTCCAGATTTTTAATGGGCATGGCTCAATCACCAATACCACTAATGATACTTATATTTGCGATCAAGTTATTACAAACAGAAAATAGCCAATAAAATGAAAAAAATAATCACATCAAAAAATGCCCCGGCTCCTATCGGACCTTACAGTCATGGAGTTTTAGTAAACGGAATGTTATTTGTTTCCGGCCAGGTAGGTAAACACCCGGTAAGCGGAGAACTTATATTAGGAGACATTAAGAGCGAAACCAAACAGGTGATGGAAAATATTAAAGGTATACTTACAGATGCCGGAATGGATTTCAAAAATGTAGTGAAGACAACTATTTTCCTTACCAGTATGGACAATTTTGCCTCAGTAAATGAAATATATGGCTCTTATTTTACCGGCGATTTTCCAGCAAGGGAAACTGTACAGGTATCCAAGTTACCATTAAATGTAAATGTTGAAATTTCGGTAACAGCAGTAGCTTAAAACAAAAAGGATCCGCAAGCGGATCCTTTTTGTTTTAAGCTAAAAAATTTTCTTAGCTCATATGTTTTAAGTTAAGCCCATACATAACAATAAATGCCAAAGGGAAGATTGCCGCAAGAGATGCCATTGCACCTGCAAAAAGCCCACCTGCACCTATTAACGCAAATGTTGTTATAATTGGGATTATTTCCGCAACAACATAAATATAGTAACCTGTCTTTTTCTGTTTCCACATCATCAATACCCCAGCGAGACATATAAGATTCGCCAAAATCCCTATAAGAGCAATTGTTTTTGCGTGTTTCATTGTCATCATTGCCAACTCCATACCCGGCATACTTTCCATTGCCTCAGCGCCCTCCATGCCTTCTGACATTTGCATCATAGTATTCATGGTGTCAGCCATGAATAAGCTTGGGATAGAACCAAGTATTCCAAAACCAATTCCTACAAAACTTAAAATACATAAAACTGTTAAAAAAGTTGGACGCTTTGGTGCGGCCGGTGTTTCAATTGTTTGTGTTGTGGCTGTTTGTTCCATGTTTAATTTTTATTTGTTGCGGTAAAAAAACGACAAATAACAGTGCAGGCAAATTGAACTACTCCCAATTTATTAACATTTTAGCATTAGTTATTAAGAGAGAAAAGGATAGGGGAATAAGGAATCAGACAATGTATTCATTAAAATTTCCTGCCACTCCAGTTACGGTAAGCTTGTTTTTGCGCGTCGTTTACAGAAGCACTTTTTACTACGCTGTAGCGTTTATAATAAACCTCTTTCCCTGAAGTTAGTGAAACATTTTTAATTAAACCGGAAGACAAAACAGTTAAAACAACATCCTTCCCGGCAAAATAATTGCACCAATCCATTAAATTACCTTTAACAGGAATCGAGTTAATTGCAATAATATCATCCCCGATATACAAACCTGATTTTTCCGCGATTGATGCCGGATAAACCGCTAACACTTTATCGGGCTGCCCTTCTATAATTTTAAAACCGTAATGCGACTCGTGATATTTTGATGATGGAACAGCACTCATTTCACATCCAATTTCCTCCAGGCAGCTTTTCAACGCTTCATCATAAGGTTGAACACCATTTACATACGAATCGAAAAAAGTTGTCAGCGAAATACCCGCATATTTTTCGACAATATTTTTATAATCTTCGGCAGTATATCCTTTATCCTTCTTCGCATATTCATAATATAATTCACGCATTACATGATCCAATGAATTTTTGCCTTCAGAATTTTTGCGAATGATCATATCCAGCATAAAAGAAATTAAACTTCCCTCGTGATAAATCGAAGTTTTTCTATTTGGAATTCCCGGAACATAGCCATCCAGCCAGGTATCAAAAGAGGAATCGGCAACAGACATATTTGTTCTTCCAAAATTATCAAAGTGCAACTGCAAGCGTTGATTAAATGTTTTAAAATAATCATCGTCAGAAAACACACCAGACCTGTATAAGATTAAATCTCCATAATAAGTTGTTGCGCCTTCATAAACATATCCGGTTCGCGAGTAATTTTCCTTTGTATAATCATACGGATGCATCTCAACCGGACGAATTGTTTTCACGTTCCATACGTGAAACAATTCATGACAACTGACTCCTAACAGATCATCAAAAATATCACCATGCATTATTCCATATCCCGGGCCTAAGCCAATAACAGTTGAAGTTACGTGCTCCACCCCATGATAAAATCGTATTGGCAATATTTGGAAAATAAAATTGTAACTGGTCAAGGGAAATTCCTTCATCATTACAAATTGCTCATTTATAAAAATGAAAAAATCATTGATGATCTTTGCCCATTCAGGCTTACATTCTCCCTGGAACCAAAAATGAAATTCCACACCATCCAACACAAACATATTGTGTTTAATTGTATCACTCGCAACAAAAGGACTATCTGCTAATTCGTGGTAATCTTTTATGGAAAATTTATGTTCGTACAGTCCATTCTTCGACTCACTAATTCCCTCTCGTTTCATGCCCGTCGCAACTCTCTTGTTCCAGGGAGAAACAATAGTTACATCACATTTTTCATCAATCCTGTTTGGAATAAAAACACTGCAATTAACAGGGTTAACATAAAATTGTTGTTCATCCAAAAATGTGGAACCTGCATTAAGTTCATTGGCAAAATAATTATATTTTATGTGTAGCTCTTTTACCCCTTTAGTATCAACCTCCCAACGATCTTTAGTGATTTTCTTAAAGGACAATTCCTTACCAGCCCTATCAAACACATTAAACTTTTGAATATTCTTCGCAAAATTCCCCAACTCATATCTACCCGGACGCCATGCTGGAAGCTGAATTACAGTAACAGCTTCATTAATATTTTCAGCAATAATCTCAATGTCAACAAGGTGCTGCTGAGGTTTTTGAAAGGAATAGATATACTTCATTGAGATAACTTCTTAATGAGTAAAAATAGTGAAATTATTAGGGAAATAAGTAAAATGAGCTATGTAGTTTTTTACTATTTTTAGGGTATCAACTAATAATCAACAATCAATATGAATTTCGATTTAATTGTAATAGGAAGCGGACCCGGAGGTTACGTTGCAGCAATAAGAGCATCGCAATTGGGACTAAAAACAGCCGTAATAGAAAAAGCCGAATTAGGTGGTATTTGTTTGAACTGGGGCTGTATTCCAACAAAAGCATTATTAAAAAGTGCCCAGGTATTCGAATATTTAAATCACGCAGGTGATTATGGAATTAGTGCTGATAATATAAAAGCTGATTTTGCTTCTGTAGTAAAGCGTTCAAGAGGCGTTGCAGACGGCATGAGTAAAGGTGTTCAGTTTTTGATGAAGAAGAATAAAATTGAAGTTATAAAAGGAGCAGCAAAAGTAAAACCAGGCAAACAAGTTGAAGTAAAAGGAGAGGATGGAAAAACCTCTACTCTTTCCGCTAGCCATATTATTATTGCTGTTGGTGCAAGATCAAGACAATTACCAAACATACCGCAGGACGAAAAAAAAATAATAGGATATCGTGAAGCAATGAATCTTCCAACTCAGCCAAAATCAATGGTGGTAGTAGGTTCAGGAGCAATTGGTGTTGAGTTTGCTTACTTCTATGCAACAATGGGAACCAAGGTAACAGTTGTTGAATTTATGCCAAACATTGTTCCGGTTGAAGATGAAGAAGTATCAAAACAATTGGAAAGATCATTCAAAAAAGCTGGCATTAGTATAATGACGGAAGCAAGTGTAGAGTCGGTTGATACAAAAGGAACAGGCTGCAAAGTAAATGTGAAAACAAAAAAAGGAAACGAAACTATTGAGTGTGATATTGTTCTTTCCGCTGTGGGTATCCAGGCCAATCTCGAAAATCTTGGATTGGAAGATGTAGGAATTGCAACTGACAAAGGAAAAATATTAACTAATCCATATTATCAAACTAATATACCTGGATATTATGCAATTGGCGATTGTGTTGGCGGACAAGCATTAGCACACGTTGCAAGTGCAGAAGGCATTACCTGTGTTGAAAAAATTGCAGGACATAATCCTGAAGCTATTGATTACAATAATATTCCCGGGTGCACTTATTGTCAGCCGGAAATTGCATCTGTTGGTTATACCGAAAAGGCTGCCAAAGAAAAAGGATATGAAATTAAAGTTGGCAAGTTTCCATTCTCAGCTTCAGGAAAAGCAAGCGCCGCAGGTGCGAAAGATGGTTTTGTAAAAGTGATTTACGATGCAAAATATGGTGAATTATTAGGCGCACATATGATCGGTGCCAACGTAACCGAAATGATTGCCGAAATTGTTGCTGCGCGTAAACTGGAAACAACAGGACACGAAATGATAAAAACGATTCACCCCCACCCTACTATGAGTGAAGCGGTGATGGAAGCTACAGCTGCTGCTTATGGTGAAGTAATTCATCTTTAATAATTTTATTTACCGGCCATTTCCAAAATGAAAAAAACATTAATTATTTTTTTGTTGCTTTCATTGAACAGCTTACATAGTTACTCATCCCAATTAAAATCGACTGCTGCTTTTACAGAGAACAAGGGACAAATTGCGGACAGTGATCAAAAAGTAAGGAATGATATTTTATTTTATACAAATACCAGCAACACTACTGTTTATTTAAAAAATTTCGGATTCAGTTATGTTATTGCCAATAGAAGTAAAAGACCTGACATTTCAGAAGTAATTGTTGCTGGTGCAGAAAGAGAAAACTATTCAGATGTTTTTTTACGGATCGATGCCAGCTTCGAAAATGCAAATCAAAATACGATCATAGAAACAGAGAATGTTCAAACTGAATACAGCAATTATTATCTCGCTCATTGCCCGCAGGGAATTAAAAATGTAATGTCCTGCAAAAATGTACTTTGTAAAAATTTGTACAATGGCATTGATGTGCGTTATAAAACAAATGAATCCGGTTTTAAATATGATATCCTTGTAAAACCTGGTGCGAATCCTTCACAAATAAAAATAAAATATGATGGCATTGAAAATCTGTCTATTAAAAACGAACAATTGCTTATTAAAAGCGGCAACGAAATATTAACAGAAAATATCCCAAGAATATATCAAAACATCAATGGAAAAATAATCGACGTAAAAGGAGCATACGAAATAAATGGAAAAACTGTTTCCTTTCGAATTGGCAATTACAATAAATCATACGAATTAGTAATTGACCCCTGGGCTACACTTTATGGTAATACAAGTACAGATTATGTTTATGGTTTATGCAATGATGTAACGGGAAATGTGATAGTGACCGGAAATATGAATGCAAATGTTTTTCCTATAACACAAGGAGTTTATCAAACAGCATTTGGAGGTGCTGTTGATGTTACTGTTGTAAAATTTGGCGCGAATGGTAACCGCATTTGGTCAACTTATTATGGAGGCACCGGAGGCGATTATGGAAGTGCAATTGCTAATGATGGGGATGAACTTGTTGTGGTTGGAGGAACTTACTCCGATCCTTTTCCATTAAGCGCAGCACCTTTCCAGGGAATATATGGAGGCGGATCTTACGATGGTTTCGTATTGCGATTAGATGCTACTGGCAATAGAATATGGTGCACCTACTTTGGCACAACAGGACATGATTACCTTGCCAATGTAAAAGTTGACGGCAATGGAGATATTATTTCAAGCGGCTTTTCTAACACAACAGGACTTGGCACCGCAGGTGTCTTTCAACAAAACTATGCAGGAGGAACTTCCTTCGATGCGTTGTTGGCAAAATTTACTCCAGGCGGAACACGCACCTGGTGTACATATTATGGAGGAACAGATTATGATGCATCTTCGGGTATAACTTTTGAATCAGGCACCAATGATATTTATATTTCGGGGTTAACAGCATCAACTAACCTTCCTCTTCTGCCCGGCGCATTTCAACCGGCAAACGCCGGTGGTGCAAACTACAATGCGCTCATTGCTAAATTCAATTCAGCCGGAACTACAAGAATTTGGGATACATATTACGGCGGTGCTTCGGGTACACTTGCAAGAGGAATTACCACCGACAATTTAAACAATGTAATTTTCACAGGCTACACCAGCAGCGGCTTACCCATATCTGCAGGGTCGTTTCAATTTGCCTATGGAGGCGGCATAAAGGATGCGTATTTAGTTAAGTTTAACAGTACAGGAACTACGCGTGCATGGGCAACATATATAGGAGGAAATCAAACAGAATACGGAGGATCAAGCGTAGTAACGGACTGCGATAATAACATTTACACTTTTGGCGAAACATCAAGTTTAAATTTTCCTATTACTACCTCATGCGCTTACCAAACTTCTTACGGAGGAAATACCGATCACTTTTTTGGAAAATTTTCACCGGCTGGTGCCAGAATTTTTCTGAGTTACCTCGGCGGGGCCATGACCGAAGCCTCTGGAAGCGGAGGTTTATTAAGTCTTAGCAAAGGACAATTGTTTATGACCGGAATGACCAACGGCGGACCATACCCCACGACACCGGGCGCCTATCAAACAGCATATGGAGGAGGGTCGTATGATTTTATTCTCGCAGCAATGTGTCCGGACAGATGTGGAACCGCACCTACTATTAATTTTTCCGCCAACCTCACCAATATCCCTTGCGGCACTGCAGGAATAACAAGTTTTACGCCTACCATTACCACATGCGATACCACAGGAGTATTATGGCAATGGACTTTTACAGGAGGAACACCCTCTTCCTCCACAGATCGTTACCCTAACAATATTACTTATAATGCCACTGGCTCATTTGATGTAAAACTCAAGATAGTTACTCCCTGCTTTAGCGACTCACTCACGAAAAATAATTATATAACAACCAATATTGGTTCTTTGCCAACTGTTACAACATCTGCAAATGATTCTATATGCAGCGGAGAACAAGCAACATTAACAGCATCCGGCGTAGCAACATATTCCTGGAACCCCTCAATGGGATTAAGCTCCACTACGGGATCGAGTGTAACAGCATCACCCGGCATAACAACAAATTATACTGTAACTGGTACGGATGCCGGTGGATGCACAAATACATCAACAGTATCCGTTACAGTCCAAACTCCCACCTTAACAGTTAGTTCAAATATTACAATAATAAAAGGCACCAGCACTGTTATCACTGCATCGGGAAGCGGTTCATATTCCTGGACACCTTCATCGGGCTTGAGTTGCGTGGACTGCCCATCTCCAACTGCGTCTCCAACAAGTACCACAAAATATTATATTGTAACAACTGATTCCGAAGGTTGTACAAAAATCGATTCTGTTACTGTAATTGTAGAGGAACTTTGTTCAGATTATTTTATCCCAAATGCGTTTTCACCAAATGACGATCAGGAAAACGACGTATTCAATGTTTACGGAAATTGTTTTAATTCATTTTTTCTTGTAATATATGATCGATGGGGAGAACAAGTTTTTCAAAGTGAAGATCAGCAAATAGGATGGAATGGTTATGTTAAAGAGAAACTGGCTAATTCGGGTGTGTTTTGTTATAGATTTTCCGGAACAACTAATAAGGGTGAACAGATTGATAAAACAGGCAACGTAAGTCTGATCAGGTAATAAAAAAACTCTCATGAAATAAATCTGACATTCCTAATAAAACGTATATATGAGAAACCATAAAATTATGCTCTCTCTTAATAAAATAACATACGTAGGGTTGCTTTTAGGATTAACAATTAATTCTTGCGCAACACCAAATAAAAATTCACCTATGGAAACTACAATTAATTCATCCACATCAAAAAACGACACCGCTACTTTTGGCGCAGGCTGCTTCTGGTGTGTGGAGGCTGTTTTTCAGGATCTCGAAGGTGTTATATCTGTAGCATCGGGCTATACAGGAGGAAGTATCAAAAATCCTTCGTATAAAGAAATATGCACAGGTAGAACAGGGCATGCCGAGGTATGCCAGTTAGTTTACGATCCTAAAAAAATTTCCTTTGATGAACTTTTACAGGTATTCTGGAAAACACATGACCCAACCACCTTGAATAGACAGGGAAATGATTCAGGCACCCAATACAGATCAGTAATTTTTTATCATAACGAAAATCAAAAAATGCTGGCTGAGAAATACAAAGCAGAACTAAATAAATCAGGAGCATGGGATAACCCTGTTATTACTGAGATAAGCCCCTATTCTACATTTTACAAAGCAGAGGACTATCATCAGAACTATTTCAATCAAAATGGCGACGAACCTTATTGCAGGTACGTTATCCAACCAAAAGTGGATAAATTCAAAAAGGCTTTTCAGGATAAACTCAAACCATAACAATAGTTGTTCTGTTAATTGTTGTTAATTCATTGCTAAAATTACACATACCTAACAACTGAGGTAAATTAATCATCATTGATTATTGAAACGATTAAATTAACTTTGATCTACTAATCGTTTAGCCCCAATATAACAGTGTGTGGAATAACAGGTGCATTTGCTTTTACTGAAAAAGGTAAAGAGAAGTTACCATTTGTCAAACATGCTACCACATGTCTTACAAGCAGAGGGCCGGATGCGGAAGGGATATTTTCAAAAGACAAAATCGCATTAGGTCACCGAAGACTTTCCATTATTGATACCACAGCAAATGGGGCTCAACCCATGAGGGATGAGAGTGGCAGGTATACAATTGTGTTTAATGGGGAAATATTTAATTATCGGGAATTAAAAAAACAACTGAGTTCCAAAGGAATTAATTTCACCTCAGAGAGCGACACCGAAGTTCTTCTTAAACTATTCATTGCAGAAGGCGAAAATTGTTTTACTAAACTCGACGGGGAATTTGCATTCGCCATTTATGATGGAACAGAAAAAAAACTTATACTCTGTCGCGATCGCTATGGAATAAAACCTTTATATTATTATCACGATGAAAATAATTTCATTTTTGCCTCTGAAATGAAAGCGATAATGAAATACAATTGTGAATTGAACATTGATATTTCTTCTTTACGAACCTATCTTCATCTTAATTACATTCCATCCCCTGACTCTATCTTCAATGAAGTAAAAAAGATTCCGGCTGGCAGTTTTACAGAAATTAAATCAGATGGTAAAACAACTAATAAAACTTATTATGAACCTAAATACAAGGCTAATAACAATTTGTCTTACGAATCTGCAAAATCAACACTAAGAGAATTGCTTACCACCTCTGTACAAAACAGAATGATAGCAGATGTTCCCTTAGGCTCATTTCTTAGCGGAGGTGTCGACTCTTCTATAATAGCAGCACTTGCATCACAACAAACAAAACATTTAAAAACTTTTTCGATTGGATTTAAAGATGAGCCACTGTTTGATGAAACAAATTTTGCTCGTTCAGTCGCAAAAAAAATAAATACCGAACACACTGTTTTTTCATTGAGCAATGATGACCTTTATGCTAACCTAAACAACCTTCTTAGTTATATTGACGAGCCTTTTGCCGACTCATCCGCTTTGGCTGTTTACATTCTCAGCAATTACACACGCAAACATGTAACGGTAGCACTTTCCGGCGATGGGGCTGATGAATTATTTGGAGGATACAACAAACATACAGCGTCACTATTTTCCCTTCAAAAAAATTTAGCAACTCAATTTATAAAATACACCTCTCCTATTTGGAATACTTTACCAAAATCACGCAATAGCAAAACAGGAAACAAACTTCGTCAATTGTCAAAACTCAGCGCCGGACTTAAACTTGATAATAAAGACAGATATTGGCGCTGGGCTGGATTCTCAGACGGAAAAGACAATCCTCTTCTTTCAAATTTCTCCCGCAGTCCCGGAAATACAAAAAATAAAATTGTTGCTGATATAAACAACGATCTTAACTCCTGGCTGCTTGCAGATATTAAACTTGTGCTTGAAAATGATATGCTGGTAAAAGTTGATCGCATGAGTATGGCCAACTCCCTTGAAGTGCGTGTTCCGTTTCTTGATCATCGGATTGTAGATTTTTCGTTGCAGCTTCCTGTAGATTTTAAAATAAACAAGCAAAGCAGAAAAAGAATTTTGAAGGATACGTTTGCAGATCTATTACCTGCGGAGATATTGACCAGAAGCAAACAAGGGTTTGAAGTGCCTTTATTAAAATGGTTCAGAAACGAGCTTAAGAGCGAAATAGAAAATAATTACTTAGAAGACAGTTTTATTCGTGAACAAAAACTGTTCAACCCGGATTACATAAAACAATTAAAAAAACAATTATTTTCAGTTAACCCGGATGATGCTGTTGCAAAAACGTGGGCGATCATAGTGTTCCAGCATTGGTGGAAACAAAATGGGCTAACGGAAAAAAATATTCAGAGCCCAAATTAAATATGCCAAAAATACTTCGCATCATCAATCGTTTTAATCTTGGAGGGCCCACTTACAACACGGTTTACCTTTCCAGGTTTATGCCAAAAGAGTATGAAACGCTATTAATAGGCGGCGAGAAAGATGAGAGCGAGGAAAGCTCATTATTCATTGCTCGTAACTATGGAATTGAACCAATGGTGGTTCCCGAAATGAAACGTTCGATCAATCCATTGAATGATTATTTTGCTTATAAAAAAATTAAAAAAATAATAAAGGAGTACAAACCAGATATTGTTCATACACATGCTTCAAAGGCAGGAACCATAGGTCGCTTAGCAGCTATAAATTGTAAAGTCCCGGTTATAGTCCATACATTTCATGGACATGTTTTTCATTCCTATTTCGGCAGGTTCAAAACTGCTGTATATAAAAACATTGAACGCTTCCTGGCAAAAAGATCATCCGCAATAATTGCCATAAGCGAAAAACAAAAACAGGAACTGACACAAGAGCATAAAATATGCGCGACAGAAAAAATGCATGTGATCCCCCTGGGATTCGATCTTGATAAATTCCAGGAAAACATTTCAGAAAAGCGAAAAACATTTCGGGATCAGTATAAAATAACAGAGAAAGAGATCGTAATCTCGATCATTGGCAGATTGGTACCCGTAAAAAACCATTCTCTCTTTTTGCGATCGCTCAAAATTGTCCTTGAAAATTCAAAACAAAAAATAAGGGCCTTTATTATCGGTGATGGCGAGGAAAGAAAAAATATTGAATCGCTTGCAAAAAATCTGGGAATTAATTTTTCAGATGGAACAACTCCAGCAACCCTCACATTTACTTCCTGGAGAAAAGACATTGATGTCGTATGTGCAGGTTCTGATATCATCACCCTCACATCTTTTAACGAAGGTACACCGGTTAGCCTTATTGAAGCTCAGGCAGGTAACAAACCAATCGTTACCACAAATGTTGGCGGCATACAAAACGTTATTATACCTAACGAAACAGGTTTTCTGATCAACTCATTCGATGCAAAGGATTTTTCTAATGCGCTTTTAAAACTGTCTGAAAACGAAGAATTACGTACACAAATGGGTGCAAAGGGCTGGAAACAGGTAAAAGAAAACTATCATTATACAAGACTTGTATCTGATATGGATTCCCTATACAAAAGGCTCCTTCATAGCTCAAAATCAGACAATTAGTCATTTTACATTAATATTTAGTATCTTTGCAGGCTCAAACGAAACAGGCAAATGCAAAAACTAATTCGCACTGTATTATTTTTTTCAATATTTGTTGCCCTTACAGGATGTCATTTACTTAATCCAAGCATGATGCTGCGTACAAAAAGAGGGTACAAATTTGCACCTTTTGCGGATTCTCTTTTTACGTCAAAAGATTATAAAATTGCTACGAACGACCTTATTACCTTTAATGTATATTCAAATGATGGATTTAAATTAATAGATATCACCTCTATAAATACTTTTGTAGGAACTGCGCAGGCAAATTCAAATACCTATGTGGTGGAACAGGACGATTCTGTCAGGCTTCCTGTATTGGGAAGAATAAAATTAGGAGGCCTTACCTTAAGGCAAGCCGAGTCATTTCTTGAACAAAAATACTCAGTATATTATGTTAAGCCTTTTGTTATTATTAAAATACAAAACAAGAGAATAATTATTTTTCCAGGAACCCCGGGAACTGCAAAAGTGTTGAGCCTAATGAATAATAACACAAAACTTATTGAAGCAATTGCACTTTCAGGAGGTATACCAGAAAACGGAAAGGCACATAGGATTAAACTTATCAGAGGAAACTTACAAAATCCTCAGATATATTTAATAGACCTTAGCACCATAGAGGGGATACGCCTTGCAGATATGACCGTTCAGGGAAATGATATTATCTATGTTGATCCAAGACTTAATATTGGAAGAGAGATAATAAAAGAGATCGCTCCAATTATCAGTCTTATGACCACTACGCTTTTAGTTTTAGGAATAGTAAAAACCCTATAAAAGGATACCCTTAACTTAAATGTATCAGGAGCAGATATCTCAATCGAACGACAATTTTGAGCGTTACCGCGAGCGCATCTCAAATTTCAGTGGTGAATTCGAACTTGGCTTATTCATTTTTATTATTAGAAAAAGCTGGTTTTGGTTATTGCTTTTTTTCTCGGTTGCTACGCTAATAGCATTTATTTATCTCAGATACACACCATTGGTTTATGAGTCAAGCTCAGTGATACAACTTGAGAATGCAAGCACCGCGACAAAAGTCTTTGACATGGGTCTTGATAAAGACAATGAAATTGCACAAAAAATCGAACTCCTACGCTCCAAGATCTTTTTCAAAAGAGCTTTATCCAAACTTCCTCTTGAAGTAACTTATTACTCCGAAGGAACATTTATTAATTCTGAAAATTACAGAGGCTCCAACTACTTGATAGAAGCAAAAATTAAAAACGATCTTATTCTCGGGATATATATATATATCCGTTTTAAAAATGAGGCAAACGGAGAATTGTCCTATAGTCAAAACAACGTACAAACCTCCAAGACCTTTAACTCCGGTGAATGGACCAGCATACCCGGTGCAGATGTAAAAATAACTCCTATTAACTACAAAGAAATTGAAAGGCAACAGAATACAATAAAGGAAGGTGCTTCCTATTTTATTCTCAACGATTTCGAAAATTTAGCAAATGAATATTATGGAAGATTAGATATTAAACTTCTTAACGAACAGGCTAAAACAGTAAAAATTGTTTTTAGCGACAACAACCCTGTTAAAGCAAAAGACATAGTAGAATCAATGTCAACTGAATTTATTAAGTACGATATTGAAAGAAAAGGTGAAAGCGCTAAAAACGTTCTATCTTTCATTGAAGAACAATTGGCTTTTGTGTATCAGGGCCTAAAGAGCTCTGAAGTTGCAATACAAAGTTTTATGGAGCAAAATAATATTACAAGAAATGACATTACGCAGGCCGCCAGCATTAGCAGGTTTAATAACCTTGAAGACGAAATGATAAATTTAGATCTCGAAGAAAAGGTGCTTAACAAAATAAACGACCAGATCAAGAAAAAAGAAAATGTTGACTCCTACACACTTCTTTCAATACTTTCCGGGGGGAATTACGATCCCAATATCACATCCCAGATAGGCAAGCTTCAGAATTTAATTATCGAACGCGAAGAGTTATTGTATGATGTGACCGCTAATAGCGAAACTATAAAAGAAATAGAGAATCAAATTGAAATTAGTAGAAGAATTTTGCTTGAAAGTGTAAAATCTTACAGAGAGAAAATTGGTTCAAAAAAGGATCAGATCACTACAAAAGCTGGAGAGTTTCAAAGCAAAATAAGAACACAGCCTGAAAGAGAAATGGAATATGCGCGTTTGCAGCGATTATTTACCATAAATGAAAAGTACTATACAATTCTTCTAGAAAAGAAAACAGAATACTCCATTTCAAAAGCAGGAGTAACGGCGCAAAACATTATACTTGACAAAGCTCATCTGCCTACCAGCCCTATTTCTCCAAGCAAAAAAAATACTTTAATGATCAGTACATTGATTGCGCTTTTGTCCGGCATACTGCTCATTTTTTCGAGATACGTTGTACATGATGAAATAAATTCTTTAAACCAAATTACGAAACACACGCATGCTTCTATTGGAGTTTTAGGAATAATACCTCGCTATCACAAAGAAATTCCGGTATCACAATTGCTTGTCGATAAAAGCCCTAAATCCCTGATCGCGGAATCATTCAGATCGATAAGATCTAATCTACAGTTCATTAATAATACTCCCGGATCTAAACTTATTGCTGTTACATCAACAGTTTCGGGTGAAGGAAAAACTTTTGTAGCGATCAATCTCGCAGGTATTATTGCATTCTCAGGAAAAAAAGTAATTATACTTGACCTCGACATGAGAAAACCTAAAATACACAAGGGGTTTAATGCTGAAAACATAAAAGGCATGAGCACACTCTTGATCGAACGTGATACGATCGAGGATTGCATTCAACAAAGCTCACTCGAGAATTTACATTTTATCACTGCAGGACCAATCCCTCCTAACCCTTCGGAGTTGATCATCAGCGAAAACATGGATAAAATTTTGAACAAGCTTAAACAAACTTATGACATCATAATTATTGATAATCCCCCTGTTGGTCTTGTTACAGATGGTATTGCGATCATTCAAAAAGCAGATTATCCAATTTATATTTTCAGGGCAGAGTATTCGAAACGAAGTTTTATTCAAAATCTCGACAGGCTATATAACGAAAGTAACCTGAAGAGATTATCTGTGATCATGAACGGAGTTGATATCAACAGAAGAAGTTACGGGTATAATTATGGCTACGGATACGGGTACGGTTATGGATACGGTTATGGATATGGATATGGATATTATGAAGACAGTTCCCCTAAGAAAAAATTTCAGAAGAAGAAATCATTCCTTTCCACTCTTTGGGAAAAGAGAAAAAATAAAAAGAACAACAGCTATCTTGACTCATGAAGTTTATTCAAACATCTATAAAGAATCTTCTCGTTATTGAGCCTACGGTTTTTGAAGATCCAAGAGGATATTTTTTTGAATCTTACAGCAAAAGTATTTTCGAAAAAAACGGTATTTTCTGTGACTTTGTTCAGGACAATCAATCTTTATCCGGCGCGGGCGTATTAAGAGGGCTGCATTTTCAAAATCCACCACATGCGCAGGGAAAATTAGTGAGGGTTATTAAAGGCGCCGTATTGGATGTTGCAGTTGATATTAGAAAAAATTCATCTACTTACGGGCAACATTTCAAAACTGAACTTACTGAAGAAAACAAAAAAATGGTTTGGATACCCGAAGGGTTTGCTCATGGATTTTTAACCCTCAGAGATAATACCATTTTTTCCTATAAATGCTCGGCCGTTTATAATAAATCATCCGAAGACTGTATATTATGGAACGATCCTGACCTTGGGATCGATTGGAACATTTCCTCGCCTCTTGTTTCTGAAAAAGACAAGAATGGCAAAGCTTTCAGGAGCTTTTCCAGCTTGTTTTAGACCTCAAAATTTGGTACTTTTGCACCTCATTAATTAACCTTTGGGTATGTTTTGGGGAGAGTTCTCTTTTCTGTTTTTCATTTCTTTTTTTGTTGGTGCAACATTGTTCTCATTGTTACTCAACGGACTTTTGTTGAATTTTGCCAAAACACTTGGAATACGAAATAATAGCGAAGACCTTATCAGGTGGAACAATCAATTAAAACCCGCATTAGGAGGTATTTCTTTTTACCTGATCTTTTTATTTTCCATTGTTGTGTACAGCATATTTTACGCAAACGACATTTGGGCGAACAAGCAAGTGCTTGGAATACTTTGCTCCTGCTCTATTGCTTTTATTATCGGCCTTGCAGATGATGCATATAACACCAGGCCATTTCTTAAATTTTTGGCCCAGGTAACCTGTGCAATTATCCTTATAGTTACCGATATTTATATTAAGATTTTCCCCTCCGATATATTAAACTATACACTTACCTTATTCTGGGTTGTAGGAATAATGAACTCGGTTAATATGCTTGATAATATGGATGCAATTACAGCAAGCGTATCAGCTGTTATAATAGCTGGCGCGCTGTTCATCTTGTATTTTAGCGGAGTTCACGCAGGGCCGCAGGTATTTATTTTGACCGGGTGCCTTGCTGCATTGATCGGTTTTTTGTTTTACAATTGGCATCCATCTAAAATGTTTATGGGCGATACCGGCAGTCAATTTCTCGGAGCGTTGTTAAGTGCAGTAGGCATCATTTACTTTTGGGAGCTCCCCTTCCCCCACCCATCTAATACTGCGGCATCAAAAAGGATCATTGTAACTGTCCTTATGTTCATTATACCGATCATTGATACGACCACAGTAGTTATCAACAGGCTGTCGAAAAAAAGGTCTCCTTTTGTAGGAGGTAAAGATCATACCACACATCACTTATTCTATCTGGGGGTTACGGAAAAAAGAATTGCTGTACTTTTCATTCTAATATCCGCACTCTCCTCATTCATTGCAGGTGTTGTCATCGATACGATTACTGTCTGGGGATATTGGCAGATAATTATTTTCTCACTTTATATAATCATTCTTTTCGTGTTTTTATATGTTCCAACGCAAACTATAAAACAGAAAAAATAGAATATAAATGAAACTATTAAAAATAATAACAGCCAGGATGTACAGGATCAGAAAGCATCTTTATGCACTTTCAGGAATTATTATTTTCGTAATTATTTTTCATTTATTCAATTACTCTGTAAACCCCACAAAGGAGGATAGTGCATACAGTGAATATTTCAAAAACAATTATAAAATTTTTGGTCTGAATATACCCAAGGATCTGAACTTTTGCGGGGAGAAAGTTCCGGTGAGCGATTTCGCTGTAAGGGAATCTATTGACAGGGAATTACTGGTAAACACCTACTGGCAGTCGCAAACATTGTTATTGCACAAACGCGCCAACAGATGGTTTCCGGTCATAGAGCCTATCCTTAAAAAAAATGGCATCCCGGATGACTTTAAATATATTCCGGTTGTGGAAAGCGGTCTTACCAATATTGTCTCTCCGGCCAAAGCAACAGGATACTGGCAGTTTATTGAAGCAACAGGAAAAACTTACGGCTTGCAAATTAATGACGAAGTGGATGAAAGATATAATGTAGCGAAATCTACAGAAGCCGCTTGCAAATATTTTAAAGAAGCCTATAAAAAATTTCAAAACTGGACGCTAGTTGCGGCCTCCTATAATTTAGGAATGGGCGGCATTGAATCGCAGCTTGCAAAACAAAAAACCTCATCCTATTACGACTTGCTTTTAAATGAAGAGACTGGCCGTTACGTATTTCGTATTCTTGCCCTCAAAGAAATTTTCGTAAAACCAAAAGATTACGGTTTCATTTTAAGAAAAAAAGATCTTTACCCACCCATTCCAACCTATGAAATAAAAATCGATAGTTCTATCAGCGACCTTACCAACTTTGCCATTTCACAAGGTGTCACTTATAAAATCCTTAAGATTTTTAATCCCTGGCTCAGAAAAAGCTCATTGAACAATCCTGACAAAACCACTTATACTATTCTTTTCCCGGAGAAAGATGCATTGAATTTTAACTATGACGACTCTGCGGACCTGTTTCTTCTCGAAGAATCGAAAAAAGATTCTGCTTCAAAAAATATTGCTGCTATTGCAACCCAGCCTTTGATAATACATGACACTACAACAATTTTAGTTTATAAAACAGGTAAGGGAGAAACAGTTTCTTCTGTTGCAAAAAAGTATAATGTAAGCGAACAAAATATCAGGCTGTGGAATAAATTATCCGATGAAGAAAAAATTGGCAACAACACGGAAATAAAACTTTATCTCCCAAAACAACAATAGATTTTTCGCTAAAAAATGACTGAAAACCTGGTTGCAAATGAAAGTGAAACGCTTGAAGTCATTGGCGCGCGATCACACAACCTTAAAAATATTTCAGTCACCATACCCAGAAATAAACTAGTTGTGATAACAGGCTTAAGCGGCAGCGGAAAATCTTCCCTTGCTTTCGATACCATTTATGCCGAAGGACAAAGAAGATACATTGAAAGTTTCTCATCTTATGCACGTCAATTTCTCGGCAGCCTGGAACGGCCTGATGTGGATAAAATAAGCGGCCTCAGTCCTGTTGTTTCCATTGAACAAAAAACTGTAAATAAAAATCCGAGGTCAACGGTTGGTACCATTACAGAGATATATGATTTTCTGCGGTTACTTTTCGCACGTGCATCGGATGCTCTTTCTTATGTAACAGGAGAAAAAATGGTTCGCTACTCAGATGATCAGATCATCTCTGCAATAATTGAAAAGTACGATGGCGAAACAATACATCTGCTTGCTCCGGTTGTAAAAGGAAGGAAAGGGCATTATCGCGAATTGTTCGAACAAATTCGTAAGCATGGTTTTTCAAGAGCAAGAGTTGATGGGAAAATAATTGAACTCAACAAACGCATTCAGCTCGACAGGTATAAGACTCACGATATTGAAATTGTGATCGACCGCATTGGTGTTTCACAAGCTTCAAGGCAACGCATAAATGAATCCTTGCAGGTAGCCATGAAACAAGGAAAGGGTATTATTATGGTGATGGATGAAGACCAGAAGGAAACAAGAATTTTCAGTCGTTTCCTCATGTGTCCTACTTCCGGAATTTCATATGATGAACCTGCTCCGAATCTTTTCTCCTTTAATTCACCATATGGTGCTTGCCCTAAATGTAATGGCCTAGGAGTAATTTCTGAGATTGATATTAAAAAAATAATCCCTAAACCAAACCTGAGTATTAAAAAAGGCGGCATTGTTCCATTGGGAGAATTCAAAAACAACTGGATATTCAAACAAATAGAAGCGATAGGTGATAAATATAAATTTACTCTTGATACACCAATTGAAGATATTTCCGAAGATTCGATGAATACCATTTTGTTTGGATCGGATGAAGTATTTAAAGTAAAAGCGCAATACGAAAGTTCCGCGACAAGTTATTCTTTATCGTTTGAAGGGATTGTAAACTTTTTAATACGCCAGCAACAAGAAAACCCTTCCCCAGCAATAGACCGTTGGGCACAGAGCTTTATGAACAAGATCACCTGCCCATCCTGCAAAGGTTCAAGGTTAAAAAAGGAAGCGCTTTATTTTAAGATCGACAATAAAAATATTGCTGAGTTATCAGACATGGATATCAATGATCTTAAAAATTGGTTCAGGGATATTGAAAAAAGAATTGACTCGAAAAAAAATATCATTGCGAAAGAAGTATTAAAAGAGATAAGATCAAGAATTGATTTTTTATTAGATGTTGGATTAGAATATATAACGCTGAACAGGAGTTCTAAAAGTCTTTCCGGCGGGGAGGCACAGCGGATAAGGCTTGCGACCCAAATAGGATCTCAACTGGTTGGTGTACTTTATATTTTAGATGAACCAAGCATTGGTTTACATCAGCGCGATAACACAAGGCTCATTGAAGCGTTAAAAAATTTACGCGATGTTGGCAATTCGGTAATAGTTGTTGAGCATGATAAGGAAATGATCATGGCTGCCGACTATGTAATTGACATTGGCCCAAAAGCAGGCATACATGGCGGAGAAATTGTTGCAGAAGGCACACCTGATGAGATAAAAAAATCCCATTCACTTACAGCACAATACTTGAATGGAGAAAAAGAAATAGTCATTCCTTCAAAACGAAGAGATGGTAATGGCAAATATTTAACTGTAAAAGGCGCTTCCGGAAATAATTTAAAGAATGTAACTGTCACTTTTCCATTGGGAAAATTTATATGCGTTACCGGAGTTTCAGGCAGCGGAAAATCCACATTAATTAACGAAACACTATACCCTTTTCTTAGCAATTATTTTTATCGCTCAGAAAAACCTATTCTCGCTCACAAAAAAATTGAAGGCGTTGACAATATAGACAAAGTGATTGAAATAGATCAAAGTCCCATTGGAAGAACCCCGCGTTCAAACCCTTCCACATACACCAATGTATTTTCTGATATCCGTAATTTATATGCGGAACATCCCGAATCAAAAATCAGGGGTTACAAACCCGGACGTTTTTCTTTTAATGTTAAAGGCGGAAGATGTGAAATTTGCCAGGGAGCGGGAGTAAAAACAATTGTAATGAATTTTTTACCCGATGTATATGTAGAATGTGAAGCCTGTAATGGTAAACGATACAACAGGGAAACACTGGAGATACGATTCAAAGGAAAATCGATCAATGATGTATTGAACATGACAATTGATACTGCGGTAAACTTTTTCGAAAATATTCCTTCCATCATTCAAAAAATAAAAACCTTACAGGATGTTGGACTAGGTTATATTACCCTTGGGCAGCAGTCAACCACGTTATCCGGCGGTGAGGCACAACGCGTAAAATTGGCAACAGAGTTATCAAAAAGAGATACAGGGAATACTTTTTATATACTTGATGAACCAACAACAGGCTTACATTTTGAAGATATTCGTATCTTACTGGAGGTGTTAAACAAACTTGTAGATAATGGCAATACCGTGTTGGTTATTGAACACAACATGGATATTATAAAGGCGGCTGACCATATTATTGATCTGGGTCCGGAAGGTGGCAACAAAGGAGGAATTATTTTATGCGAAGGGACTCCCGAAGAAATAGTAAAAAATAAAAACAGCCACACAGCTAAATATTTAAAAAGCGAACTTAAAAGCATTTCCAACGTAAAACAATTTTAAACAAGTTTATGAATATAGATAAAGAAGATAAAATACGTAAAGCATTTGCAGATAAAAACTGGCATGAGATAAAAGCTACTGACTCCTGGCAGCTATTTAAAATAATGGCAGAGTTTGTTGAAGGTTTTGACAAGATGAGCAGGATAGGACCTTGCGTATCTGTATTTGGATCAGCAAGAACAAAACCAGATAATAAATATTATAAACTGGCCGAAGAGGTTTCCTTTAAACTTACCAAAGAAGGTTATGGAGTAATCAGCGGTGGCGGACCCGGTATTATGGAAGCTGCCAACAAGGGAGCAAAAGAAGGCGGTGGAAAATCCGTTGGACTAAATATTAAACTCCCTTTTGAACAGTCACATAACATCTATATTGATTCTGACAAGTTGATTAACTTTGATTACTTCTTTGTACGCAAAACAATATTCCTGAAATATTCTCAGGGATTTATTGCATTGCCCGGTGGCTTTGGAACATTGGATGAATTGTTTGAAGCGATAACATTGATACAAACCAATAAGATCGCAAACTTCCCAATTATTCTTATTGGTAAAAAATACTGGGAAGGACTTTTCAAGTGGGTTCAAGAGGTGATGTATGAAGAAGAGCATAACATTAGCCCGGAAGACTTTGACCTTTTCTCTGTTGTTGATACGGCAGATGAAGCAATAGCTAAACTAAATGAATTCTACTCTAAGTATTTATTGAAGCCGAATTTTTAGTCTGCAACAATTTCTTTTTTCAACATTGCAAAAGCGGCCAATGCTGCTTTACGAATATTTCGTTCCCTGTCTTCGCCGAATAAAAATTTTTGGGAAATAACTTTATCTGCTGTTGCAAGCGCTACCCATTCC
>CAZQIC010000072.1:0-23381 GCA_964593555.1 uncultured Bacteroidia bacterium | reverse complement strand
GAGATCATTTTTCCATTTACACGAATACGTTCCCGAAAATCTTTTAAATGAGGAGAAGTGTACAACCCAACTTTATAACCTGCTTCCTGCAATACTGAAGCAAGCATGTGTGAAGTTGAGCCTTTACCATTAGTACCCGCTATGTGAATTGATTTAAATTTTTTTTGCGGATCATTCAGCATTTTACATATCGCAATAGTATTATCCAAATTAGCTTTATATGCAGCAGCACCCACCCGATGAAACATGGGAAGCTGCGAATACATATACTTAAGTGTATCTGAATAGGTCATTAGACAATCAAAGTTAACGAAGTACTAACTTCAACCGAAATAATTTGACGCGATTTATTGCCAACATTCTTATATGCTTTTTCTGGAGAATTTTGACTGGCAAATGACACAAAATTAAATACAAACAAAAATGGTACTCGAATGATTATTTGTTTATCACTTGAGAAGTATTGTTTCAGGGTAAAAGGTTACTAATCCTGTTGTTATATTGTGTGTGCCCCCAATGATACCTATTTGTCCTGTTTCAATCATTTCTTTTAAAATAGGGCTTCGTTCCATAATGGATTTAACAGTTCGCTTTACATTAATGCTCGCTACTTTTTCCACAAACTCACTGTTGCTTGAGGTGCGATTGTCAATTACTGTTTTTTCATCATCAACTGCAGGTCTAATTTTAGTGAGTAATGCCGTGAGGTTGCCCATCTCTACATGGTCGCAAGCGCCTTTCACAGCTCCGCATTTAGTATGTCCTAAAACAACAATGACTTTAGAACCTGCCACTTTACAGCCAAATTCCATACTGCCCAAAATATCTTCATTAATAATATTTCCAGCAATACGCACACTAAAAACATCTCCCAAGCCCTGATCAAAAATTAATTCGGCTGATGTTCGGGAATCTATGCAGCTTAGAATAACTGCAAAAGGATGTTGCCCGTCCGATGTTTCATTGGCCTGTTGCAAAAGGTTGCGGTTTATTTTAAGATTATTTACAAACCTCTTGTTACCTTCTTTTAACATATCTAAGGCCATTGAAGGTGTCATGGCTTTTTGCATTTCTTTAGTTAATGTTTTCATTTGAGTTTTATTTTTAGATTAGTTTCTATTTAATTCCTTTTACTTCAACTGTGATTCCAATAGTTTTTGCGTGTATCTGAAAGTTCTGAATAATTTCCACTACATCATAATGTATGCTTTTTGATTTCGTTCCGTCAATAACAACCTTGGAATTTGGCGGAATGTTATCAAGCACTTGAAGGATGCTTCCTTTGTTCAAAAACGATACCTCTTCTGATAAGACAATTAAATGTTCGTTTGTTTCCTGCGCTTCGTTGTTGATTTGATAAAAGGGATTTCTAAAATTATTACGCAGAATATAGAAAATAGCAACCGCCATTCCAATTCCAATTCCTTTCAAAAGATCAGTTAAAAGTATTCCGATTATAGTTGCAACAAATGGAACAAACTGTTCCCAACCCTGCTTATACGCTTGTTTAAACAGCGATGGCTTTGCGAGTTTATATCCCACCACAAAAAGAATAGAAGCGAGTGTAGCCAAGGGAATCATATTAAGAAGAGAAGGAATTGTTATTGCACTTATCAACAGAAAGAAACCGTGCAGAATAGCTGACAATTTAGTTCTGCCACCAAATGTAATGTTTGCACTACTCCGAACAATTACCTGGGTAATAGGCAATCCACCAATGAGCCCCGAAATTATATTGCCAATGCCCTGCGCTTTTAACTCTTTGTTGGTTGGGGTAACCCTCTTCTGCGGGTCTAGCTTGTCTGTCGCCTCTACGCATAGCAACGTTTCTAAACTTGCAACAATTGCAATCACAAGGGCCGTCAGATATACTTTTGGATTATTGAATTGCGAAAAATCGGGAAGTGTAAATTGTCCAAAAAACTCACCAATACTTGATGCTACCGGGATTTGAACTATTTGTTTTTCATTTAAGCTAAATGGCAAAACACTTGCCTGGTATAAATAGTTGATAGTAATCCCCGCAAAAACAGTAACTAAAGGGCCGTTAATAATCCCGAAAATTTTGTGCTTTTTCATAAGCACTTGGTCCCAAAGAATAAGGATGAATAGCGAAACCACAGTAACTAAAATTGCTCCGGGAGTAACATAATTAAGCATATTCAATAATTCGGAAAATGTATTTTGTCCGTCCGCTTGAATAAAAGCGTTATCACCCTCAAAATCCTTATCGTGTCCAAAAGCATGCGGAATTTGTTTAAGAATAATAAGCAAACCAATACCAGTAAGCATTCCTTTTATAACTGAAGATGGAAAATAATAGGCGATTGTCCCCAATTTAAAAAATCCTGCTGCCAATTGTATTACACCTGTAATCATCACAGCAAGAAGGAATGCTTCCCAGGACCCAAGCGTGGCAATGGAACTGAATACGATAACCGCAAGACCGGCTGCAGGGCCACTCACGCCTAAAGGAGAGCCGCTAACAAAACCCACTGCAATGCCGCCTACAATACCTGCGATGATACCTGCAAACAAGGGAGCACCTGACGCAAGCGCAATACCTAAACATAACGGCACAGCTACAAAAAACACAACAATACTCGCCGGCAAATCGTGTTTAAAATTTTTAAATAGATGTTTCATACAAAAATGGCTATACGATTCGCAGCAAAAATAGTAACAATATTTAAATAAATAGTAATACTATCATAAAAAATATTTTTACATTTGTTAAAATATCCAAAAATGGAGCTCTCCCTTAAAATTAAGATGAATGAAAAGCTATTTCTTCGTAATCCTGAAGAAACAGAATTAGGCAGAAAGATTATACAGCAGAGTACTTTACTTATTCATAAGATTGGATTTGAAGCATTTACATTTAAAAAATTAGCTTCTGAAATTAACACCACCGAAGCAGGGATATACCGCTATTTTGAGAATAAGCACAGGTTACTTATTTATATTGTTGATTGGTATTGGAGCTGGCAGGAATACCGATTAATTTTTCAAACCAATAACATTAAAAAAGTTGAGGTAAAAATTAAAAAGGCAATAGAGTTGTTATCATCACAAGTTGAGGATGATATTACAACCGAACACATCAACGAAAAAATTCTCAATGAAATTGTTATGGCGGAAGGCGCTAAGGCATTTTTAACCAAACATGTAACAGAAGATAATAAGGCAAAGCTTTTTAAGCCTTATAAAGATTTATGTTCGAGAATTGCAGGTTTTATAAAGGAATATAATCCTAAATATAAGTACCCACATTCATTAGCATCAACCATTATCGAAATGGCTCATTCTCAAAAATTTTATATGCAAAATCTACCATCTCTAACAGATTTTGGAGCTGCGAAGGATGAGAAAAAACTAGTTTCCTTTCTTGAGGATTTAATTTTTTCAAGCATAAGGAAATAATCAGGAGAGTTCATTTTCTTTAACCGAAAAAATTTAGCTAATACATGTTTTCCATCATTATAGAGGGTGTGCCTTTATTTGGATGTAACCTGACTTTCAGTTTCTTCCTCCAATTGGTGTGGTAGAGGAGGGCTGAACGTGAAGAGAAAGTCCGAGGGAATTTTGTGATAGGGCCAGTCTGAAGGAGAATCCCGACCAAGAAGGGCAAAAAAAAGCTGAACATTTCTGCTCAGCTTTAAAGGTGGACTTCACGGACAAAATCTCGAACCAGTTACTGAAAGACATTGACACGTTATCGATTTTAAAGCAGTACATTTCAAGCCATTAGGCGGATTTGATATTTTGTAAGTCATCCCTATTAGTCCATTAGTTTTTTTCTTTCAATTCTCTCTTTGGCTTCCTCCAAAATTGCATGTATTTTTTGTTCAAATTGCTTTTTAGGTGGTAGCTCCGTCCAATACTCTGCTACCATAATTCCGTCTTTGTGCATTTCTAATAGCTCTACTTGCTCTCTACTACTTTCAGCACAAAGTATTAAGCCTACTGGAGATAATTCGCCTTCCTTTTTCTCATATTTATCCAGCCACTTCAAATACAACTCCATTTGCCCTTTATGTTTGGCTTCAAATTTTCCTAATTTAAGTTCAATAGCCACTAAGCGTTTTAAATTACGGTGATAAAAGAGTAAGTCTAAATGAAAATCTTCGCCATCAATAATTATTCTTTTTTGCCTTTCGACAAAAGCAAAACCTTTACCCAATTCCAATATAAAAGCCTCCAACTCCCTTAATATGGCTTCCTCCAAATCCTTCTCTAAATAAGTGTTTTGAAGTCCTAAAAAATCCAAAAAATAGGGGTCTTTAAATGTATTGTATGTATTCAAATTGGTAGGCGCAGCTTGTAAATTGGCAATTTCAGTTCTTTCAAATGCTTTAGTTTTTATTTGTTTACGCAAATCTCTTACTCCTAATGCTTGGTTAGATGCTGTTTGAGCATAAAATAGCTTGGCTTCAATGGTTTTGAGTGGGATTAGCACCAAAAAATGCGACCAACTCAATTGTCGTGACAGTGTAACGACAATTGAGTTATCCGTAAATTGTTCGGCAAACTGGAGCATTCTACGTAAGTTTTTTTCTTCAAAGTTTTTACCATATTTTTTGGTTAATTCTCGTGACAGTGTAACGACAATTTGCTTACCATAATCTGCCCGTTTATTTTGCAATATATTTTCATTAATACGATTACCAATATACCAAAAAAGCATAGTAAGATTGCTATTGGCTTGTGAAATCAAATGACTTTGACTTTGCTCAATAAGCTTTGACAGGGCATTTAACAACGCCTTTTCTGAAAGCACTACTGTGTTATTTTTTAATTTTGCCATCTGAGTAAAATATAATATTCTCAAGAACTTACTTGTTTATATTTATAAGCCAACGAGATTATGTAAATGTCAATATTTTAAAATTAATGGCAATAAATGAGGTCGAGGTTTTCGGTAGTATTAAATTAACATTATCCTCTTAAATATTTCCAAACATATTCAAAATCTATCTGCTCGTAAAAGCAATATTCGTGAATTGTTAACTTTCTATTATTCTATTTGATAAACTGTCTCAAATAGCCCTATGTAAATTGGCACAGCTTGAGTAATTTTTACTACCAGTTAATCTCATAAAATCTCTAACACTTAAAAATATTCCTTCATTAAATATGTTCATGGCATTTGTAATTTGTCTTACAAATAATAAACAATAGATTTATACTCATGAAAGTGGATAGTGATTGATATAAAAACAAAAAAGTGCAGAAAATTTTACTTTTCTACACTTTTTTTGCCTGTGGGCACTACTGACGAAATATCGAAACAATTGTTAGACGACATAGAGGTCTTAGCGAATTTAGAGCCATACTTAAATATTTAGAGGTTAGCATTGTCTTGGATGATAAGACTATAAAGGTAGCAATAAAAGTAAAAAGGTCGGAATTTCCGACCTTTTTTATTCACTAATTGCAACAACTCCCTTTTCCACCTTCCTGAATTGGAGGGCACGGTACAGAACCATAAGAACAATATACACAGCAGTCGCCCTGTTTTGGTTTTAAAACTTTTTTGCAGTTTTCACATTCGTAAAAGAATTGACACGCATCCGTTGGCATCGTTTCTTCCTTTTTATGCCCACAATCAGGGCAAGTTATTGTTGATTTTAGAATTATGCTTTTATTTTTCATAAGGTTAAATATTTTAGTTTCATAATAATTCATTAGACTGGTTATCATTAAACCAATCATCCCGATATACATAGTGCTACTGTTATCTTCATCAAAAAAGTAGTTGTAGAATATCAATCCACCACTTAATATTCCAACAATTAAACTAACTACCTTTTTATGGTACATATAGGAAAAAATTGCTCCGATAATGGATAGTATTACCAATGCCAAGAACACATACATTGTTATTCCTCCAAATAATTCAAAAGAGCCAAAGCCTAATGCAGATAAGGCAATCCCGAATAAAGGGAAACAACAAGGAGAAGTTAAAGCAGTCAATATAATGCCTATAACTCCTATTCGTTCTATTATGGATGTTTTATTTATCATACTGTTTCTTTAGCGGTATTTACATATTTGAAAAATGGTCGTAATATTTTTAGATGTTCTGATTTTAGCGAATAGTAAATCGTTTGCCCGGCTTTACGAGCTTCAATGATATTTCCATCTTTAAGTTTACGAAGATGTTGTGAAACGGCAGGTATTGTCATTCCAAGAATATCACTCATATCACAAGGACAAAGCTCTTTTTCTTCTCCCATCAAATAAAGAATCTTTAATCTTACATCATTTCCTGCAAGAGCAAGAACACTTGACAACTGATTTAAGGACTTTTCATTTTCCTTTAATTTTTGTTTGCATTCCTTTATTTGAATTGGGTCGGCTAAAACCCGAATACAAGTATTGTTTTCCATAATATATATATTATAACACAAATATATTGATATTTCATTATTTAAGCAAATACTTAAATACAAATAAAAAAGGTCGGAATATCCGACCTTTTTATTCAATTAGCTGTTTTACTTTTCAGGATAAGTTTCCAATAACACCTTTAATTTTTCTCTACCAGTAGGAGTTAATTGTCCGCCAATCTCAAGCCATACATTCGGTGGAATAGCCTCCCTAATTTCTGTATCCGAATTATACATTGCGTGGCTCATTGCACTTTGATAGTCGCCATCATCGTAATATTTTTTGATGATTTTTAAATTTCTCCAGTCGGCAGGGTTTAAGTCTTTCGGCTCTGTCCAGTCAGGGAATCTTGAAGCATTCTTTTTTCTTTTACTAACCCCACTTAACTCATTCATTTCATTGCTTCCATTCTCATCAAATATATTCATCTCCCCACCCTGATTAAACCTGCCATTTTGAGTGGCAATACCTTTTTCGGGTATTTCTATAACCACGTCAACATCGTGTTGGAAATGGTTAGAGCCTCTAAAATTGCCCTCTTTGGTAGTTTGGAATACATAGATGAAAGAAACACCCGGATTGTTTGCCTTTAAAGTGTCTAAATCGTTTGGCTGAAGCTCCATTTTGTTTACGCTATCAATGAACACATAATCGTAATTGCTTAATGTAGTGGGCAGATAATCGCTCACAAACAGGTTAGGATGCTTTACATTGGTGTCGTTCAACTTCTTTTGAAGCGTGGCATCGAGCTTTTCCTCTTTGGCAACGTACAACACCTTTCCGTGATGGCGAGCCAAATAACCTGCAAAATCAATGCACAAATAAGACTTACCCATTTTCGGTTTACCAAATACCATAGCGGTAAAACCCTTTGACGGATCTCCGATAAAATCTAACCACTTCCCCTGAAAACCGATGCTGTCAAATTGCATCTTTGCAAAATCAACGCTATTCATAATTTTATTTTGCTTTGTTACAACTCGTGGTTGCCCTTCCTCGACTTCATCATCCGTACCCTCTAATCCATTGCAAGCGCAACCGTTCAGAATACCTAACAATCCATTTAATTCATGTTTAGAAATATCAAGCGCATCGTGTTGTTTTGGTTTGAATAACAAATTGTGTAAGCTCAAATACATCACGTTTACTTTATCGGCATACTTATCTGATTTTGTTAAAATACCCTGTTTAACTGCTTTCTGCATATCGTCAAATAATTTTTTCGCTTTATCTTTTATTCCAACCTTTCCTTGTAAACCCACATAGCGTTTAATGAATTTGATTGATGGCATTACCTTTTCACTTTTTACCAGTTTAATCATCTTTTCCATTGTTTCAGGCTTTAAATGGATTTGAATACTTGTACCCATTGCATTGTAAACCTGTACCAATTTTTCCTGAATGATTTTTATTTCAGCAGCATACGGAGAAGTTTTACGAATACGTTTTTCGATAATTGCCTTTTGTACACTATTCAAAAATCCCAATACCTGTTCGGCTGTTTTTGTTTTGCCATTCAATAACGTAAAGCGTTTGATAAATTTTAACTCATCTTCAATATGCTCAACTTGGGTAGCGGTATCAACCTTTTTAGCCTTAATCGTTTTTTCTTTAGGTGCAATATTTGATTTAGCCCGTGTTACTTTCCGCTCACGTTTAGGAGTTTCCTTTTTTACGGTCTGAATAGTTTGTTTCGGTTTTTGTTGTCCGACATATTCATCGAGCTTTGTAAAATACAAATCAATCATGCGTTTGATTGTACTGTTACCGTTATACGTTTCCCAACTTGCACCTTCTTGAGTTACTTTGTTTACTAATTCGTGGCTCTTTAAAAGAGTTGGTGGCAATTGGTTTGCGCCAATGCTGTTAATTTGATTGTAGTAATTGTTTGCGGTTATCATAGCTTTTTGTTTTTAAAATTCTAATAGTTCTAATTCCAGTTCAAGTGCCATAGCTTCTAACTCCAGTTCGTTAGTAGCAGGTTCAATAAATTCCTCGTGTATTATTTCAGCCTTCGGTAATGGTTTGCGTTCCGTTGTTCTATGCTGTGGCAAATCTTTTTTAATGATGTCGAATTGTATTGCGCTTAATGTTACGTTGCTACCGTGTTTGTTTTGTAATATCTCCACCAGTTTATTGATGTTGTTGAGATTCATTAAGGCGACCATTTTATCTGATAGCTTTTCAAAATTGTTTTTCTCCACCAATTTTAAAATATCCGCATCCTTGTAAAACATACCGCCCCTTTGATGTGATGCAGGTACAATGATTTTATAATTATTTGATTGGCGAATTATTCCAACACCATTATTGGTATTAATAGAATTACCAACGGTTAGCGATGCAACAACCTTTAATGCTTTACCAATCGGAACATTTACTTTACCGTTTGTTTCTTCTTTCGGAATCCAGTTATCGGGCATTAGAATACCCTTTTTAGTAGCACCGTCAATAGTTGTGTAGCTAACTAATTTCCCTTTGTAATCGCTGAATGCTTGAAGTAAATTACCTGTAATGATGTGGCGTATCTTCCTATCAACTGTGCCTGTTTTTACCGCTGTTTCCCATTCGTTGTAAGTTTCGGTTATTCCCTTATCGTTAATAGAAACGCTCTCGCCTTTGATAGCCATTATATCAGTATTGTAACTGGCAGGGATAGCAATGTATTTGTTACTGTTTGCAATGGCAAAACGTAATTTCATTGCACTTGGTGCATACGGATTTTTCTTTTTTCTATCAATCATAAAACCGATAAACACACCTAAAACTGTTTCGTGTCCGCCATCATAGGACTGCACAGGATAACTTAACTTTCTACCGATATGAAAGAATTTGAATAAACCATCAATGTATTGTTTGCGGTTACTGGTTGATTTTTCATTATTGGCTTGTGCCAATTCTTTAGCGGTATTCAATTCTTTTTCACGCTCCCTGATTGCAAACTCATAAGTTGGCGAACCTGCTAACTTTTGGATTTTCTTTTCGTTGGGAATGTTTTTGATAAGCTCTGCATACTTTTCATTGTTGGCTTCTGTTTCCTCTTTAAGTCTATCGGAAACAAATTTTTCATATTCTGCAATGCTTGTAGCTTGTAGGGCTTTAAAATCTATACCGTTTAGTGATTCTAAAATAATATTTTCTAATTCAACTTTTGTGAATGGCTTTTTCAAGACATTCGCTTTAACCGTTTCTAAAATACTATCCTCGCCAAATGCACTCTCGCCACCTTTACCAACCTTTATAACCGCTGTATCAATTTGCTCCGCTTCTAAATTCATTGCTTCTACTTCCAAATCATATTCCCCTGCTTGTTTTAAGTAGTCCACAAAATCAATGTAGCGTTCAGCAATTTCATTGTAAAATTCCTGTTGCATCTTCGTTGAAAGAACTGCTACACGCCCTGATACTTTATGTGCTGCATCTTCGGTTGAACTGGCATCTTCATTGTTGGTATCATTCAGTTTTAAAGGGTCGTTCAATATTTCGTTCACTTCGGGATTTTCCGATAAATATTCCGTTACGATTTTATCTCCATATTTATTTAAGAAATCCGGCACATCTAAAATCTTTGTGCTTTGTTTTTGATTAGAGCTTGTATTGGCATCCAACGATTTTAATTTCTTTTGAAGCATCATCATTAAACGCTTTTCGGCAGGGATAGCAGAGTTCACATAATCGTAAATCGGTTTTAGTATTTGTCCTGTACGATTGATACGACCACGTTTTTGAACTTCGGTATTAATATCTAATTCAGCTTGTAACACAATCATTACACGCTGTCTTACTTCTTCTTTAGGGACTTTAGCGGTAACAATAGCGTGTGCCGATGCGCCTGTACTCCCTGATTGATTAATCATTAATACATCAACTTCATTGTTATTGAATTTCCGAAAGGCATCATTTGTATTTAGTTTTTTTCGAGCTAAAACCAATCCCTGATTGTTTTTCATATTCAACTGTACACCGTATTTTCTGCCTGTTACTTCAGCTACGGTAAAACCTGCCTTTTCTAACTTTTGAATAATCACATCTATTGGTGAAATAGTAATACCAGTAGAAACGGATTTTACTTTTTCGCTGATGCGGATATACTCGGCTTGTGCTTCGGGAGATAGTTCCGACATATTGAATTGCTTATAGATGCTTTCTCCGTTCACATCTTTTTCGGTGTAACGCAACACGCCATCTAATCCACGCAATAATACTTCGCTAAAATCTGCATTAATGGTATCGCCATCTTTTACAGGCATACCGTGTTCGTTTTCCATTTGCTCAATGAAACTGCCCATTGTAGATGCAAATGCTATGACTGGTTTCTTTCCTTCTTTTAATCGTTCAATGGTACGTTCCGCAACTGCCTCAGCTTTGATGCTGAAAAGCATTTGATTAATCACATTAAATACTTTTGAAAAATACGGTTGGCTCGTAACGCCTGCTTCCGATGTTCCTTTTCGTACTTCCATTTCCTTGCCCTCTGCAACCGCTATCTTATCAAGTTCTTCAACTTCTTCCTTCACAAAGTTTTTTTGAAAACCAATTACATCTCTTAAAATACTGGTAACATTATCGGCAATGGCTTTATGTTCCTGTTCTTTTGCTTCCAGCGTAATGTAATTTACTTCTACACCCTCAAAGGAACGCTCACGCCTTAACATTTGTCCTTCTTCTACAAGCTGTGATGCTAACACTTCTTGCAATGCTATACCGCCTTTTGTAATGGCTTCCACTAATTCTTCTTTGCTCATATTGGCATCGCTGATAGATGTTTTCATTGCGTACACAGGCATATTATCAGGTCGCTTGGCAAAGGTTGCTGATAAGAAAACAACACCTTTTGTTTTTGCTAATACCGATTGTAAAAATTCTCCAGTATTACTTGAACCGCTTGAGTTGTGGCTCTCATCCATTATGATAATGTTATCAGATGCAATGGCACTTAAAAAGCTCGGCTTTTCAGGTTTCTTTTCGGGAGAGTTGAATTGAGAATAGGTAGCTAAAACAAAGTCGAATTTCTTTGGTACTTCTTTATCCTGAAACACCCGATTTTGTTCGGTAGGTGGTAATGCCTGATAAATTACATTGCCTTGCTCATCTTTTATATCGGTTTTGCTTTCTTTACCGTTCACAATGAATGGTACTAAATGGCTTGAGCCAATAGCTGTTAAATCACGGTATAAATCAGAAAACAGATTTGCTTTTTCAGTTATAAAAATCGGTCTATGACCGTGATTTACTGCATAACGTATCATTGATGCAGCTATACGACCTTTACCAATTCCTGTTTGGTCGCCAATTATCATTCCTTGTTTGCGAACCTCGATATTGTAGATAGCCATAGCTACTGCATCTATTTGTTCAGCAGAAAGGGCTTTGCATAATTCAACTTGCGAACGATATTTTAATCGTTGTCTTACAAACTCATCAATATCATTGCCTACCGCTTCTTTGATGCGTTTTACCGCACTATGCGTTTCGTAATCCATTGAATCAGGCACAACGGTATCTAATACCACACAACTATCGGAAGCAGGTAAATACGGTGCGCCTAATCCGCTACCCTGCATTAATTCAAGTTCCAATTCTAAAGCTCTCGCTTCTAATTCGTATTCATTTATTTTTTTAGTTCTCATATCTGTATCTATTGAAATATGTTCAATTACTCGCTCGTATAAATCCTCGAATGCTTTTACAACTACATCAACATCGGGATTGAATGGCGGTGCATTACCAGTAACTTTTTCTTTTCTGCCATCAATTAAAATCAGGCGAACATTAAATGCTGTGCCTTGTCGGGAGTATAATTTGTGTCCGTCAATATTTATCACATCAACTACGTTGTAATGGCTGTATAGATAGTTAAAGAAGATGCGATTTTTACCTGCTTGTATTCTGCCTTTCTCGTCCCATTGTGTATGACCACCGATAATGACTGAAGCTCTGCCAGTATCTTTCATTGTATCTAATACACGCAAAGCCATAACGTGGTCGAGTGTTTTAAACTCGAAATTGTCATAAACAATTCCCTTATCTAAAGTGCCGAACGGTGGATTGGTAATTACTGCATCAAATGTTTTGTAGAATTTAAAACTGATACTTTTGTTAAACGGTTCGGTAGCATCTACTTTGTAAACCGCTTTAAATCCTTGCGTTTGAAGATTGGTATTTCTTGTTTTATCAATCTCGTTTACAATAAAGTTTTCAGGCTTTGAAGCAACCGTTAATAAACCGTTCCCTGCACTTGGCTCAAATCCTACATAACCGTTTACCGCATTATCAAACTTATCTACTCCACAAAAGATACCTGCCAAATATCCTATGGGTGCAGGGGTTGAATACTGTTGCAATAAAATACTTTGACTGGTACGGTGTGATAAATTAACCTGATGATTGTATAAATCAACGATGTTAAAATAGTTCGTGTAAACATCATTACCTGAATGAGCAATAGCTCTTGCACGATTTACAATTGCCAGTTCAGTTAATTCTTTTGCTTCCGTTTTATCAGCAATACCAAACGTAAAAGCCAATTTCTCAAGCGAAACTTTGTTGTGTTTCACTTGAGAAATTAAATTGGATTCAATCACTTGCACAAAGGCAAACTCTTGTTTCGATAATGCTTTTATGTTTTTGGTGGTACTCACTTCTTAAATTCCCGATGTATGCAGTATGATGTTGTTCCGACTATGACCGCACTCGCTATAATCTTTAAACCGATGTACCGTTTCTTTTTTGTTTGCAGGTTTCCGTTTAAATCAATTTTTATTTCTCTGACCGGTGGAACTTGATATTCGTTGCTGAATACTAATCCCTGAGGATTGATTTTATCTATTTTGATAAAATCCATTTTATGAAACAGATTATGCCTTTTGAAATTCACGCCAGTTATAATATCTGATTGTTCGGCTTGTTTGCGAAGTGTGGTATCTTTCAGGTACACCAATACTTTCACAGGCTTTTCGATGTATTCCTTTTTTATCTCTACCACCTTATAAGGCTTGGAAACATACACAGTATCAGGTACACGGTTATTTTCAGCAAACTGCTTTGCTTTCTCCAATTCGCAACTTTTGAAGAGCAAAAGAAAGAGTAGGATTAGGCAAAGCCCCATCAATCCGTATGTTTTAATACTATTTATCATCTTCCGTTTTCGGTTTTTCAAACGTGTATAATCCGATACCTGCTGCAATAAGACTGATAAAGGCAACGAACATCCATTGCGGAATGTGTTTGCCAAAGAATTGTTCGCCAATCCAACTGGCGATAACGATTAGCACAAAAGCAAATACAGTTAATTCCCGACCACTCGGATTTTGTTGTTTATCTCTGAATGTGGCTTTAATAAATTCGTTTAGGTTCATAGTTTATTTTTTAAATAGTTGATTATTTTTTCTCGATTGTAGTACGCAACACCCGAAATAATAAGAGCTGCTAATCCCCCTGCTATTCCGGTTTTATGTTCCACTACTTTTTTTTTAAAAGGTCGGACATACTGTCGATGTAGTTTGAATTGGAGAGAACCGCTTTTTGATAGGCAGGTCGGTTATCACCGTTGCTTTCTGATATGTATGGACTATACGCAATAGCCTTTGCGTATTGCGTACTATCACTACTAACCGATGCTGCTGTTTTGTATTTAGAACTAATCAATCGGGCAAAGTCCATAAAGCTATCCTGTGCAGTTTTGTAAATCCTGAACACTAAATGCGGATTAGTTTTCGATGCACTTTTTGAACCATCCCAATATTCATTCGTACTTCCGTATGCTGTAATACCAAAGAAGTTTTTACGCACTCGTGCAGCATACGAACCGCCCCAGCCTGATTCGTGTGCAGCTTGTGCCAGTATCACGGTCGGATTAAGGTTATATTTTTTACCTGCCTTTTCAGCTAATGAATAGTAGGCTTTTACAAATTCTTCTTTGGTCATGGTCGTATTAAATTACTTGGACAAACTTTTTATTTACCCAATGTTGTTTCTTTTGATTGGTAATGAATTTGACGTACTCATTACCTTTGTTATCGTTCAGCTCCATTATCGAATACCCCAATTGTTGTAATGGCGAAGCAATGCCTATCATTCTAAATTGTTCGTCCAATATTGGAACTGATGTAAAAGCCATTACACGCCTTTGTGTTCCGTCAAAACCATTCAGGGCATCTTTCTCGTTCAGCCAAAAGAAAGGGTATTTACGAGCTTTATAATCCGCTTGGCTAATGCTTTGCAATTGACTTGCAGCAACCCAAAAGAATACAGGTTTTTTAGTGTCTAATGCAATGGATTGTATTTCGATAAATAGTGTTCCTGTTTCTCCCGCACCGCTATTATCAAATTCGCTTTTGCCAGTTGCAAAACCAATGAATTTTCCTGCTTCCGCTAACTTGATGATGTTGCTATCAAAACTCCATTTGCTTATGTTCTTTGGTGTTTTGCGAACATTGGTTTGTAATTTTGTCGCTATCAGCGTACCTTTTTTAAAATCAATCTTTGGTTTGTTAGTTCCTTTATTGATATTTTTTGTACTGAATTTTAATGTGTTTAAAAACTTGGTATAATCTTCGGGGCTTAACTCTTGGCGCAAATCATCGAGCATACTGGAGTTATATAGCTTTTTGTAAGCATCCTGAACTTTATTCAGGTCGGTAATTTCTTGAGCTGTGTTTAAAACGGCTTCGGTATTTGTACCATCCATTTTTTTCATCCAGTCCATACCGCTTGGATTCATTGCCGAGTAAATGGTCATTGCTTGGCTTACTTCAGGTTTCTTTTCTACCTGATGTTCTGTATTGCTTTTTTTGTAGTTCTTTACAATTTTAGTGATACCATAAACTGCACCCGCCACTAAAATTGCTTTAATGCCATAGTCCAATAGTTTGTGCGATATGTTATCGTTGTTTTCCATAGTGTTAGCGGATTATACTCCCAATGCTTTTTTTGCCATTGCTGTTTTTATCGGGTCGTTTTGCACGATGTGTGCAAGTCTTGACAATTCATTTGCTTTGAGTTTTTTTACCAGTATGATAATGGCTCTCATTTTGCTTTCGGCTTCCGCTTCTGTGGTCGCTTCGATATTGATTTCATAATTGAATGTTGTCATAGCTTTTTATTTTTTGTGTAAGTCAGATAAATATTGAATTGTAGGGTCAATGTCGTTCGGGCTTTTAGCCAGTACGTCTAAAATCAACATCACGCTTGTCATTTGTTCGTGGTCGAATTTATCTTTGAGTGATTTGATAAAATCCAAATAGCTTTTTTCTTCTTCGCTTAAATTGTCTGTGGTGCTACCTCTCTTTTTAAAACTCACTTCGGGTTCAGGACTTTTATCAAGCAATGCTTTTTCACGGTCGGCATTATCTTGTTCAATCACACCTGCCAATGCTTCTCCACCGGGCAACTTTGTAAGTAGTTGCGGATTTCTGCGAACAAATCCTTCCAATACCACCGATGCAAATTCGCCTACGTTCACATCGCCCATTCTGAATTTTTTGTCCTTTGCTTTTTCTGCATTGTCCTCCAGTTCCTCGATATATGCTTCTGCTTCGGTAAGTTCTGTTTGCAATCTTTCGTTTTCCTTTTTCAAAAGGTCGGTTTCCCATTTCTCTTTTTCTGAACGTAGTTTTTCTTCAATGCGAGTATCTACATCAACACCGCTTAAACCATTCGTATTACCTTCTTTAATTGTAAAAATATGTTTGGTGTTGCGTGGCGATGTACCATCGTAAATAACGATTGTAACAGCTTTTGTTTCGGGTTGGATAAAGTTGGAATAGCTTTCAAAACGTGCTAAATCATTGGTACGTTTAACCACCTTGAAGGCATCTACAAATATTTCGTAGTCTTCTGATTCTCCTTGCTCTTTACTATTTTGCAAATAATTGTAGAGATTATCAATTTTTTGTTCGCTGTATTTTTCGTTGATGAATGGCATCTTATAAATGTTTTGGAATTACCTGAATGAATTTGATATGCTTAAAAATGCTTGATGGGTTTGTAATAGTTATTTTTCCCTGATGCTCGTATTGTTGTTCGTTGATACCTGTGTCCAGTAAATCATATAACCCAAACTCTGACCGTACTCTTAAATCATTACCTGCCTGAACGAGAAAAAAATATTCATTGTAACCGTCAATAATTGAAGAATCATTGGGCGGTATAACGAAATGCCTGAACTTTAGAAAGTAATTGTTGTTTACTTCTAACTCCTGCATCCTTCGTGGTATATGCTCTAATGCGTAATTGATAGTCATTCTTCTACTTCGTATGTGATATAAATATTAACCTCATAAGGGCTGAACTCTCCCTGTATCGTATCTTCATAAAAGCCTCCGATGATGGTATCTTGTTTCTTTATATCCACCGCCATTTTTTCGAGCTTCACTCCACTTGCATAAAATTTACCGTGTCCAAAACCAATTTTAGGAATCCCGATTAAGCTCTCGTAAACAGGCAATACATCCGTATTGCCCACATCTTCCGAATGAAAAATATCATCTTTCCGATTAAGCTGTAAGCGGAGATTGCCTGTTTTTAACGAGAAGGGCGGTCTAATAATTACCATTTTATCCTGTAATAAGTGGTTGCGTTGTTATCTGAATACCAGTAATTTTTTTAGCGTTTTTCGGTAGCTTGACTTGAAACAATTGCTTTTCGCCCGAACGCTTAATCGTTAGCTTATGTATTTTGATTTTAGTTTTTTGCATCTTCTGTTTCGTATTGCACATACAGGCTTACACGGTAAGGTGCAAATTGTGCTTGTTGATGATTATGGTCGGTATAATTGAAATTTATAATGCCATTGCCCGGCTCTGCATTTTTTAAATCGTAGTAACGATTGTTCGTTGGCACATTCAGGCTTGTCATTAAAAGTTTCGATTCATAATCTTCAGGGAAATATTCTTTTCCATTGATTTCAATTTTTTGCTCTCCTCTGAAAAACAATAAATCTTCTCTGTCGGATGTAATTACAATCCCTGAAATGGTTTTAGCTGTTTTATCCAGTTCAAATTTTTCAGATACAGTTTTACCTGCTTCCTGTACTTTAATATCAAATCGTTTGCGTATGGTTCCCATAGTCTTTTTATATTATTTAGTTTAACAAAGCCCTCCCCATTTCGGGGAGGATTTAGATGGGGCTTATTAAGGAGTTGTGATTGTTCCGTGTAAACCAACAAACAATTGAGTGTTTTCAGGAATGTTTAACATCGTTCCCAATTCAACGGTGAACTCAATTAAAATATCATCGTGAATCAAACGAGGGTTTGCCAATTTGTAATATCCAAGCGGTCTTCCGCTGAAATAAGTGTTTTTGAAAAAATAATTGCTTGTTTCAGGCATTATTATTTTCTTGTTGGCTTTCAAATTTGATTCGCCCAATGCAAGTGCAGGGAATGAATCTACCGCATTGAAATAAGTGGACATGATTGCATCTTTCGTATTGTTTTGAGATACACCTGCCATTACCACAATACCGCTTACAAGCAATGCTTGGTTTTTCGGCAACTTCGCATTGGAGATATTGCGTAAGCCGATTTCTTTATCGTCTTGCGTTTCAAACATCTTAATGGTTTTTGACGAAACTGGTTTAATCGAATAGATTAAAGCATCCGCTAAACGCAAGTTTCCTTTTGCCAATTCATCTTTGATATGTTTTGGCAATTCCTTAAAATGCTTTTCCATTTCCGCACGAGAGCCTTTACTCCCCATTGCAGGTGCAGTTAATTTGTTTATTGCCATTTGTCTGCGAATGGGTGGCAATTGTTTTAAAGCTCCCAATAATTCATTATTCATTTCTCCGTCAAGACCTAATAAAGCTCCGACATTGTTGAACTCGCTGTTTTCGATTGTTTCGATTTCTCCGAACATAGTTTTGATTTTTAGTTGTTGTTATTATTAATTGATTTGATTTAGGTTAATAAGAGGCTGTTGCAAAATCCATTTCCGATTCATCACTACCATAGATTGGTTTTGCTGATTCTTCGGAACGTGATTCTATTCCCTGCATACTTTTTTTGTAGTCGATTCCACTTTGGATAACTTGAGTTTGTAAGCGGTCAAGTGCTGAAAAATCAAGCTCCTTGTTTTCGTTTGGATACTCGTAGTATTGAACTGCACCAACACCGTTTGCACTTTCCTCTGTTTTCTTTTTGATAATCTTATTTAAAAACAATTTGGAAGTGAAGCTGTCCTTGAAGTTCATTAATCGGGCTTTTACATCTTCTTTGCTAAAACCATCTACACCATTGGTGGGATTAGTTCCTGCATTAAAGCCACTTGCAGCCATCATACCGATACCAAATGTTGATAGGGTAGGTTTGTTTGCGTAGTGTCCGTATCCTGTTATACCTGCACCAATTAATAGTGAAGATTTACCGATTACTGCACCTGCAATACCGCCACCGATAACACCGATTAATAAATCTTTGCCTGTTTGAACTACACTATCCTTAACTTTTTCGCCAGTAGTTTTAGCTACTGCCGTTCCGTGTAAGGCACGTTTTCTTTTGTATTTACTTTTGGTTTTCATTATTGTCGTTTTAAATTTTAGTGATTCTGTTAATTACAGTAAAGCAATGGGAGCTTTATGATGTTTGTGATGAGCGTGTTTCGCTTTGCCCTTTTTCTTTTTGTGTTTTTTGTGATACACTCCTGATAAGCCTTTCTGTTTTTCCTTCTTTTTTGTAAAGTGTTTAATCCCGAAATAAATTGCTGCACCAGTTCCAAGAGCAACCGCCCCTGCTTTCATCGGATTCTCTTTAACCCAAGTTTTTGTTTTTTCTATAAAACCACCTGAGCCACTTCCGCCACCTGAATCATCACTACCGCTGTCGCTTGAACCTGATGAGCTTTTTTTCATCATTTTATTTGAACTACCGCTATCGCCTGAATCCACATCGGAGGTATCAACATTTTCGGATGACGAACCTTCTTCGCCTGATGGTACATCTTTACCGCCTTTTTTCATGCCACCTACTTGTTTAATAAGTCCTGCAATGATTGCCATTGCACTTGTAGCTGCTGCTATGGCTGCTGATGTTACAACACCCAATCCATCTAATCCTTCCATTCCTTCTTCTTCATAAATGCCTGATAGCAAAACCTCCAATGGTGTATTTTCATCATAGAATGTGGTATCGGCAACCATTCCCAGACCGCTTATCTCTCGGTCTTTGTTTCCTTTACCTGTAAGGATTGCTTTTTTTAGGTTTTCTTTTTTACCGCCACCGCTGTAAAAAACATCTTCTAATTTTGTCAGGATTTTTTTCAACTTGTGGTATTTATCAATGTCTAACCCTTTGGCTTTTGCCTGTTCTTCGGTCAAGTAGGCGTATCGAATACGACCTGCAATTTTCATCAAATTGAGTTTCATTGAAGCCAATACACCCACTCGCAACAAGCCAGTTGCAGGGTTTAATCGGTTTACAACGTGAAGTGCTTTTTTCGCTCCTTCTTTAATTTTTTTAAGATTGATTTTGCCTATCCCGTCAAAATCATCTTCTGTACCCATTAAATCAAGGGTATCTACGTTTTCTTCTATTTCCATAAGTTGATTGTTTTGTTCGTTTTCTATTCCGTTTAAATAATGTAGTTTCATAGGTGTATCTTTTTTTTCGGTGTATGGTTCTTCGTAATTGTAATCGTTCACTACACAATCTATCGTGATGTAATCGCCATTACTGGTTGGCACTATCGGGTAGATGTGTTGGAAATAACTTCTGTTTTTATATTTAGTGATTCGGTATGTATGCGGTATTTCAAGGTTGGTTAAAATGCTACTGATAAAAACCGTGTAACAATCACAATCAACACCTCGTGTTCTATCATACCAAGCACGAGCTGGTCTTCTAATTTGTTCAACACCGTCTTTGTCTTTTGCATACTGTATATGGTTATAGACAAAGTGCCATATATTACTGCACGTTTCATCAAGTGTATTTCCTTTTAATAGTTTTGCAATTCTGTTTGTATCGTGTAATGTTTCCAATACCACCTGCGGAATAAATGCTACCGTTTCCGATACATCGGCTTCACGTTTAATTTCTATTTCCTCGCCTTGTGGCTTTGGAAACAAGTGATTAAACTCCGCACCGCTTTTTATTTGTCGTTTGATATTGGCTTCCATTGGTATTTTACTTACTCGTTTTACTTGCTCTTAATACCTGCTCAATTTCTGTTTCATAAGGCAGAGTGCTGAATGTGGTGTAAATCGTTGTGATTACTTTTACACTTACTTTCACTCCCTCATTTGTTTTTAATGCTTTCAGCAAATCCATTGCTATCGAGAAAATTCCAGTAAGCGGTATATTGATTATGATACCCTCAATATTTACTTCTCCGAACTTTGGAATGGTTATATCCTTGTCTATCACTTGAGAACTTCCTAATGTTTCTCCTTTGAAAATCAGTTTCAGGAATGGATATTTTATTTTCAATGTTCCATCGGTAGGGTTTTTAATTTTTGCATTTATCCGAACCGTTAGCCCCGAAACTTTCAGACTAAGAATCTCGCTATTAGCTTCTATTTCTAAATTTGCCGATGTTCGGCTCATTCGGAATAAGTAACCTCCAGTTAAAACCACGCCTGTGCCGATTAATATTTTTGTCAGACTATTCATCTTTGCCTTTAGCTTTTTTTTCTTCTAATTGCTCAATCCTGTTTTCAAGTGTGTCAATTTGTTTTTGAAACATTTTTGAAATACCCTCAAATAAATTGATGTGTGAATACAAATCGGAATAGAGTTTATTCACTCGTTCGATAAGAATTTTAAAATCTTTGTGCAGGTCTTTTAAAAAATAACCTATCACTAAAAACATTATGCTAATAATGCCCAGCAGGACGCTGTTGATGAGAAGAAGTGCTTCTGTTTTTTCCATTGCTAATTTATTTTTGTTTGAAACAAAAGTGCAACGGCTTAATGGGAACTATTTTAATAACATGGAATCGGACTGATAATTCATGATAATTATTGATTTTAATGGATAGGTTTCATCCTCTGATAAACTTCCAAACAACATCAAACTCTATTTTTTCGTAATCACAATACTCTTTTATCGTGAGTTTCTTTTTGCCTGTTGCTATGCAATCCCGTATTATTTTATGCTGATTAGCACAACTGCTATAACTATTGCTACCTAAGAGTTTCATTAGGTCTTTAATCGTTAAAAATATTCCTGTGTCCATAATGCTTATCGGTTAAATAGAGTTTTTATATCAATTTGTTTTTTCTTCAAATCCTTAAATAATCCTTGTACAGAAAGGTTTTTGATTGCCACGTCAATTCTGCTTTTCTCATTTCCTTTTTCAATTTCGTTGCTGAAATTTTCGAGTATTCCTCTGAATGTTCTTGCTTCGTGTGAGTGTTGGGGCTTTTGTAATTCTACTTTTCTCGCATCAATAGCCTGTATTTTGTATTGAGCTAATTTCTTTTCGGATAATTTCAAAACATTTTCTTCGACAAGTGTATCGTGCATTACCCACATAGGCAGGTAGCCATGTTCTCCTGTCGCCACAAATTTTTCGTATGCTTCGCAAATTGATTTTATAAAATCTGTTCTTATTTTTTGCTTTTCTTCGGGGGTCTTTTCTCGCTTTATTTCAGGCTGTCTTGGAACTATTGGTTTGTAGCTTGATGTTTGTTTTTTACCCTTTGTGGTTAGATTGTTGGCTCGTATTTCGCTAACAATTTCATTGTAATTGTTACATAGGTTGGGTATGGTAAACTTCTTTGTTCGCCAGTATTCAGGTAGCTTTTGAATCAAACTCAAAAACGCATCGGCTAATTGGGTTTCATTTTGCAAGTCGGATTTTGTGATAAGTATTTTTTTGAGCAATAAAACCAGTTGTTCGTTATCCTTTCCCTCCCAAACATACATTGGTGCAAACCTTTCAAATACCTGTTTGCAGAGTTTTACATCTTGCGGTGTAATGTTTTCTTTTTTTGCGGAACTTTTTTCTTTGGGTATTTCTTTTTCGTTGTTTAGCAGTTGGTCTGTACTTGCGTTTTCTGAAAAAGAAAAATTATTTAAAAAAATTGGGGGCGAAATTCCCTTACCCCCCTTTTCTTTAATTTCATTTTCTTTCCTTTTATTTACTTTGCTTTCCTTTACTTTACTTTGTGCGTTTTCCGATTGGATAACTTTATTTTCCGACTGGATAACCTCGTTTTCCTTTTGGTCGTTTTCCTTTGTAGGGTTTTCCGAAACATTGGTTTTTCGCCCTCTGTCTTTTTCTCGTATATCATTTAAAATATTTTTTAAATCGTTCAGCATTGGCGAACTGATTAAATCGCCCTCTTTTACCAATAGTCCGAGCTTTACTAAATATTCCAGTATGGCATTTAATTTTTTAGAATCTATATCAATGTCCCCTGCAATTAGCTCCAGTTCCATTTTGTTATCCTCAATTTGAAAGTGATTAGCTCCTGTGAGTGCTTCTAAAAGCATTACAAAAACTGCATAACCTTCTAAATTAAATTTGCTTCTCAATGCCTTGCATCGTCTATCATTCCGCATATCGTTATTGTGCGGAAAGTAATCTGCGTTATATTTTTTTGGTCTTGCCATTTAGAATGATTTTTTGTTCTTCAATTTTTTGGTTGATGTATTGAACTAAATCAATTACTGATTGTTCTTCAATCATTGCAACTCTTCTTGTTCTATCGTAGAATCCTGAAAGGAGTTTGCATTTCAGAAACAACCCAATTTCAGAAGCTCCAATGTTTAGCTTAGTTTCTAATACTGGATATTTCTCAATAATTTCTGACGGGGATAAGGAGGAATTTCTATTCATAATTATTTATGTTTATCCTCTTTCCCTGAAAATCCTTTAGAATTAAGTTCTGAAACGCAATCCTATTTTTTATTTCACAATTATTAATCTTCTTAAAATTTATTTTTCTTTCAGTCATGGTTACATTAATAGACTGCAAATCAAATTTTATTTGGATTACGGAAAAAGAGGAGGGGTAGCCACAAAATGCGAGGTTTGCCTATTT
>CAZQIC010000071.1:0-23831 GCA_964593555.1 uncultured Bacteroidia bacterium | reverse complement strand
ATCCTAATTACGCAATAAAATTCAAATTAAACCACAATAAAATATTGAAAACTACTCTCTTGATAATTTTAGCCTTTTGGGGAATACTTCTATTGACAAAATGTAAAAAGGACAAAACAGCCCTTTCTACTTATATTTATACAAGTAAGGACAGCAATGAAGTCCAGCTTTCGCTTTATATTGACAATGAGTTCAAGGGTAATCTTCCCTATTTGAATACTGAACTCAATTGTACCAATGACTCATTAAAACAAAAAACTTTTTTCATAATACTGACAGCAGGGAAATATAAATTTATGACAAAGGATAAACAAGGAAATATAAAATCAGAACATGTAATTAAAATAAAAGATAATACAGTAAATGATAAGACAACAATGGGGCAAAATGAAAGACTGGATTTAACTGATCAATGTTTAATCATGAGGATATCTTACTGACGAATTACCAAAATAGACCAGAACAGTTTTGCAGATACAGCTGCCTTAGCCTTCCTTAGGCCCTATTAAATCAATCGTTTGTCGAGATATATCTGTCCGAAAACTATATAAATTGGTCAGGTCAATGTTATAGCCCAGTGATGTTAGCGGGAATATGCAACCTAAGTGCTCAAACCTTTTATATTAAAAATGACTTTAACGAAATTGGAAAATTGAAAACTCACTTTTTGAATAGGTGGACACCGTAATCAAAAATTAATAAAATTGTTCATCCCTCTGCAAACTGCCTTTAAATATCAAATTATTTCTACATTTAGAATAGACTTATTGTAAGGCGTATTTCCTCTGCGAACAGGGTTGGTGTTACGGAATAAATGAGCATATTTAACCTCCTTGAAAAGGTAGGGATTTGGAAAGTTAAAATAGATATTCCTTGCAAAGACATAATCTCTCTCTAATAATCAAATTAAATGAAAAATAATCTAAACACGATTTGTTGTTCTTTATTGTTAAGCTGTTTAATAATTAACTCAACCGCAATTGGACAAATCCAAGGCAAAACACTCCTCCTAGATGGAACGAACGATTATGTTGAGGTCCCTGACAATAACTCTTTAGATATAACTGCAAATATGACCATTGAGGCATGGGTCAATCCTTGCAGCTACGCTGCATATACAGCAATAGCAACAAAGCAGTGGTGTAATAGTGAAGTTTCTTATTATTTCGGATTAAGAAACGGGTATCTTGAATGGGCCTGGACTGATGATGGTACGTGCGCTAATATTTGTGTATATAGAGCTTCATCTGCTCAATTGAACTTGAATCAATGGGCCCACGTAGCTGCAGTTCATACAGCTTCCGGAGTTGCTTTATACGTGAACGGATCACAAGTTACGGCAAGTTTAATATCAGGATCTTACAGTGCAATTTATAGTGGTAATCAACCTGTAAGGATTGGAACTTATCGGGCACTGTCCGGATCATTGACAACATTTTTTGATGGTAGAATAGATGATGTGAGAATATGGAATGCCGCATTAACACAGACAAATATTCAAAACAGGAGAAATATGGCCTTGGTTGGAAACGAAAGTAATTTGGTGGCTTATTATCCAATGGAAATAACAGGTAGTGGTCAAAACATTACGGTAACCAATGCAGCAACCGCAACAGGGGCGACATTAAATGGAACAACAAAAGGAACTGTTACCACTCCGGGTTTTATTTCAACTACAATTGATTTTAATAATCTTGCTTTAGGTAATGATACAATACTTCCCTGTAATCAAAATTTTATTCTTAATACAGATTCATCGGGGGTAACTTATTCTTGGCAAAATGGATCAACAGCTTCAACTTTTACGGTTACAAGTTCAGGAACTTATTGGGTTGATGCAGTTATAGGTTCTTGCGTAGTACGAGATACTATAATTATAGATTTTGGTCCTACAGTAAATGCTATCCAAACCAGCATACCATGTGGTAGTAACGGTAATGGCTCTGCGTTAGCTACTGTTTCGGGAGGTTCAGGGAATTATGTTTATTCATGGACACCTGGGGGACAAACAACGCAAAGTGTAAGCGGATTATCTTCGGGGTCTTATAGTATACAGGTCACCGATAATTCAGGAGGATGTATAACAATAGCAACGTTAACAATAACAGCCTTTCCTTCTGTTACAGCTGTTGTGAGTCATACAAATGTTGCATGTAGTGGAGGTACAGGAGCTGCTAGTGTTAACGTAACAACAGGTACGCCTGCATATACTTATAGCTGGAGTACAAATCCTATACAAGCTGGGGTATTGGCCACAGGTTTAGGGGCCAATACTTTTACAGTTTTAATTACTGATGCAGCGGGTTGTACGTCAACACCCACTGTCAGTATTGCACAATCTGGTTCATTGATCTCTTTTACAACCAGCTCCACCAATACAACTATCGGCAGTAGCAGTGGTACAGCCAGCGTTGTTGCAACAGGAGGTTCACCTGGGTATACTTATTCCTGGTCAATGGGAGCTACAACTCAAAATGTAACCGGGCTTGCAGCTGGATCTTATACGGTTTGTATCACTGATTCATACGGATGTGACACTTGTTCTGTTATTCTTATTCAGGAGTTTGATCCTTCTGGTATATCAAAAAGTTTAAATAAATATAATATTCATGTATATCCTAATCCTTTTCATTCGCAAATAGCTATCGACTTTCGTCAAATGAATAAAAATAAAGTTCATCTCCAAGTATTAAATATTATAGGTGAACCGGTTTATTCTGAAGAGTTCTACATTTCAAAAGGGTCAGAAAAGTTAATAGATACATCATCAATGGCTAATGGGATATATATTATTTCAATAGCTATTAACTCTGATACTTACTTTACGAAGATGATAAAAAACTAAAGGCTTGACGCTCTTTGGTTTGAATAAAAAGGATTTAACTAAGCATGATAAGATGTTTCAGGCCTTTAGAGCACGGTCATATCTCCAATTAATTATTATATTTATAGAATAGATTCATTCTTATGAAAAGAACAATTAAACGAGTTGCAATTTTAGGATCCGGAGTTATGGGATCTCGTATTGCTTGCCATTTTGCTAATATCGGTGTTGAGGTTTTGTTGTTGGATATAGCGCCGAAAGATGCACCCGAAGGAAATAAAAAAGAGCGCAATAAAATTGTTAACGAAGCGCTTCAAACCGCTGTTAAATCTAATCCTGCTCCACTTTATCGTAAATCATTTGCAAAATTAATTTCTACTGGAAATTTTGAGGACGATATGCCTTTAATTGGCGACTGCGATTGGATAATAGAAGTTGTTGTTGAGCGGTTAGATATTAAAAAAATAGTTTTCGAAAAAGTTGAAACGTATAGAAAACCAGGGACACTTATAACAAGTAACACATCAGGCATACCTATGTCAATGATGTGTGAAGGCAGAAGTGAAGATTTTCAGAAACATTTTTGCGGATCACACTTTTTTAACCCGCCAAGATATTTACGATTACTCGAAATAATTCCCGGTCCTAAAACGGATAAAGAGGTTATCGATTTCTTAATGAATTATGGTGAATTGTTTTTAGGGAAGACAACTGTACTGTGTAAAGATACTCCCGCATTTATTGCGAATAGAGTAGGAGTATATGGTATCATGAGCCTGTTTCATCTCGTTGAAAAAATGGGAATGACAGTTGAAGAAGTAGATAAACTTACAGGTCCTGTTATAGGCCGTCCTAAGAGTGCTACATTCAGAACATGTGATGTTGTTGGGCTTGATACATTGGTACACGTTGCCAACGGCCTCTCTGCAAATTGTCCAAATGATGAAGCGAAAGAATATTTTAAGATTCCGGGATATGTTGCGAAAATGGTGGAGAATAAATGGCTGGGATCAAAAACAAAGCAAGGGTTCTTTAAGAAAGTTACTGCTGCTAATGGCAAATCAGAGATACACGCACTTGATTTAAAAACTTTAGAATATAAACCTTCACAAAAAGTTAAGTTCGCTACTCTTGAAACGACAAAAGCGATCGATAACCTGCGTGATCGTTTCAAAGTATTGTTAGCCGGGAAAGATAAAGCTGGTGAATTTTACCGTGCTATTTTCTTTGGTCTGTTCGGTTATGTTTCTAACCGCATTCCTGAGATCGCAGATGAGTTGTATAAAATTGATGCAGCAATGTGTGCAGGTTTTGGATGGGAATTAGGACCGTTTGAAACATGGGATGCGCTTGGTGTTGCAGAGACGGCAAAGGCAATGGAAGGCGCAGGAATGAAACCTGCAAAATGGGTGGGTGAAATGGTAGCTTCCGGCGCAACTACATTTTATAAAATTGAGAATGGTCAGAAAAAATATTACGACACACTTTCAAAATCATATAAGATTATTCCTGGTACGGAGCAGTTTATTATCCTAGATAATATTCGTGCGAACAAAACAGTTTGGAAAAATACAGGCACAACAATTACTGATATAGGTGATGGAATTTTGAATCTGGAGTTTCATACTAAAATGAATTCTATTGGCGGTGATGTTGTTGCAGGTGTTCATACTGCAATTGAAATGGCAGAGAAAGATTTCAAAGGATTGGTAATATCAAATGAAGGACAAAATTTTTCTGCCGGTGCAAATGTGGGTATGATATTTATGTTTGCTGTTGAGCAGGAGTGGGATGAGTTGAATTTTGCGATCAAAGCTTTTCAAAATACAATGATGCGTGTAAGATATTCTTCAATACCCGTTGTTGTAGCTCCACACAATTTGGCATTAGGTGGTGCTTGCGAAATGAGTATGCATTCCGATAGAGTCGTTGCTCATGCTGAAACATATATGGGATTGGTTGAGTTTGGTGTTGGTTTGATTCCCGGCGGTGGTGGTACAAAAGAATTTGCAGTTCGTTTATCAGATGAAATTAAAGAAGGAGATATTGAGTTAAATGCATTCCGTAACCGGTTTTTAACAATAGGACAAGCGAAAGTTGGAACTTCTGCTCACGAAGCATTTGATTTAGGTTACTTACGTGAAGGCCACGATATCGTGGTAACTTCCCGCCAGCGTTTATTAACTATTGCTAAAGCAGAATGTTTAGAGATGGCAAATGAAGGGTACTCTAAGCCTGTTCAAAGAAAAGATATAAGAGTGCTTGGCAAACAGGGATTAGGATTAGCATTTTTAGGAGCTAATTCTATGTTAAGCGGAAAATATATCAGTGAACACGATGCGAAAATTTCTCAAAAGCTCGCATATGTGTTGTGTGGCGGAGACTTATCAGCGCCAACATTAGTAAGCGAGCAATATTTACTTGACTTGGAAAGGGAAGCCTTTTTATCTCTATGTGGTGAGAAAAAAACATTGGAAAGGATACAAAGTATTTTAACCGGAGGAAAAGTGTTGAGGAACTAATGGAGTATCTGGATTTTTTTAAAAAATTAGGAGAAGTTGAGGTAAAATATCTTGTGTGTGGTGGATTGGCTGTAAATATTTACGGCGTACCTCGGATGACTGCTGATATTGACTTGTTACTTGATTTTGAAAGAAAAAATATAGAGGCATTTGAAAAAATAATATCATCGTTTAACTATAAGCCCGTTCTTCCAATACAACTTAATAATCTCGTTGAATCTGCGGAGCGTATTAAATTAAAGAATGAAAAAAACTTGATTGCATTTTCTTATTTTAATTCTGTTGAAAATATGATGAGCATCGACGTTCTTATTGATTCGCCCTTATCGTTTCCCATAATGTGGGAGGAGCGTGAAAAAAGACAAATAGAAGACATGAATATAAATATCGTTTCGATTGATCATCTTATTGAAATGAAAAAATATTCAAACAGGGTTCAGGACAAGCAGGATGTTATTCAGTTGACAAAGTTTAAAAAATGAAACAAGAAAAAGGATTTTATTATGAAGTAACTAAAGAGCAAGTTGTCGAACATCGTAAAAGAACCATAAAAGAAATTATACAATGGCTTCATAGTGCGAATGTTTTTCTAAGTAAAATTCAAACTAATGAAGAGAAATTAAGAATGGAAATGTTAAAAAAATATTAATATCTCAAATCTAAAATATGGACGCATATATCGTATCAGCATACCGCACCGCTGTGGGGAAAGCCACAAGAGGAGGATTCCGTTTTTCAAGGCCCGATGATTTGGCTGCGGATGTTATTAAACATTTAATGAAATCTGTTCCTTCGGTTGATAAAGAAAGAGTGGATGATATTATTGTCGGTAACGCTATGCCCGAAGCAGAACAAGGATTGAATATGGGAAGATTGATCTCTCTATTAGCAATGGATACGGATAAAGTTCCGGGTATGACTGTGAATCGTTATTGTTCATCCGGATTGGAAACAATTGCAATCGCATCTGCAAAAATAAATTCAGGACTAAGCGATTGTATAATTGCAGGCGGAGCAGAGAGTATGAGTTTAATCCCGATGGGTGGCTGGAGAATAGTTCCGAATTATGATGTGGCAAAAGTTCATCCCGATTATTATTGGGGAATGGGCCTTACCGCTGAAGCTGTTGCAAATGAATATAAAATAAGCCGTGAGGATCAGGACGTGTTTGCATACAACTCACATCAAAAAGCGATCAAAGCAATTAAGGATGGAAAATTTAAGGACGATATTGTTCCGATCACAGTAAAAGAAAATTACCTCGATGAAAAAGAAAAAAAGAAAACACGTGAGTTTATTATAGATACGGATGAAGGCCCTCGTGCTGATACTTCTATTGAAGCACTCAATAAATTGAAACCTGTGTTTGCAGATAAAGGAAGTGTTACTGCCGGTAACTCTTCGCAAACCAGTGATGGCGCTGCTTTTGTAATGGTAGTGAATGAAAAATTTATGAAAGAAAATAATCTTACACCTATTGCACGATTAGTATCATACGCAGCAGCAGGTGTTCCTCCGCGTATTATGGGAATTGGCCCTGTTGCGGCAATTCCAAAGGCTCTTAAGATAGCGGGTTTAAAACAAGACCAGATTGATTTGATTGAACTCAACGAAGCTTTTGCATCTCAATCGTTAGCGGTTATAAGAGAACTTGGATTAAATCAGGATATCATCAACGTAAACGGAGGTGCAATTTCATTAGGACATCCGTTAGGATGTAGTGGTGCTAAACTATCTGTTCAATTGTTCAACGAGTTAAAAAGAAGAAAAAAGAAATACGGTATGGTAACCATGTGTGTGGGAACAGGGCAGGGTGCCGCCGGTATTTTTGAGATGATGTAAAGTTGTCCTATGATTTTATTGTAAAACGCCTCCATTTGGGGGCGTTTTTGCTTTCGAGATCATCAAAAAGCCATATTATTTGCCTTATTTATGCCTATTTTACCTATCTTTAAAGCTTATACCCCTTAAAAAAATCCCTTATGTCGACAACTACAAAATCGAATACACTTAAAGGTGGAGAATTTGTTATTCGTGATACCGAAGCGAAAGATGTTTTTATCCCGGAAGAGTTTAACGAAGAGCAATTGATGATCGCTCAATCCTGTAAAGATTTTTTAGCGCAAGAGGTGTGGCCAAATCTCGATAAGTTAGATAAACAGGAAGAAGGCCTCACTGTTAGTTTGTTAGACAAAGCTGCTGAATTGGGATTATTGGGATTAAATATTCCTGAACAATATGGAGGTTTCGAGAAAGATTTCGTTACCGGGATGTTGGCTACAGAGTGTATGGGGTCGGGACATTCATTTGCAGTTTCTATTTCAGCACATACCGGTATAGGTACTTTACCAATTTTATATTATGGAAATGAAGCACAAAAAACTAAATATCTTCCTAAGCTGGCGAGCGGCGAATTGAAAGCATGTTATTGCTTAACAGAACCGGGATCAGGATCAGATGCTAACTCAGGCAAAACAAAAGCTATTCCTTCTAAGGATGGAAAACATTATGTTCTTAACGGACAAAAAATGTGGATCACCAATGGCGGGTTCGCTGATATATTTATTGTATTTGCTAAAATAGAAGATGATGAAAACCTTAGTGCTTTTATAGTTGAAAAAAACTTTGGTGGAATTTCTTTAAATCCTGAAGAACATAAAATGGGGATTAAAGGAAGCTCTACAAGACAAGTGTTTTTTAATGATTGCCAAGTGCCTTCGGAAAATTTATTGTCCGATAGACAAAATGGATTTAAAATAGCTGTTAATATTCTTAACGTTGGTCGTATAAAATTAGCTGCCGCTGCTATAGGAGCTTCTAAAAACACTGCAACTAAAGCTGTTCAATATGCTAATGAGCGTAACCAGTTTGGCAGGCCAATTTCAAAATACGGAGCTATCAGGTATAAAATCGCTGAGCAGGCTATTCGCATTTATGCATCTGAGTCTGCTTTATACCGTGCAACACAAAACATTGAAGAAGCAATCAATTCTTTTGTTGCTTCCGGCTTAGAACATGGGAAAGCAATTTTAAAAGGTGTTGAACAATTTGCTCCTGAGGCAGCAATTATGAAAGTGAACGGTTCGGAAACACTTGATTATACTGTTGATGAAGGTGTTCAGATCTATGGTGGTATGGGTTATTCAGCAGATGCTCCGATGGAAAGAGCATACAGGGATTCTCGTATTAACAGAATATTTGAAGGGACTAATGAGATCAACAGGATGCTTATCGTTGACATGTTGTTGCGTAGAGCAATGAAAGGTGAATTAGATTTGATGGGGCCTGCACAAAAAGTTGCCGGTGAGTTAATGTCTATCCCTGAATTTGGCGCTGAGGAAACAGCCTTGTTTTCTGCAGAAAAAAAATACATCAAAAATTTTAAAAAAGCTGCTTTGATGGTTGCTGGTGCAGCGGCTCAAAAATTAATGATGGAGCTTGCTAAAGAACAGGAAGTATTAATGAACATAGCTGATATGCTTATTGATGTTTATGTCGCGGAATCACTTCAGTTAAGAGTAGAAAAATTAGTGGGTATAAAAGGTGAAGCAGCTTGTGCTGAGCAAATAGAAATAATGAAAGTATTTATTAATGACGCTGCTGATAGAATAAATAAGAACGGTAAAGATGCGATCAGTTCATTTGCACAAGGTGATGAATTACGAATGATGTTGATGGGCCTTAAACGCTTTACAAAAACTGAAATATATAACGTAAAGGAAGGTCGTCGTAAAATTGCCGCTAAAGTTATCGCAGAAAATAAATACTGTTTCTAATTTTAATTTAATGAATAAGTTCTTTTTTGTGTGTCTTGCGGCATTTTGTATTTCTGGATCATTCGCTCAAAAACTTCCTGATTGTGATATCTGGATCGTTGATATAACAACATCCTCAGATGGAGCTGTTTCTTTAAGTAATCCCGTTAATATTACAGAGAGGTTTGGTTATGATAATCAACCTTCTTTTACACCTGATAATAAAAGTTTACTTTATACATCAGAGCGTAATGGACAAACGGATATTTTTAAATATGATATTGGAACTAAAGCTCATACCCAACTCACCAATACACAGGAAAGTGAATATTCTCCCACGCTTATGCCTGATGGTATAAACATTTCAATTGTTAAAGTGGAAAAGGATTCCGCTCAGCGTATGTGGAAACTCCCAATGATCGGTGGTGAGCAAAGTCTTATAATGAAGGATGTTGATTCTATAGGATACTTCTCATGGATAAATAAGGATACTGTTGCTATGTTTATTTTAGGAACTCCTCCAACATTGCAGATCACAGATATACACAGTCAAAAACCTATTGTGATAAGAAAAAACATTGGCAGGGGTATGCAAATGTATAACCCCAACAGTTGTTTGTTTTTTGTTAGTTATGATTCAACTAATGGCGATAAGGCTGGTATTTATGTTTATTGTTATGGGGCAAGATCCGGCATGGCTTATTATCATCCGCTTGTTGGGGCCAACGATCTGTTTTGTGTTAGTCATATTGGAATTATGATGGGTGAGGAGTCTATTGTTTACAGGGAGTTTAAAGATTTTTCAAATCCATGGGTTGAGCTTTCGAATCTTAATAATTGGGGGATTAGAAAAATTAGCCGTATTGCTATAAGCAATGATGGGAAGAAGGCCGCCATTGTGAGTGTAAATTAAGTTGTCGATTGTTTTAAAAATATACGTATGAAGTTTAGTGAGATCCGTTATTACAGACCCGATATAAATGAGTTGTCTGAAAAGTTCCGTTTGTCCCTGGATAAGTTCAGGGCAAGCAAAAGTACATTGGAACAGGTTGCTGTTATCGACGAGATAAACCAAATGCGTAGTGAGTTCGATACAATGAGTTCAATAGCAAGTGTGAAATATACACAGGACACAACCAATAATAATTTCCAGGAAGAGCAGGATTATTTTGATGAGAACTCTCCGGTATTTATGGGTTTGTTGGTTAGCTTTTATGACACTATATTAAAATCTCCTTTTCGTAACGAGCTCCAGGATAAATATGGAAAACAATTATTTTCGATTGCAGAAATGTGTCTTCAAACATTTTCTGAGGAAATAGTTGAGGACTTAAAAAAAGAAAATCAGCTTTGCAGCGAATACACCAAGCTGCTTGCCTCCGCTAAAATAAATTTGAAAGGTGAGGTTTACAATACCTCTGAGATCGTTCCGTTTTTAAGTTCTATTGATCGTGACGAGAGAAAATTAGCGCATGAGAAAAAATATTTATTTTATTCCGAAAATGCGGGCGAACTCGATAGAATATTTGATGAACTTGTTTTATTAAGAAATTCTATCGCAAAAAAATTAGGATTTAAAAATTTTGTGGAACTGGGTTATAAGAGAATGTATAGGAACGATTACAATGCCGATATGGTTGCGCAGTATCGTGAACAGGTCCTCAAATACATTGTACCTATAACAGTTGAGTTAAAGGGCAGGCAAACGGAAAGGTTAGGCTTAAGTGAATTATTTTATTACGATGAACCATTAGCGTTTAAAACAGGAAATGCGAATCCCAAAGGTGATCCGGATTGGATAGTGAACAACGCAAAAAAAATGTACGATGAGCTTTCTCCCGCCACGAGCGAGTTCTTCAATTTTATGCTTGATAATGAAATGATGGACCTTGTTTCCAGGAAAGGTAAATCCCCGGGGGGATATTGTACGTATTTTAATAATTACAAAAGTCCCTATATCTTTTCTAATTTTAATGGAACAACACACGATATTATAGTCCTTACACATGAGGCAGGGCACGCTTTCCAGGTGTATTCGAGCCGCACATTTAACATTCCGGAATATCATTTTCCAACGTTGGAGGCCTGCGAAATCCATTCGATGAGTATGGAATTTCTTACGTGGCCATGGATGAATCTATTTTTTGGAGAGGACACTGATAAATTTAAGTTTTCACATATAAGTAAGGCGATACTTTTTCTTCCATATGGTGTTGCTGTTGATGAATTTCAACATTGGATATACGAAAACCCAACTGCAAGTCCAAAGGAAAGAAATAATACATGGAGAAATATTGAGCGTAAATATATTCCGTTCAGAAAGTATCCCGATAACGACTACCTTGAAACCGGAGGATTTTGGCAGCAGCAAAAACATATATACGAAAGTCCATTCTACTACATCGATTATACATTAGCTCAGATCTGTGCTTTCCAGTTCTGGAAAAAAGCAAATGACAATAGGGAAAAGGCGCTTAAAGATTATATTAAACTTTGTAGTGCTGGTGGATCAAGATCATTCCTTGAACTTGTAGAACTTGCAGATCTGACTTCTCCATTTAGAGGAGGTTGTCTCGAATCCGTTGCAGGAGAAGTGAACAACTGGCTTAAAATGGTGGATGATAAATCACTTTAGTTAATTGCTCTTCCGTAAAAGTTAAGCGGTATTAATTCCTCAAGAGTTATTCTCTTTCCATTATACCAAGCTGTGATCCAGGCATCGCGTGTTCCTCTTTGCATTACAATTTGCCTGAATACATCTGCTTCTTTAATATTGTCAAATTCCTTCATGGTGAAGCGGGTTACTCCATCAGGATAATCTCTTATATCAGCGTTGCCAAATACTGTTAGGTTCTGATATTTGAAGTTTTGCGGTAAGCGGTAAGCTCCGATCTGTACTGTAAATTTTAAGCCATCTACACAAAGTCCGCCTGCAGTAGCTATCAATTTAGAATACACCTGGGGATCATTAAGACTTTTTCCGACGAAAAATGAAAAATCGGTTGATGCAGAACTGTCGCATGGAATGTCTTGCGCCAATGATTGTTTTTCTTCTGCTGTTATCTCGGCTGTAACGATAATATTTTCAGGAGTGAAAAGGGGAGGGGTGGTTTTTTTACTTTTTTCTGTTTTGTTTTTTGTTGATGCAGTTATAGTTGGTGTGTTGTTATTTTCTTTAGGCTTTGTTTTTTTAATAATGCCGGAATTGAAAAGTTCAGGTACTGTATGCTCTTCATCTTTATAAGATGCTTTAACAAGTGAGTTGGAGACTTTTGGATTTTCTGCTGCTATCTTTTTTTGAAATGCATCTGCCTCGGCTAACGTTTTAAATTCACCAACAGAATAACTAATGGTGCCGTCCTCAGCTACTTTCTTCTCAACTTTTCCATACTTTTCAAGACCTAATGCATTAAACTCGCTAGTGTCTGTAAAAGATCCTACATTTACTTTATAAGTAAGTCCCTCTGTCTGGTAGGAGCCTTTGTCTTTCACTAAGGTCGGATAATCCTGTTTAGCAGCTGGAGTTGTTTTTGCGACTGAATTCGAATTTGAAGTTTTGGTATTTGCTTTTGCAACTGTAGTAGTTTTGGTTTGTTTGGTGCCGACTTTTGCAGTAGCCGTTTTTGCAACAATGTTAGAATCAAAGAATTCTTTTACGGACTGCTTTTCTTCAAAATAAAATACGGTTACAAATGATTTTGCTGCGTTACTGTTTTCTTCCGCTACTTTTTTACGGAATTCATCTGCTTCGGCCAATGTCTGAAACTCCCCAATGGTATAACGTGTTGATCCGTTGGATAAGACTTTTTTATTTATAGGTCCATATTTGTCCAAACCAAGTTTGTGAAATTCATTTGTATCAGCAAAGGTCCCTATTTCAAGTTTATAAGAGAGCCCGTCTATTTTTACTGCACCTTTGTCCTTAACAAGGTTGTTATACTCCTTATTATCGTTAAGGCTTATGAGAGATTGTGATTTAATTGTTTGAGGATATAATGGAGAGTACTTGTTCTTCTTATAGTCGGCCGCTTTATATTCTTGTATGATTTTTCTTTCTCCGTTATCATTGGTAGTAACTACAATATTCTTTTTATTATTGGTATCTGCATTTATCACTTTGTATTTAAATATTTCCGCATCAAGCAGCGTTTTGAACGAGCCAATGGAATAAGTAACGTTACCATCATTATCTATTCGCTTGCTTATTTTTCCCAAGTCAGCATATTTTTTTGGATCAAAATCGTCTGGATTTTCATAAGTGCCAAGTTCTACCTGGAAAGTTACACCCTCTTTCGTTTCGTCCCCATATTTCTTTAGCACTTCATTGTATTTATTCGCCTCATAATATTCCGTGTTGCTCTCCTCTTTAAACTTGGTCACTTGCTCATTCAACGTTTTTTGAAGTGATACAGTCCCTTCCTCTTCAGTAATATTGTTTGCTTTTTTATATTCTTCTGTATAAAAAGGTATGTTCTGTTCCACCTTTACGTAAGTATCAAGCCCTTTAATATCTAAATACTGGATGTTGGAATTAGCTCCTTCCACTTCAATTGCAATTTTATAGTCGTTGCCGGGAGTAAGAGCGAGCAAGTATTTTCCTGTAAGTGAATTTGCATTATGCTTTCTTCCGTCTACACCCGTAGTTATATTTTTTACATTTATTGTAGCACCAATTGGTTTATCATCCATCATTACAGTTCCCAGTAACAATGCTAGTGGCGGTGGATCGCCTTCAATTGCAGGGGTTACTCTATAAATATCCTGTTCGCCAAAACCACCTTCCCTGTCACTGGAGAAAAAACCGCTTTCTCCATCCGCACTTAATACATAGTAACGTTCATCTCCTGCTGAATTTATTGGCATTCCAATGTTTTCCGGAGTGCTCCATGTATCATCTTTCTGAAATTTAGAGAACATGATATCATACCCCCCCATACTATTATGGCCTTCGGAGCTAAAGAAAAGTGTAACACCATCAGGATGAATGAATGGAGCATCATCATTATAAGGAGTATTTATTGAAGGACCTAAATTTTTTGGCACACCCCAATCACCGTTTTCCCATTGAGAAACCCATAGGTCTTTGCCACCTATACCCCCTGGCCGTTCACTTGAAAAATAGAGTGTCATTTCATCAGATGAAAGTGAGCAGCTTCCCTCCCAGAATTCCGTATTAATGTTTTTACCAAGCCGAACAGGGTCAGACCAAAGATCCCCAACTAATTTGCTTACAAAAATATCTCCATTGTCTTTCGGTGTACTTTTGAAAATAAACAGAGTTTGTCCATCCGAAGAAAACGCAATACTCGCATCATGCCCTTTTGTATTGATGTTATCCGCAATCCCAGTAGGATAAAGCCAATGTCCGCCAACATTATTGGAGATAAAAATATCTTCGTAGTAAATCCCATCAAGATCGGCCTTTAATTTGTAATCCATAAGGCCCCCTAAACTTCGGGATCCTCTGTAGGTAAATATAATAACAGATCCATCTGATGTAATAAGAGGTACATACTCCGATGCAGAAGAATTTATCTCAGAACCAATGTTGTGTACTTCTAAAACAATTTTGTCTTTTAATATTTTTTCCCCATTCTTACATTGTTCTATGTACTGTTTGATCAGCAGTTGATCAGCTACGGAAGTTGTTACTGCGAGCTGTTTATTAAAATAATCAATTGCTCTTTCATATTCATTATTTATATGATATGCTTTCCCTAAATACAGAAATATATTCCTTTTTATATAAGCATTTTCCGTGTTCTCAATGTCTGTTAAATACTTTATTGCGTTTTTTCTTTCAAGATCAATTGAAATGCAGCATTGGCCCGCCATGTATTTAAAATAATGCTCTTCGGGATGGGCCTCGTCTATTATAAGAAACAGGGGAAGGGCCCTTGTGTAATTTTTTTCCGAAAAATAAAATTCGGCATTGTCTAACAGTTCACTTTCGTCTCCAACAAGTACTTTTGAATTGTACTTTTTTTCTTTTTGGGCAGAAGAATGGGTACAAAAAAAGAAAATGGATATTAAACACAGATGTATTATCCGTTTCATAATACCAAAGTCTAAAAATAAACAACGTATTTTTAGACCCTCATTGTGGAGTTACAAACAGTATGAGGTTAATAAAACCTTACATTTGAGAGATTAATCTTTATTTTAGACCGACAAATCAAAATATTATATGGACTTTTTAGAACCCAAAATTGAAGAGTATGTTATAGGCCATACCTCTGAAGAACCCCCTGTATTAAAGGAACTAAACAGGGAAACTTATGCAAAGATCCTCATGCCACGGATGCTTTCTGGTCATTTGCAGGGCAGAGTGCTTGCAATGTTGAGTCAAATGATACGCCCTCAAAATATTTTAGAAATTGGTACCTACACAGGTTACTCGGCTATTTGCCTTTGTGAAGGACTTAAAGAAAACGGGAAACTATTTACGATTGATATTAATGATGAACTGGAAAATATGGTAAGGAAATATTTTTTGAAGGAGGGGGTTGATAAGAAGATAAATTTTTTGATAGGAGATGCGATGAAAATTATCCCGGGTATTAAAGAAACATTTGACCTTGTTTTTATCGATGCTGATAAAATAAATTATAGCAATTATTACGACCTGGTTTTTGATAAAGTAAGGCCCGGAGGCTTTATTATTGCCGATAATGTATTGTGGAGCGGAAAAGTACTGGATCAAAAGGAAAAAATGGATACTGACACAAAAGCAATCGTCGCTTATAACCAAAAAATTATAAGTGATAAAAGGGTAGAGAATGTATTATTTCCTATCAGGGATGGTTTAATGATTGCTCGAAAAAAATAAGTTTTACTTCTTTACCAATCCTATTTGAAGTCCAACAATTATTCTGGGCAATTCTGTATAGATATATTGCTTATAAAACATATCTGACAGCCTGTATGATCCACAAAGTGCAAATTTTCCAAATCCTATTCTCCCAATAAGTCCATAGTTAATGGGGTTTAAATAAATCAGGCCTTTATGGTATTGGCGGGTATTGCTTGCCCCAACGGAATTTACAATAGAATACTCGTCATAAGTAATATAAGTAGGATTAGGTGTCCAGTCAAGGTAAGCACCAAGATCTATATAGTTTCCAATTTTGTTGCCTCTCTTTCCATAGTTGAACCTGTTGTATATAGTTAGTCCTGCATTTCTCAATTGTAATTTTTCCCTATCATGAATTATGCTGTTTGGAAACAGTTTAAAGGAATCCTGTTTAATAGTGAATATTTTGGAATTAAAGTTCAGGTCAAAGCCAAAAGAATAAAATTGAGATACACGATATTTAAATCTATAACCAAATACATATTCATAGGATCTGACAGTAACAATGGCAACACTGTCACTTTCGGATGGACCAACGGGGATACCGTAGCCAATATAGAAATGGGCGAACTTTTTTTGATTTGGACCAAACGTGTCTGTGTTTGGTTCATCTTTTACTTCTTCGTCCAATAGCACGGATTGAGATCTTACTGCAAGGAAAGAAATGGTAAGAATAATTAGAAGAAGTGTTCTTTTCATCTGTGTAAGTTTCTTAATTTATTTTAAATGTTTGTACCCATTTGTCAAAACGAACTCTTATGGTACTACCCGGCTTATAATTGCTGATCGAAAATTCTGCAGGGATTTCAGAGTAAACGCTTACCACAGCGTATCTATATAAATAACCTTCTGGGTTTTCGATGTGATAATAAAGCAAGCCATTAGAGGTGTTCAACTCATTTTCGATATACATTTTTTTGAATTTAATTTCAATGGCCATATCGGTTCTGGTAATTTCAAATGGGCATTCAATATTTTTAATTTTTGTATCACCAATAAAGTATGATGCCTGTGGAACTCCGTATCCATGGGCATAATCATAATAGGGGTAAAGATTTCCCGATTTTTCAATTTCAGAAAACAATTCCATTGCTTTTAATTGTGGTTTACATTGCAGCGCGCATGCAGCAAAGCCTGCAACAAGAGGACTTGAGAATGAAGTTCCTTGCGACTCTATCAGCCCTGTTGGTGCAGCAACAATCACCAGTCCTGCCGCGCAGATATTCGGTTTTAATCTTTTGTCGTATGTTGGTCCGAATGAACTGAATGAAGCGCGAATATTTGTTGTTGGGTCGATAGCTCCAATAGTTAAAACACTATCAGCATCGGCTGGTGTAATTATTGTTTTCCATTCTCCAGCGCCTTCATTCCCTGCTGCGTTGATAACAAGGATTCCTTTTCTCGCTGCCATGTTTGCGGCTCTTGCAACAAAACTTTTACCTGTCATATCTTTAACAAAATATCTGCAATCTGAGTATCCAACAGAACTGTTAATAATGTCTGCGCCATTTTTGTCGGCCCATTCTGCAGCCGCCAGCCAGTTTTGTTCCTCTGAATATGGTTCTCGGGTCGTATATTCGGTTCTTGCCAATAAAAATTCTGCTTCAGTTGCAAGTCCTATTTTTTTTTCGCCAACCATTCCGGCAATACAAGAGAGGACCATTGTTCCATGAGTGCCGTTCGCATAAACATTATCTTTTCTTTTTACGAAATCATAGGTTTTAATTATGTGGTTTTGTTTTCTGATGTGTTCAAAGGCCGGACTAACATCTACAGTAGGAAAGCCCAGGTCAAAAACAGCGATCCGTACTCCTTTGCCATTGATATTATTGTCCCAGAATTTTTCTGGTTGAAAACCGGCTGTCTGGTTCTTGAGTTTTTCGTATTCACTTTCTGAAAGTCCGGAGTCAAAATCAATACTTGCGGATATAGACTTATATTCAGGTAATAGTTCTATGTTTTTTACAAAGGAGAGATTTTTTATTTTTTCAATTTTATTTTCAGAAGCATAAACAATAACCGCATTAAACCACCTGCTTTGTATCAACACGGAGTCTGCAATGTGGTATACACTTTCAACGTATTGTTGGTTTAAAGGAAAATCTGTGCTATCGTATAAGGAAATACCATGCTTTATTCTTCTTTCAATGGCTTTCTTATCCAGGTATTCGTAAGGGTTATACGAAACATTCTTTTTATCGGTGAAGAAAATGCAATATTTGTCCTGAGCAAAAGCATAGCACTTCAATATAAGAAGTGTAAATACGAGGGGTGCAATTTTGTTAAACCTCATTGTGTTGATTACTTTTGTACTACTTTCAGTATACCTAAATTCAAAGTTAACATATTAATCAATTTCAACATATGATTATCGACTTAAGAAGTGACACTGTGACAAAGCCCGGAAAAGGGATGCTTGATGCAATGATGAATGCTGATGTGGGTGATGATGTTTTTGCAGAGGACCCTACGGTTTTAAAATTAGAAAAAAAGGCATGCGAACTTTTTGGTATGGAGGCCGGCCTTTTTTGTCCGAGTGGAACAATGACTAACCAGGTAGCGATAAAAGTTCATACTCAGCCGGGTGATGAATTGCTATGTGATAAACATTCACACATTTATAATTACGAAGGAGGGGGAATTGCTTTTAACTCAGGTGTACAATCAAAGATATTAGATGGCGATCGGGGAAGGATAAATACAAAACAAGTATTAGAAAATATTAATCCTGTGCAGGATTGGTTAACGCGCACAAGTTTGGTATGCATTGAAAATACTGTGAACAGAGCGGGTGGCAGTATGTATGAGTTGAATGAAATGAAGGAATTATCTAAAGTTTGTAAAGACAATAAATTAAAATTCCATTTAGACGGCGCAAGGATATTTAACGCATTGGTGGAGCACAATTATAGTGCTAAGGATGTTGGTGGTTTAATGGACTCTGTATCGATCTGTTTATCTAAAGGATTGGGGGCGCCTGCCGGATCAGTATTGTTGGGTAAAAGCGAATTTATCAAAAATGCGAGAAGGGTACGCAAAGTTTTTGGAGGGGGAATGAGGCAGGCTGGGTTTATTGCTGCCGCGGGTGTTTACGCATTGGATAATAATGTAAAGAGGTTAACAGATGATCATAAAAGAGCTAAGGAAATTGGAAATGTACTTTCCTTGCAATCGTATGTTAGATCAGTTGAGCCGGTAGAAACAAATATTATCATTTTTGCGCTTGATGAAAAAATATCCGGCGATGCTTTTGTTAAGAAACTTGCCAATGAAAATATTAAAGCAGTTCCTTTCGGTGGACAAAATGTTCGTTTTGTAACTCACCTTGATTTTACTGATGAGATGTTGACGAGAACAATTGAGGTATTGAAAAAGATCAGCTAAAATTTTTCAAACGCTCCAAGTCCGAACAACGCAAAATCGTATTTCACAGGGTCCTTTGGATCGAACTCCAATAAGATGTCAGTGAGTTCTTTTACGGCTTTCCAATCGTTTTGCGTACGTTTTAAAATTCCAAGTTTTCGTGCAACATTCCCGCTATGCACATCCAAAGGGCAGCAGAGCAGGGAAGGGGATGTTTTCCACAGGCCAAAATCAACTCCGCGTTTATCTTTCCGTATCATCCAGCGTAAATACATATTAATTCTTTTTGCAGCTGAATTATCTTCCGGATTCGATATGTGTTTTAATGTTCGTGAAGGATGATCGATCTCGAAAAATATTTCACGAAAAAAAGTAATTGCTTCTTTACTGCCGCCTTTCTGAAAACCCGTGTTAAAAACTCCTTCAAGGCCATCATGATTTTTGTAAATGTTTTTTAATGAGCGTAAAAAATAAATGCAATCAGTACCATTGAATGTTCGGTGTTTAAAATCTTTAAATTTTTCAATTTCTTTTTTTGAAGCGTTCATTACAAAATTGTGAGGGGAATAGTCCATCCATTGCACTAATTTGTTGGAGTTATTGATGATCGTTTTCCTTTGACCCCATGCAATAGTAGCCGCTAAAAAGCCTGCAATTTCTATGTCTTCTTTTTGGGAGAACTGGTGAGGCACAGATATTGGATCTGTTTCAATAAAATCCAAACGGTTGTACTGATCGTACTTGAGGTTTAAAAAATCAACAATTCCCTCTGCAGGAATAATCATGTTATTGACTGATCTTATTTTTTAATCTCTCCAGGTCAATTTCAATTTTTCTGAAAAACTGGAAACGTTGTTTTTCAGCAACACCGCTAATGGGCATGGATTTTTTTATGAGGTTCTTTATCCATTCCTCGGTATCGTTACAAAACTCCTGGTTGCTGGTGCTCATTGAATTAAATGTATGATGCGACAAATAAGTGAATTTTGTGTCGCCAACAGAAACAAGAATACAATTATTACCTATGGTAACCTCACTATTGAAGAGCTGGAAATTTCCTTCATTAACGGCCCACTTTTCTTCCTTAATAAATTTGGAACTCAGTTCGGCCTGTTTTTTTACAAGATTGATCATCGCTTCGAATTCTTCGCAGATCAACAATGCATCTTTTTGATTTTTGAATAGCCCGGAATCCCAAAAAAATTCAATTTGCTTAATAAGAACATTTACCGTTTCTTCCGACCATATTTCTATTGAGGGGATTGATATATAGGTGTCAATAATTTGTTTCGCGGTTTCGGTAAGGACCTTATCAACATGTGCAGGATCAAATTTTTTATCTGCTAATGAAGGTGCGTTGACAATTGATTTGTTCCAATAAAAGAGTTTAAATGCGGTAAGTTCAGGAAAAGAAAAATAATGGAAAAGAGGAATGTCTTCCGCAGCAAAAATTATTTGTTTCTTTTCGAAAGATTGTATTTTTTTCAGATCGGTTAAAATGCCTTTGAGGTACAATTCGAAATTTTTTTCATCTTTTCGAATAGGAGTATAATTGAATGATACAGCCCCGCCGCTATCCCCTGTGAAAGTATCAAACGATATTTTATACTTATGGCATATTTTAGTTACTTCATCAATACTTAATGCTGTCTCGCAACGGATCCTCCTGTATGCACTATCGGTACTTACTTCAAGCAAATCTGCTAATTCATCAACAAGTGAAAGACTTGGCGGAATTATTTGTTTGATTTTTTCAATAAAATTTTTTTGTACCGGATTTTTCATCTCTATTTAATGTTTTTGTTCAGTAAAATGCGCCATTGAACAGTTTATAATTGGCGAAATTTTCAATAAGTATACCTCATTTTTGCATTTTTTGCAAATTTAGTTTTTGCTTATTGCGTGGGCCTGTTTTTCTAGTATAAATACCTATTAACGAATTTTCTACCGCATATATCAATTACATTCTGCTCCCGTCAGGATATAAATTTGTTGTATAAATAATAATTTAAAATAATAATAAAATGAAAACAACATCTTTTAAAATAAAAATTGCAATAGTATTTGCTGGAACAGTATTATTGTCGCTGCCGAAAATTTTTTCACAGGACATGTCTGTTAAAAAACAAAAAATGGCATTGTTGAATATTGAAACAAATGGTCTTGGTCTGGACCCTTCACAGATGGGTAATTTACTGAGATTGGAAATGGAGAGACTTGATACGTTTGAAGTGGTTGATAAATATGATGTTGCTTACTTAATTGAGAAACATAAACTCACCATTAATAATTGTTATGGTAAAGAATGTTTAGTTGAAGTGGGAACAACTATTAGTGTAGATAAAATGTTATCCGGTGGTGTAAATCTCTATGGGGATATGATCATTGTAACATTAAGGCAAATTGATATAGGATCAAAAGTGGTTGAAAAATCGTATGTCAAAGAGTTCCTGAATTTACCTAAGGAGATACAGACAATATTAAATGTCAGTCTTCACGAATTTTATGATAAGGGAGTGAACAAGGATATAATGATGCGCCTGACAAAAGAATTTAATTATGATAATCTTACTAATAATCCTGAAGCAGAAAAACTAAGCCTCGATGGACCAAGAATGGGATTTACTGTTTTCACAGGAAAAACAGCGGATTATCTTAGAGGGCCAAAACAATATGGGGGTTATGATGCTTTTCCATTGATGTTCCAGTTTGGTTACCAATTTGAAAAACAATATTTGAACGAAGGGAACTTTCAAGCTTTGTTTGAGTTTGTACCAATGGTTACAGGGCTTGATCAGGGATTGTTCATTCCAAGTTTTACAATTATGAATGGGTTGAGGAATAATAAAAATGGGTGGGAGTTTGCGTTTGGCCCTTCTGCAACACTTATTACAACGGCTGAGGGATACTATGAAAACAATACATGGCACAGAAAGCAGGAGTGGAATGAAACAAATACAGATAGTTTTGGAAGTGTATCCCCTAATCCAAACCCAATTACTACTCGAATGGATTCAAGAGGAGACGTGAAATTATCGACATCATTTATTTTTGCGTTTGGAAAAACATTTAAATCCGGTAAGCTTAACATTCCGGTTAACGCATATGTGGTCCCACATAAGGATGGCGTTAGGGTAGGTGCTTCATTCGGGTTCAATGCAAAAAAAAGTTAATGAATAACATGTAAGCGTAAATTAAATAGTTTTTTGAGCTCACAAAAGCCTTAGCGCTTTTGAACCCCGCCACGCTTTGTGTACGGGGTTTTTTGCTGATTGTGTTAATGAGCCGACTGAGGATGCGAGTGTTACACTATCACATCCCGATAACTCGCATTTCGCGAGTGTATCGGGATAATAAGTTTTGTGAGTTAATGTGGAGTATAGCGTTACACCATCACATCCCGATAATTCGCTTTTGGCGAGTATATCGAGATACTGTTGTTTGCGAGTCAATTCGAAACAGGATAGTTACACTATCACATTCCGATTTTTCGGGATTTTTTCTACTCAAATTGTTTTTTTATTTTTCAGACAAATTTAATTTCCTCAACTCCGGCGCTAGTTTAAATGTTGCACCAACAACAAGTATGGTCATTGTTCCGCCAAAAATTACAGAAGGTACAAGTCCCATTAACTTAGCCATAGAACCAGATTCAAATTCTCCTATTTCATTCGATGAGCCAATAAATATACTATTCACCGATGATACTCTTCCGCGCATATCATCGGGTGTCATTACCTGTAAAATGGTGTGGCGAATCACTACGCTTATATTATCCAATGCTCCGCTGATGAGCAAAGCAAATGCAGAAAGGTAAACATTAGTGGAGATGGCAAACACAATAATTGAAATTCCAAATCCTAAAACAGCGAGTAATAAATTTCTTCCTGCTTTTTTTAATGGAGGATAGAATACCATCATGATTGCCATGATCACAGCGCCAAAGGCGGGCATTGCTCTCATGATACCTAGTATTTCCGGGCCTTGATGTAATATTTTATCGACATACACTGGTAACAATGCAATTGCACCGCCAAACAATACGGCAAAAAGATCAAGAGAAATTGCCCCAAGCATCACCTGGTTTTTAAAAACAAAACGTAAACCTACTGCGATGCTGGAAAAAATGGATTCTTTTTTATTGATTGAGGGTAGTGGCTTGGATGGCACCATAAGAATAGAAAGCAATGAAATTAAAATTGAAATAATAACTACGCTATAAGAAGCTGTAATTCCATAAAAACCATATATCAAACCGCCGATCGCCGGGCCTGATACAGCTCCAATTTGCCAAACTGTACTGTTCCATGTTGATGCATTTGCAAAAAGTTCCTTAGGTACGATTTGAGATAATAATGCAAAAAAAGATGGACTCATAAATGCTCTCGCAATGCCCGTTACAAAAATGGTGAGGTATATTGGAATTACTCCATAATCATTAATGATGTTATTTCCGTCAATAGGGAGGTTCTATTAATTGATTTTAACAAATGTAACCGTATTTTTTTTTAGAT